>PMSX01000065.1 GCA_003167495.1 Bryobacterales bacterium | reverse complement strand
AGAAAGAATCGGCGCCTGTTTGAGAATAGCTTGCGGCGAAGCGTCGCGCAGATAGGACGGCGGGGGGAGACGGCCAAGGGCAGTGGTTTCAGGTAGTTGGGAGAAGAAAAATAAATGCGGAAAATGGTGACTGAAAGAGCCGCTAGCTTACGGTTTTCCAGCGGCGGCAGACTGCTCGTGCGGTTTGCGAAGTATCAGTTTCTGCGGGTCAGGGGGTACGCTTGCTTTGAGCTTACTCCACGGCCAGAGGTAATACCGGTAGGAGCAGGTCCGACAACGCATCGGCTTGGCCAATAAAATCAGCAGCAGAACATCAAGCGGCTGGCGGCGCGAACGGCGCACTCGTTTCGAATGACACAGCGGACACATCCGGCGAAACCTCTGCAAGAGAGTGCGTTCGCGGACCGATAGTTCAGCGTCAGGTTTTTCCCATATCCCTGATCGTGTTGTAGATGAATACAGCGGTCAAGGTGATCATGATCGCTGCCGTAGACCAAGCAACCCAGTTTTGCCACGGCTTGTTCTTGAATGTTCCCATCAGGCGCGGCCGGTTCACAAGCAGCAGCATATAAACAACCACAAACGGCAGCAATATACCGTTCGCCACATTCGAAAACAGAATCAACTTCAACAAAGGCAGATTGGGGATCAAAACAACCGCGGCCGCGCCAAAAACCAGGAACGTATACAGCCAGTAGAAGATCGGGGCTTCGGAGAAGCGCTTGTCGACGCCCGATTCGAACCCCAAACCTTCGCAAATGTTGTAGGACGTGGCGAGCGGCAGAATCGCGGCCGAAAGCAACGAAGCATTAATGAGTCCAACGGCGAAAAGGAGCGAAGCGAATTTGCCGGCGAACGGCGCCAGGGCGACGGCGGCCTGAGCGACATCGGTAATTTCCGGGTGATTTGTGTGGTAGATCGTAGCGCCGCAAGCCACCACGATGAAGAAGGCAATCACGTCAGTGACAATGCAGCCAACAACGACATCGAGGCGGCACATTGAATAGTGCCGCGTATCGACGCCTCTTTCGACCACCGCAGCCTGCAAGTAGAACTGCATCCAAGGCGTGATGGTGGTACCCACGAGACCGATAATGGCCGCTAAATATTCGGGTTGGCTGCTCAAGGTGGGCATCACCGTCTGCTTCAGAACCAGATCCCAATCCGGCTTCGCGAAAAATGCCGAAACCGGGTACGCGAAATAAATGAGAGAGGCAACGATGAGCACTCGCTCCACCGGCTTGTAACGTCCGCGTACAATCAGCGTCCATACCATGACAGCGCCAATGGGAACCACGATATACTTACTAACACCGAAGATTCCCATTCCGGATGCCAGTCCGGCGAACTCTGAAACGATATTGATAAAGTCCGCGATGCCCAGTACAAGCATCGTGAAAAATGTCGCGCGGAGGCCAAACTCCTCGCGAATCAAATCGGACAAGCCCTTGCCCGTAACGGCGCCCATGCGGGCTGCCATCTCTTGCACTACGATCAGTGCCACCGTTGTAGGAATGAGCATCCAGAGAAGTTGGTAGCCAAATTGCGCGCCGGCCTGCGAATACTGGAGGATTCCGCCGGGGTCGTTATCCACGTTGGCGGTAATGAAGCCAGGACCCAGCACCGCCAGAAAGGACATCAGGCGAACGGCTACCAGGGCAAGCGGAGATCTTCGGCGGACGGCGGTTTGGCTCATAACTTCAAACAGGCAATCTTTTATTGTTAACCAGTCTAATTTCAGGCGAGTGAATCAACGAAAATGGCGCGAATCAAACTTTGTTTCCTGTGGCACATGCATCAGCCGTTCTATCGGGATTTGGTGAGCGGCGAGTACCGTTTACCGTGGGTCCGGCTGCACGCCCTAAAGGATTACTACGGCATGGTCCAAATCCTCGAAGAGTTCCCCAGCATACGGCAAACGTTCAACCTAGTTCCATCGTTATTGCTTCAGCTGGGCGAGTATGCCGCCGGCAAAGCGAAAGACCGCTTTCTGGATGTGACTTTGAAAGAAGCAGAACTGCTGACCGACGAAGAAAAGGAGTTTCTGCTCAGCTTCTCGTTCCGCGCGAACGAGCAGCGGGTGATTCATCGCTATCCGTGCTATGCGGAATTGTGGTACCGGATGCGGCACAACGGCCACATTCCGGGCCGGCTGGTCGGCGCCTTCACCGCACCCATGATTCGCGACCTGCAGGTATTTTCGCAATTGGCTTGGTTCGACGAGGAGTATTTAGCCCATGATGCAGAGATAAACGCTCTCAAGGAAAAGGGCCACGATTTCACGCTGGAAGACCAGCAACTCCTGGGCCGCAAACAGCAAGAACTTCTGGGAAAAGTACTCGCAGCATACGGTCAAGCCGCCGCGCGCGGACAGATAGAGGTAGCTACATCGCCGTTCTACCACCCCATTCTGCCGTTACTCTGCGATTCAAATATTGCGGATGTAGCGCACCCCTATGTGGCTTTGCCGGCCCAATTCGCCTATCCTGGTGACGCATCAGCTCAGATGACCGAAGCAAAAAGCTATCTGGAACGCGCGATCGGTGTAGCGGTGCGCGGGTTATGGCCTCCGGAGGGTGCGGTGTCGGATGAGGTTCTGGCCAGAGCGGCCGAAGCTGGATTTCTGTGGACCGCTACAGACGACGGAGTGCTGGAGCGAACCCTAGGGCACGAATTAGCCCCCGAAGACAAATACCGGCCCTATCTTTGGCAGCGCGGCGACCAAAAGATTCATGTCTTGTTCCGCGACCACCGGCTGTGCGAATTGATTGGCGTTGTATATGCGCGCATGGACGCGGAAGAAGCGGCAGATCATTTCGTCCGCGAACTGCACAAAGTCTGCGACGGAATGCTCAGGTTGGGCCACGAGGCGACGGTACCCATTATTCTCGATGGCGAGAATGCATGGGAGCGTTACCGGGGAAATGGACGGCCGTTTCTGCGCGCCCTATACCGGCGCATTTCGGAAGATCCGAAACTGCAAGCCGTCACAATCACCGAGGCTCTGGAAGGTGCGGACCCGGTGCACCTGCAGCGAATTTTTCCAGGATCGTGGATCGACGGCAACTTTGATATCTGGATTGGCGCGGAGGAAGACAATAGAGCGTGGGAGCTGTTGCTCGAAGCACGGCGCAGATTCGATAAAGCGACAAGCGCGACGCCCGAGAACAGGCGCTTGGCATGGGAAGAGCTGATGGTTGCCGAGGGCAGCGACTGGTGTTGGTGGTATGGCCCCGAGCATTCGGCGGATAGCCGCGGCGAATTCGACAGCTTGTTTCGCAGTCATTTGGCCAATGTCTATCGCTTACTCGGCGATCCCGTGCCGGAGACGCTGGCCCATAGTTTGCTCAAAGCGCATCAGCCGCCACATCGCGGTCCGGCGGGCATGATCCAGCCAGTGATTGACGGTAAGCAGACTTCGCATGCCGAATGGGCCAACGCTGGACGCTACCGTGCCGACCACACTTCTGGCCCAATGCACAGCCAGAGGCCGCCCATCGAAGAATTGCGATACGGCAGCGATGGTCAGAATCTGTATTTGTGGCTCGGACAAGGCGAATCGAAACAAAAGTTCGATGGTATGGAGCTGAACGTACAGATTCGCAACAATATGGCTGAGGAGTTCTCAATCAAGCTTCGCCTGCGCGGCCAAGACGTTGAAGTGTCTTCTTCACTGACGCCGGGCGCCGTGCAAGCCGCGCTGCAAGATGCCTGCGAAATCCGGATTTCGCTGACCGCGCTGCGTGCCAAACCAGGGAGCCAATTGTTCATAAGAGTAGAGGTTTCGAATGAAGGGTTGCCGGTGGGTTCACTGCCGGACTATGGAGAATTGGAGCTGAAACACACTGTTTTGGTAGCCTACTCGTTCTGAATATGGCTGTGGCGTTAACGGTTAAGCGCTCACCCGCCACGTTTGGCTCCAGCCTCAGCATCGGTCAGCGCCCAAAGAAGCCCCCGCTCGCAGGAAATGCATCAGTAGACCACCGATCTAAACAATCTGCCTATAAATTGGCTGCGAAATCGCCAAAATATTTCTTCCAATAGATCATCGACTGGAGTATATTGAATCTATGCCCCGGCACGAATCCCCCCTGCAAAGTGAAATGTTGCAGGGAACCTTAGACATGCTAGTCCTTCAAACGCTAGTGTTAGGACCAGCTCACGGGCATACAATTGCGTACGCGATTGAGCACGGCTCGGAGGATGTGCTCCAGGTGGAACATGGCTCGTTGTACCCTGCTTTGCACCGGCTTGAAAATCGCGGCTGGATCGCATCCTTCTGGGGGACCTCGGAGAATAATCGCAAGGCCAGGTACTACCGGCTGACGGCGGCGGGGCGAAAAGAACTCATCGCGCAGACGACGCGATGGGAGCAAGTGGTGCAAGCCATAGGCCGCATTCTGAAGCCGGCCGTGGAGTAAGGCGATGGATTTTTGGCGTTTTTTTCGAAGGTCGAAGTGGGATCGAGAGCGGCTCGCAGAGATCGAGTCGTACGTCCAGATCGAGACAGATGAAAATCTTGCCCGAGGAATGCAATATAACGAAGCTTGTGAGGCGGCCCGGCGGAAGTTCGGGAACAGCACGCTAGTTCGAGAAGAGATTTATACCATGAACACAATCGCTCTCCTGGATAGCGTAGGCCACGATGTTCGCTACACTCTGCGCACGCTGCGTCATAACCGCATGTTCACGGCCGTTGCCTTGCTGACGCTCATGATTGGCATCGGCGCTAACACGGCGGTCTTCAGCGTTGTCAATAGCGTGCTGCTGAAGCCGCTGCCATATCCGAAGGCAGAAGAACTCGTGGCACTCCGGCAAGCCGCTCCAGGCGCCGCGGGAATAGCCAGTGTCTCCGACGGCTTCCGTTTGTCGGCATCCATGTACTTTACTTATGCCGAGCACAACAGGACCTTTCAATCGTTGGGCGTTTGGACTCCTAGCACGGCCAATATCACAGGCCTAGGCGAACCGGAAGAAGTCCGCAGTGTTGCCATCAGCGATGGTGTGCTGGAAGCACTTGGCGTCCCCCCTGCCGCCGGACGCTGGCTCTCGCGCAACGATCAGGATCCACACGCTCCAGAAAACCTGATGCTCAGCTACGGCTACTGGCAGCGGCGCTTTGGCGGACAGCGATCCGCCATAGGACGCACAATCATGGTTGATTCGCGCCCGAAGGAAATCGCCGGCGTTATGCCGAAGGGCTTCCGACTGATGACTGAGGATGCCGATTTGATTGTGCCGCTCTCGTTCGATCGGAGCAAATTGATCCTGGCCGGCTTCGGCTATCGTGGCATCGCGCGGCTCAAGCCCGGAGTCACGGTCACGCAAGCCAATGCCGACATCAAGCGACTGATACCGATCTGGATGGATTCCTGGTCGAATGGCCCGGGTACGAATCCGCGGTTTTATGAGAACTGGAAAATTACGCCGGACATTCGTCCCCTGAAACAAGAAGTGACCGGCAACGTTGGCAACGTGCTGTGGGTGGTGATGGGAACCATCGGCATCGTGATGCTAATCGCCTGCGCGAACGTAGCGAATTTGTTATTGGTGCGGGCGGAAGCTCGCCGGCAGGAGCTGGCCATTCGCGCGGCACTCGGCGCGGGCTGGGGGCGAATCGTTCGAGAGCTATTGCTGGAAAGTGTGTTGCTGGGACTGATGGGCGGGGTACTGGGCGTAGGACTCGCCTATGAGGGCCTGCGCCTGTTGGTGGCTCTGGGCCCGGTGAATCTACCACGTTTGAACGAGATTTCCCTTGATGCGTGGGCGCTCTGGTTTACTGTTGCCCTCTCACTCGTATCGGGTCTAATCTTCGGCTTGATCCCTGCTCTGAAATACGCCGCGCCGCAGATTTCGGCCGCTCTACGGAGCGCCGGACGGACAGCAAGCGACAGCCGGGAACGCCATCAAACGCGCAATGTCCTGGTTGTGGCGCAGGTGGCTATGGCTATGGTGCTGCTGGTATGCGCCGGGCTCATGATTCGCACGTTCCAGGCTTTGCGAAAGGTCGAGCCGGGATTCACTCATGCCGAGCACCTTCAGACGATGCGCATTGCCATTCCGGAATCACTAGTGAAGGAACCACAACGAGTCACGCGCATACAGAACGACATTGTCGATAAACTCTCCGCGATTCCAGGCGTGACGTCGGTTGCTTTCGCCAGTTCCATGCCCATGGAAGGGTTCGACGGAGGTTGGGACATGATCTTCGCCGAGGGCAAAACAAGCCCTGCCGACGAGAATCAGCCACTCCGGCTCTTCCAGAATGTCTCGCCCGGCTTCTTTCAGACGGCGGGGGCAAGAATGGTTGCGGGCCGCGAACTAACATGGACCGACATCTACGACCTGCGGCCTGTTGCTCTGATTTCTGAGAATCTCGCACGCGAGTTGTGGGGGACGCCCTCGGCAGCCATAGGAAAGCGATTCCGGCCGTATGGCAAGTGGTGGCAAGTGATCGGCGTGGTACAGGATGTTCGCGAAAACGGCGTTCACGAGCCAGCGCCGGCCACCGTGTACTGGCCTTCGATGATGGGCGATCTCTATGGGCCCGGCTCACTGGGAGCCGTGCGAACCGTGACGTTCGCTGTCCGCAGTGATCGGGCCGGGAACGAAAGCTTCCTCAATGAGGTCAGACACGCGGTTTGGTCGGTGAATGCGAGCCTGCCGCTGGCCTCAGTCCAGACGATGCAGGAAATCTACGATCAATCGCTCGCGCGAACGTCCTTCACGCTCGTCATGCTGGGGATTGCGGGCGCGATGGCCCTTGTGCTGGGGGTCATTGGAATATACGGGGTGATTTCGTATGCCGTGTC
>PMSX01000346.1 GCA_003167495.1 Bryobacterales bacterium | reverse complement strand
TGGCGACGGAGAACGCGCGGATGACGGCTGATTCATGGTCTGACAGCAGCGGGAACGTAATGCCTTTTCTTGAAGCGAATTCATGCAGCACGGCCTCACCGTCATAACTAATGGCCGCAAGTCCGTAGCCCGCGCGCTGGAAAACCTGCTGATCTCGTTGCAACTCGACCAGTTGCCCCCGGCAATACACTCACCAATCGGCCGAACGGAAAAATACCAAAACCAAGCCACTTCGGCCCGACAGCGATGCAAAGTCCTGCTCATGGCCGTTCTGATCTTTGAGCTTGAACGCCGGCGTGGCCGCTCCGACCGGTAGACCGATACCCGACGCGTCGGCCAGCAGCTTGCGGATTGTTACGGAGTCTGCTTTTGTATCGACCGCGAACGAAGCCGAAGCGGCCAGCAAAGCCGTTAAAACAAGCGCTCTGATCGGCGGCGGAGACGCATAATCCATCACCGAATCTCAGTTTATTTGAGCCACTTCAATGGCATTCACTTCCGCGTAGTTTCGCAGCGGAACGAATTCTAAGACAATATTGCCCTGCGCATTGGGCTCAATATTCTCAAACGTCTTGACTGTGGCGCGATTCGGGCCACCCGCGTCCTTGGCTACATCAAAATCCCGCAACAGCGCCACTCCATTGGCGAACACATTAAACAAACGCGCACCCACGGATCCGCCCGCGTAGGGAAGCTTGCTGCCGAAGAACGTTTCAGCGAAATAGAGTTTCACGCGATAGCGCCCCGCTGGCATCGGAATGTGATATGAAAAATTGCCGTAGTGCTCGCCTGCGAATAACATCTTCAAACCGGCGTCTTGAATGCTGTCGCGGCGCTCGACCAAAACTCCCCCCTGCACATCCTGATCTGCCATCCAGACCGAGCCGTCCGAATCCACCACGGACGATTTCGCGGCAACGATTCGCACTGGCCGTACCCTGCCAGGTTCAGAAGATAAAACCTCCACAGCGTTGACAAACGCCTTCGTTGATGTCGCCTCGAAAGCCAGATGAATCTTGCCATCCTTCGCCGGAGAAACGTCACGAATGACCCGGCAATGCAGACGGTCAAACCCGCCAGCCTCTGAAATGGGATCAAAGAGATCCAGAACGGCCTGACCATTCACAGACACTCGAAATAACGGTAATGAAGCGGGGTCGGAAGGATCGCCAGGCGTTGTACCGATAAAGTGCAGGTGCACTTCATAGGTACCCTGCCGTGCCGGGATTGCGTAGCGAAAGGCGCCTTCGCGGCGGCTCTTGGCGAATTTGGGGTCGGGCAAGCCTTGAAGCCGCCGATCGTCCGGTAGCGGAACGGAAACGCCGCCTTCGAAATACGTATCCGGTTGCCACGTTCGCCCTTGCCGGTCTGTGAAAGGAACTCCGTGGTAGCCGGCCAAAAACCGGAACTCGCCCGGCACCGGGTCGACGGACGATCCCCGCCAGATTTCGAGCGCGGAAGCCGCAGTCCGATGTGAACGAGTTTCGGCGACGGAGAATATCAACAAGAATGCGAAACCCATCGCAACCAACGAGTACCAGGTACGCCAGCGGCCTTGCTGCTTGATGTCTGAGGTCACCTCTGTCACCCGGTGGATCACCCGCGGGGGCTCAATCAAGATCCTTGCTTGCAGGGGTTTCTCTTCAAGGTGGACTTTCTGGCAGAATTTTGGTGAGTACTGCCCATTGGGAATCTCAATCTGGATGGCGTGAGACGCGCCTTTACCTGCATAGTATTCAAAGAGGCGCCTTCGTAAGCGATGCGCCTCTACTCTGACGATGGAGTCCTTCTTGGGATCGAAATCAGTCTGGCGATTCAGCGCTTCGACGGCGATGCAATATTCTTTTACATTCTCCGACTCGCCTTCAAAATATTTTTCGCACACGTACTTTAAGAAACTGGCGAGGTTCGGCGCCCGGTCGAAGATTCCAGACTGCAGGACCGCGTCTAGTTCAGCTCGCTCTTGGCTGGCCTGGGTACTAACGGGGGACATAACATTTGGAACGCTTGGGCAAAGTATATCAAACTTTCGTCCCAATAGTACGCAGAGGCGTCCGTTAACGTGATTGATAAAGCGGGACTTGCGCCGTTAACGTAGGCCGTTAGCTGGCAATTAACCCTATACCCCTTCCTCTCCACCTTTCGATCTACTTATACTCAATTAGTTTTCTAGTACTCCAGGTGGAAGAAAAGGGTCTATGTACCGAACGCTAGGTTCCATGATGAAACCGTATGCATTCTCTGCGCTTATCTGCGCCCTACTTTCGTTGGCTGTGGCGGATCTTAACGCGCAGTCGCTTTTCGGAACGCTAACCGGCATCGTTTCTGACCCGTCCGGAGCTGTAATTCCGAATGCAACCGTCACGTTGCGTGAAGAAAAGTCAAACTCGATTCGCAACACTGTGACCGATTCGTCGGGCTACTACACATTCGCTTCCGTCTCGGTTGGCGATTTCACCTACGAACTTACGGTTGACGCAAGAGGTTTCAAGACTGAGAAGTTGCCAGGCCTCGCGCTGCTGGGTGGCGACAAGCAAAACGTGAACGTCACGATGCAGGTTGGCAATACGAACCAAACCGTCACAATTGAGGGCACACTTGACCAGATTGTTCCAGTGGATTCCGGCGAAAAGTCGATGACACTGACCGACAAAGAACTGCAAAATTTCGTTCAAGTGGGTAGCAATGCCGCCGAGTACATTAAGATTGCGCCCGGCTTCAGTATTTCCAACGGCACCTCGAATAAAGCCAATTACAGCGGTCAAACCATTGGCATCAATGCGAATGGCGACAGCGGGAGTCAGAGCCCCCTTAACAACGCCTTCGCCTACAATGGTCTGCCGAGCAATTCTCTGGATATCGTGGGTGACGGGGCCCACGTGTCTGACCCAGGCTGCAATTGCGACACGCCGGTCAATCCGAATACCGATTTTATCTCCGAATTCAAGATTCAGCTCTCCAATTTCAGCGCTGAGGATCAGAAGGGCCCCACGGTGATCAGCACTATCACGAAATCAGGTGGAAGCCAGTTCCACGGGTCAGCCTTCTTCTCTGCCAGAAATTACG
>PMSX01000151.1 GCA_003167495.1 Bryobacterales bacterium | reverse complement strand
AGACCACCGTCACCCTGAGGGTGAGTTACCTATAGGTCGAGCGCACTCGGAATCCCGACCGGCGTCTGCGCCTGAAACGAGTGTAGGTAAAACAGAAGATGTATTAGCTCGTCACCCTCAGGGTAAGTTACCTATAGGGTCTAGCCGCCCTGTACCGAGCTTGCCAACAGGAAAGGCTGATACACTCGACGGCTCACTTGTCGGACGCCAGCAGAAAATACGGCGCGCGGTCGTCGCCCAGGATGGTCACTCCAGCGGCGAGCAATTGCTCTATCTCTCGTTGTGGAATGCAGCCCGACCTGAAAGTCCCGATACACGCATGATCTCAATCGGCTACAACGGCATGAGTTCTCTTTGCAAGCTGGAACGCTCAAACTGCAAGAAGAATGTTCAGAGCCTTATCGAGAAGCTGGCCCTTGAGGTGACAAAGGCACACGAAACCGCGAGTTCCATCGGAACGACCTATCGGATCTTTTCGTACGGAGAAATTCTCCGAAGAAGGAAAGCTGCAGGACTCATTTGGGTAATTCGAACTAGTGGGGTTCGATTTGTTCGACCTATGGGTGACTCACCCACACCCCCTGTACGTAATTCACCTACTGGCTCTATGAGCGAATCGCCTACAGGGTCTGTGAGCAACACACCCATACCCCCTGTGTGTGAAACACCCACACCTTTAGGAAAAGAAAGGAAAATATTAGAAAGACCGTCGTCATCGTCAGCAGTAATCTATGAAGCCTTGAGCAAGTTCGGTTCTGTCGATGATGACGTTCTTCATCGGCTCACTCAAAGTTGCCGCCAATCAGCACCGGATTGTACAGATGAGGAAATCATTCATTTTATCCGGGAGAAGGGCAGCATGGTCCGAACTGGCCGTATCAGTAACCCAATTGGCTTTCTTCTGACCGCAGTTCCTAAATGTTTTTTAGGAGAGACCTTCCAACTTTACCGAGCTGAAGAACAAAAACGACTAGAACGGGAAGCTGACGAAGCTGCTCGCGTGAAAAAAGAACTTGAGGAATGGCGGCAAGAACAACACCGGATATTGCTCGATCCAAAGGTGCCCGAGCGCGAGAAAATCATGATCCGCGACTGGCTCGGCATCTCGTCAGAACAAGGTGCGGCTACCGCCGAATCCTAAGATCAAATCTTTTTCAAGGCTTTGGGACGGGCTAGCGCCCGCGCTTCTAAACTGCGCTATCGCTCACGTCGGCGTCAAGGCAACCGCTTCGCGGCGGCTTACGCCGGCCTTGACACCGTCTTCGCTGCGCGCCCCTCTCAATTAGGCCGAAGGCTCAATCTGCCTTTGGGCGACCTGACATACAGAAAACCGAGGGTAGGGAAGTGGTTCCGCCTGGGTGTCTGCTGACGCGGGTCGTCTGTTCACCCAAGCAGGCGGCTCTGGAGTGGCAACATGTTGTCGTCTGGCGAGCAATTTGACCAGGAAAAAAGCAGACGAAACCCTAAAAAAGGTTGAAGCGATTTTAAAGGGGCCGTCGTCTTCTGGTACTAACGTCCTGGTTCTAACGGAGGTACTGACAGTTGGGGGTTTTCTGTTTAAGAGATTGCGAGCGACTCGCCCAATGAAGATGTTTGTTCGCAAGACTTTGCGGTTCTCTCTAGTCCTCGTCCTTGGCTGCTTTACAGTGATCTGTGTAGCGGCATTGGCCGTGGGCTTGTATCGCTTCGCGACGGCTCCCGATCCACACTCGCCAGAGGCCTTGCTGAAAAAAGCGGACGAGATAGCCTGGCTCAACAATTGGATCGCGGCGGAGCCTCTCTATCGGCAAGCGGAGCTTGTGTTTGTGCAACAGCACAAAGCGGCGAAAGCTCTTTACGCGCATGTCAGTCAGATTCCCGCCACATCGGGGACCAGCGACATACCGACTTTAATTTGGACTCTCACGCAATACCTGACGAAGCCCGAGGCGCAAGACCCGGAGACGCGCCTGCGCATTCTCACGATCCGTGGCATGGTGGAGACGAATTATGATGCAGCCATTGCTCGGACCACATGGGTGATGGTTGAAGATCTTGCCAAACGCGAGCATCATTATCAACTGGCGTCCCGCGCCGTGGGAGAGCAGGGAATTGCCGCTTTTTTGTTGGGCGATGTAACCCACGCAAAACAGCAGGTGCTCAGCGCATGGGGGATTGCCAAGACGCTCGGCGATGCCGCGGCAATTGTCCGGTACTCCAGCGTGTACGGGGCGGGCATGGTGCAATTCCACAAGTTCGATGAAGCGATGGGCCCGTTGAACGATGCGATCAGCCGGGCGAAAGCGACTCCGGGCATGGGTTACCCGAGCATAGCCGTGAACTATAAGATTTCGGCCCTGAGTGGCTTGGGGCGCTATTCTGAAGCGCTCGCCCTCAGCTCCGAAGCGCTCCGATACCCGCAGCAATATCATTTGCTGGGCATGCTGTACACGATTTTGGAAACGCGCGGCGAGATCTATGAGCGCATGGGCGATTGGACTCGCGCCATCAACGACTATAAGGCGTCGCTCGACTATGCGCGCCAGATTTCGTATTGGCGCGGCTTGGCGGAAGGCGCCGGCTTTCTTGCTCTGGCGTATCAGCATCAAGGACAACTGCGAGAAGGGCTCGCCGCGATCAATGAAGCGATTAGCGCCAATCAACGCGTACCGGACGAACTGTACTTCGTCCCCAGGAACCTGGCCGTGAAGGCGGCCATTCTGGCCAAGCTTGGACAGACGGCCGCCTCGAACTCGCTGTACCAGAAGAGCGCCGATCTCATAGACTCATTGTTGACGACGGTTCCGACGCCGCAAACAGAGCGGTTGTTGTTGGCGCAGCTGAGCAGTGTCTATTCCGGCTACTTCGCATCCTTATGTGATCAAAATCGATATCCGAGCGCGTTTCAAACCATTGAGAAGGCGCGCGGGCGGTTAGAAGCTCAGTCGCTTCAACATCACGAAACCGTAGTGCCACACGCACCCACGGCGGCTGAAAGACACCTGACAGAGCTGAACTTGCGGTTGATTGACACTGAAGAACCCGAGGCGAGAGACCAAGTATTGAAGGCCATCGGCGACACCGAACAGCAATTGGACCCGACCTCTTTTGCCCAAAAGACCGCCTCTCATCCGGTCTCGCTTCGAGAGCTCCAGCAGCAATTGAAGCCGTCAGAACTGGTGGTCGAATATGTGCTCGATGAACCCCGTTCCTACGCGCTCGCCATTACCGCGCGGTCCGTGAGCCGGTATGCGCTCACTGGCAAGGACCGGCTGGAAAGTCAAACCTCGGAATACCGGAACGTGATTCGAAAACAGAAGGAAGATACCGCGTTAGCGCAACTCCTCTTCGACGAGCTCCTCGGCGCGATTCGTGAGTACCGGGCCGCCTCCACTGTGATCGTCGTACCAGACGGGGCATTGCATCTACTGCCCTTCGCGGCGCTGGCGGATCAAGGCCGATACGTGATCGCTTCGCACGCCATTTGCGCCGTCGAGTCTGGCACCGTTCTTGACATCCTCAGGACGAGGCGTGGGCAAACCAAGACAATGACGGCGCTTCCCTATGTGGGCGTGGCCGCATGGACCAAAGCCCCAGACAACCGCAATGTCATCTTACGTGCGATCAGTGGCCCGGAACGAAGTGAGCTCATCGCGCTACCGGAGAGCAAACATGAAGTGGAGTCCATCGCAAACGATCTTCCCAAGCCGAGTACTTTGTTATTGGGCGCCGATGCCACCGAGACGCATTTTAAAGGGCTCCCGCTAAGCGAATACAAAGTCCTTCATCTCGCGTTGCATGGCTACGCGGATCTCGAATACCCGGAACGATCCGCACTGGTGTTCGCGCCGCAGCAAGGCGGTCGGGACGACGGCCTTTTGCAACTGCGGGAGATTCGCGGTTTGCACCTCAATGCGAGCCTCGTTACGCTTTCCGCTTGTAACACCGGAGTGGGACCAGTAGGCGAGTCGGGTGTCGCTAACCTGGTCGGCGCTTTTGTCGAGGCCGGCGCGGAGAGTGTGGTTTCCACATTATGGGAGCTGGAAGACCATTCGACTTCCCGTTTGATGAAATCGTTCTATGAACATTTGGCCCGGCACGAAGAGAAAGCCGAAGCGCTCCGGCAGGCGCAACTGACGTTGCAAGGCGCGGGGTATCCGCCCTACTACTGGGCCAGTTTCGAGTTAGTTGGAAATCCTTCGGGGACAATAGTTGCTACTCCTGAACTTTCGGCAAGGACCTACTACCACCAATGACACTATCCAGATCTGACCGCGCGGCCATTCTTGCAAAGATCGAAGCGCTTGTGCAGAAGAAGTTTTATGACCCAAGCTTTAACGGCCGGGATTGGCCTGCCATTGTAGAGCAAAGCCGGCCCTTGGTGCTCGACGCCAGCACTGTGGAAGAATTTGAGGCGCAGGTTGCCCTAATGCTCAGTAAGCTGGACTCCAGCGGTTTGGGTCTATTGGGGGCGCAGACCAAGATCACGTCGCGCAACGCCATCAACGCGAGTTTTTTTGCCATTGAAACGGCTCAGGATGGGATGCGCTGGGCCTTTCAGGATGTTCTTCCAGGCGGAGTGGCCGAAAGAGGGGGCATTCACCCCGGCGAGATTCTGATCTCGATCTCGCAAAAGCAAATCCATCCTCCGCAGATGCCGGCATTTCCAATGGGACAGACGGTCGATGTGGTGGTGTCGAGAAAAGGCCAGCACAGCCAGGTGAATCTAAATCTACAAACGCCGCGGCCAAAGTACAAAGACAATCCTTATGCCGAGCCGCAAAGTATCAGCGCGGCAGTGACAAGTGCCGGGGTTGGCCGGTTGAGAGTGAGCCTCTTCCCAGGCAAGATTGGTATTGACTTCTCCAATCAGTTGAAAGCTACGTTCGCAGGTCAGCTCGCCGAGGCCGAACGGCTCGTGGTTGACCTGCGCGGTAATCCGGGCGGTGGCGTGGGCGCTTTGCGCCTGATGAGCTTTCTAACGGCGGATGCGCGGCCTGTTGGATATAGCCTGGACCGGGCTACGGCAGAGCGAGGCGTCAATCAAAATGACCTGCCCCGCTTCAACAAGATTCCTCAGTCCAAGCTAGCCATTCCGCTGCTCGCCGTAAAATTCTTAAAAAAGCAGTCCGTTGTTTTGGAAACCGAGGGTCTAGGGCCGCGACGGTTTCACGGCAGAGTCGTGGTGCTGGTGAACGAGCACTCGACCGGCGCTGCGGAAATGGTTGCACAGTTCGCTAAGGAGAACTCCCTTGCCACGATTGTCGGCACAAAAACGCCGGGACGGTTGGCGGCGCGCTCAGCGTTTAAGGTGGGATCTGACTACCGGCTTACCATACCGATCGGCGCTTACATCAGTTGGAAGGGAACAAGAATTGAAGGCCAGGGAATCGAGCCAGACATTACCGTGCCGTGGTCATACGAAGAAGCTTGCCGTGGGACTGACAACCAACTCGCGAAGGCAACCGAAGTCGCTAAGACTTTGTAATGGGCTTGTTTGTTTCGATTCGTAAAGGATAGAAATACGACGCCTCATCCTTATCGTGAGTGGTGGCGAGAAAGTAAGAGCCGGGATGTGTGCCACGCAGGTCGAGGAGCACTGTCACTGTCCTACGCTGATCGCTCCCTTGGGCGGCGGCTGCACCGCTTGCTAATACGTGGTCTGAACTGCGATCCCGGCTGACGGACACTTTATACGTTCCGGCGTCACTAAGCTTGGGCAGTATGACGGTGAGCTTCACGCGGGCACTCGGCAACGAAACGGCTTCCAGCTGATTTAGGGCGTTGCTGCCTCGCAGCGCGCCGTAATTAGAGAGATCAACGATCCTAGCCATCAAGGGGCCCGGATCGGTCGTTGGGCGCTCTCTCCTCAAGGTTGTGATCGTGAGTCCTAATCCGATGGCGAGCAAGAGACAGGCTGCCACTGCTGCCAACCAGGCAAACGCCTTGCGATGGCTTGTCTTTTGTATGCCGGATTCTTTAAAGGCGCGAAAGTCTGAGAAGCAGGGAGAACACGACGCCAGATGCAACCGAGCGGGATGTGTGGCAGAAAGTTGGTTCGACGCGATCGCACGAAGAACGGCGGCATCTGGACACCCTTCTCTCCCAGGGTTGGGGTGGGCTGTCGAAAAGAAATCCTTGATTGGGTCGCGTGGCACAGGCTCTCAACTTTTTACGTTTGTTATTTTACGGTCGGCGGGGTCCGTTAACCTATAGGACTTTGGTAATGCTTCTGTACTTGGAAGCTCATTCCCATTGGGTGTGACTAGCGCGCTCATCTTATCCCTGGCGCGCTGCAGGGCTTTCTTCGCCGCATCGTAGGACAATCCCAACGCCGATGCGATAGCGGCCGGTGTATCTAAGTCCTGCTCCACTAGCACTAAGATTTGTTGATCGCGCGTGCTGAGTTGTGTTTTCATTCGCTCGAAGAGGACCGCATTCTCGATCGCACCGAACGAGTCATCCGTGCGGGCGGTGCCGTTAGCGGCTTCTAAATCGGCTAACGTACCAACGGCTTTCTCCGATGGATGCAATTGCACCCATTCGTAAGCTTTCCCCATCATCGCGGCGCGAGCGTATTGGTCGACCGACTTGATCTCGTCTGCTCGGCGGCACATGGCCGCGGCGAGCGCCTCTGCGAATCCCGCTAAGACAGCATCATCGATCCGGCGGAATCGCGGCGCGATGTATCGATACGCCCGAGTCACAGCCGCGCGTACGTCCGCCGGCACCGGCTGGCCGGCCTCGTCGATGAGATTGAGAAAAGTCTTGGCCATCTGGCGGCGCTCTGGTTTGGACGCAGCAGAGCTTTACAACGAAACAAAAAATATTTTCGCAAAACGATGTCCCCGTTTGGCAAAAAACACCAGCTACTGAAAGTAGAGGGGCAATTTTTTTGCTTTGTGCAGATGTCCGAAATTCGGTCCGTCGCCTTTGGCTAGTGGAGGGCGGTGGAAGCGTCGGAAGCGTTTTGTCGGGCGGTGTCCGAATCAGCAGGGCTCGGGAAAAATTATCGATGGGCTTAAACGTTTTAGCGGAATTCAGACCGCTTATAGAGAGGGGAATGTTTTTCGTTCTTCCTCAACCGACGCGGAGCCGCGGCCCGTAGAACTTACTTTTTCTTTTTGCCCCAGCGCGCCTGAAGCACTTTGGCTAGACGCGCTTTGCGGTCTTCTTCGCTGACGGTTGACCAATACCTTTTTGCGAGCTTGCTCTGAACCTTGGCGTATTGCTTGGCACTGTCTTCGTCCGAGGCTTCAGTAAGGGGCGACTTGCGAATGCGAAGTTCCTTTATGTAATGCCGCAAGGCGCGCATGACAAATTCAGATCGGCTGACAGCAAATTCTTCCGCCGCCTGCGCCAAGAGGTTGTAGAAGGACTTGCTAAACACAGGCGGCATTCGCATGTCTTCTTTCGGCTTGTCTTTCTTTTTCAGTTCGCAACCCTCGCAAGAAGCTTATCGGCCCACCCAAAGTATTTTCGGTGTGGCCAAGTCTATTGAAACAAAAGGGGTTGAGAGGTTTCCTGCTATTTCTTGCCATATATAGGTCACATAAATCTATTGACATATACGTGACCTTCACAGTAATGTTAGAGCCATAAGTCAACAGGATTCAAGACTTCGAAGTGTGAAGTACTCAGCGAAAGGGGTAGGAAAAAGTGAAGGCTACCCGGTGATTAAGCTCAGCTCACGCGAAACACAAATTCTGTCCCTGTATTTGAAAGAGGGCGATTTGAGGAAGGTGGCGGACAAGTTGGGAGTTTCGATAAGCACGGTCAAAACACACCGCAGCAACATCATGGCCAAGCTCGGGGTGCGCAACGCGGTGGAACTTACTCTTTCGGCCATCAAGAGAGGACTTGTAAGTCCTACTGGGCGGAACGAATGAGTGTAACTTCGCTCGACATCATCGCGCAGTACGCGGGGCCGATTCCGGCGCTATTAGCGCAAGAGAACGTTTTGGACGTGTGCGTCAATCCCGACGGCGTGATGTGGGTGAACCGGCTGGGGCGCGGGTTCCGGGACGAAGGCGTCATGTCGCCATCGGACGCCATGCTGTTGTTGTCGGGGATTGCCACGGAGCAAGGCTGCGAGTTCAACGCGGCTCATCCGATTTTGGAAACGACGTTTCCGTTGACCGGGGATCGAATTGAGGGCATGATGCGGCCGGTTGTGACAGAAGCCGCGTTTGCGATTCGAACCAGGTCAAAACAGATCTTCACTTTGGATGACTTCTGGCAGCAGGGGGTCCTCACGAGGATGAGCGACCCGCTGAACGCGAAATGCTATCGCGCTGGATTCCTGGATCAAGTCTGCGGGAACCACATGAACGTCATTCGGCTCGCGAATCGGTACCGGCAAAACATTCTGCTCGTTGGGCCGGCTGGCTCGGGCAAAACGACGTTTGGGAATGCGTTGATTGCCGACTGGTTTGAACAGACGCCGGGTGACCGGGTTGTGGTGATCGAGGATACCCCGGAGCTGCAATGCGCCTTGCCGAATTACGTAGCGCTTCGCTCGACGAGCGCGGCGAATGAAGCGAAATTGTTGGAGACGGCGCTGCGATTGATTCCCAAACGGATCGTAGTGGGCGAAGTGAGATCGAGCGAGCCGGCGCGAGTGCTGCTGGAAGCGTGGAGCACGGGACACAGCGGAGGCCTGGCGACGATTCACGCGGACGATGCGCTTTCCGGGTTCCGGAAACTCGAAAGTTTTTTGGGAAGTCACGAGGGCGTGGTGCGGGAGCGAATCGCATCGGCGATCGGGCTGGTGATCTTTATCGACGGAGACGAGCGTGTTCCGGCGGGTAGGAAAGTTCGTCAAGTGGTGGCGATGCGGGGCTTCGATCTCGCACAGCAGGACTACGAGCTTTTGCATTTGTAGTGAATCAGTGAAGAAGAAAGGAAGGAAATAGGGCAGTGAGAAGACTACGGAAATTACTCTCGCTCGCATGGGTGAGTTCATCGATGTGGGCTTTGGGCGGAGGCCGTTTGGTGGCTACCCAAGCAATTGGCGGTTTATCGACGGAAGTGTCGGGACCGTTGGCGTACGGTTTGGCGTTGATTGCAACGGTCGGCGGCGCCGTGAGCTGGTATCGCAACCACCACGACGCCGGGGCTTTGCAGACAGGCGCAATGGGAATTCTCTTCGTCGGTGGGGTAGCTCTCGGAGCTGCTTCCCTGTTGGGTTTTATTCCTGGTGTGGCCGGCGCGGTGATTTAGGGAAGCCATGGAAATCCAGATTCCCGAGCAATTCTGCGCACGGATACGGCAATCGGCGAATCGTCCTCACTTACTGGTGGGATGCGAGCCGACGGCGCTTATGTTGGCGCTGGTGCTGTGCATCATCGTCGGCTACTCGGTGCCGACCTGGTACGGCATTGGCGGGGCGATTCTGTTGTTTTTTGTTTTGCGTCAACTGCTGCAAGAGATGGCGCAAAAAGATCCTCACCTCATTGCGGTCCATCACGAGAGCCAGCGGTACCGGCAGGATTTTTGGACGGCGAAACCAAGCCGCGCGTACCGGTGGCGCGCGCGGTGACAACAACCAAACAAAGAAGGAGGTATTTGATTCATGTTTCTTCCGGCGGAAGCGCGGCGGGATGCAAAAGGCCTGTCTGACTTGATTGACTATTTTGCGCTCGCGGCCGATGGGGTTGTCGAGACATCGACTGGCGTGTACCTGGCGGCGTGGGAATTCGCGGGCCGGGATATGGACGCGCTTCCACTCGAAGAGTGCTTTGCGATCGCGGATCGCCTGGCGGGTGCGTTTGGGTTGGGGCGGGGTTGGTCGTTGCAATGCGATTTGATCCGGGCGGAGCATGCGGAGTACGTGACGAGCCGGGGCTCTTGGCCTGATCCGATGGCCGAGCTGGTGGAAGAGGAACGGCGCGCTTGGTTCACTCGAACGGGCGTCGAGGGCGCTCCGCGGCTGAGCCGTTATTTCTTTTGCTTGTCGTATGAGGCGAAAGAGAAAGGGCTGCGGTCGGCGGCCCGAAAAGTAATTGGGGGCGGGGAAGAGGGTGACGAGTCGGCGGATCGTGCGCTCGCTCGCTTTCAGAGGAAGGTAAGCGAGATTGAGGCGGCGCTGCGCGCGAATCTGCGGAGCGTGCGGCGGTTGAAGGGGTACTCGCGTCATGTGGGTGGCGTAGCGCAGCATTGCGATGGACTGCTCGAATACATCCGTTTGTGCGTGACGGGGCAACGCTATCCGTTCGCGGTGCCGGCGATTCCCGTTGACCTAAATCAGTATATTGCCGGAGACGATTTCACGGGCGGAGCGGAATTGCAGCTCGGGGACCCATTGAATGAGATTCTGCCCGGCTATTTTATTCGCGTCTTGGCGGTCGATTCGTTTCCAGATCTGAGCTTCGCGGGAATTCTGCGGGCGATGGACGCGGTTCCATTGTCGTTCCGGTTTTCGCATCAGGCGCAAATCCTGGGGGACATCCAGGCGGCGGATTTCTTCAAGGAGCGCAAGAGCAAGTGGCGTTCGAAAGGTCAGGGAGGCCTCAAGGCTAAACTGCGTACGGTCGATGTCCACGATTTAGACGACGAATCGTTGACGCTGGCCGCCGACGCGCGGGAGGGAGCGTCGAAAGCGGAGCACGGGCGCGAGATCAATTGCCGGTATTCCGGCAAGGTGATTCTGATGGAGCGAAGCTTGGAAGCGCTGCGAGAGTCGGCGCAGATCGTCACGACGAAGCTGCGGCGTTGCGGGTTCGGCTCGCGCATTGAAACGGTGAATGCCGTGGCAGCCTGGCTCGGTTCATTTCCAGGCCACCAATACAAGGAGCCCCGCGAGCTCGTCATCAATACGGCCAACTTGACTCACATGATGCCGTTGTCACAGCCCTGGCGAGGTCATGAGTTCAATCCGTCGAAGTACTTCCCGCCGAAGTCGCCACCGTTGTTTTATGCGGCGACAGCGGGCGGGGCGCCGTACCGTTTTCACTGCCATGTGGAGGATGTCGGACACACGTTGGTTGTCGGGCCAACGGGTGCGGGTAAGACTTCACTGGTGGCGCTGGGGATGATTCAGGCTCTGCGGTACGAGAACCACCAGGTCTACAGCTTTGACAAAAGGCGTTCACTCTATACGCTGACCCGGTGCGTCGGGGGCACATTCATCGAGCTGAGTCCCGACAGCGAGAAAGAGACGCTGTGTCCGCTGGAATCCCTGAGAACGGCGGGTGAACGGCAGTGGGCCGAGCAATACGTGGCTTTCCTGGCGGAGTTGAACGGGCTCACGATTACTCCCGACATCCGGAAGGACATTCGGCAAGCGGTGTCGTTGTTGTCGCGATCGCAGGGAGCGCACAGTTTGACGGCTCTTTACATGGCGTGCGGCCTGCCCGCATTGAAGGATGCTTTGCAGTTTTATCTGGGGGGCATTTTAGACGGGGCGCGAGACGGGTTGGAACTGTCGCGTTTTGTGACGTTCGAGATGGACCAGTTGTATTCGCTCGATCAACGGATTATGAATGGGGCGTTGTTCTACATTTTCGAGCGCATCAAGCGGCGCTTGAGCTCGGATGGGCCGACGTTCATGTTTGTCGATGAATTCCGGGCGGCGCTGAGTCATCCGCTGGCGGCAAAGGCGTTCGAAGACTACCTCTTTGAGGGCCGCAAATTGAACCTCGCGGTGTGGCTGGTGGTTCAGGAGTTGTCGGCGACGCTGGCTTCCCCGCTGAAGGGCGCGGTGCTCGAACAAACGGCCACGAAGATTTGTTTGCCCAATCCGCAAGCGACGCTGGAAGGACGGGACAACTATGTGGCGCTGGGCTGCAACAACATGGACATCGCCGCGATTGCCGAGAGTACACCGAAGTCGGATTACTACGTGATGTCGGAGGACGGCAACCGTTTGATTTCGCTCGAACTGGGGCCGGTGATGTTGTCTCTGCTGGCTTCGGGAACGGCCGACCGGGCCACGTTGGATGGATTGATTCAGCGGTACGGCCGGCCGCGGGCCGCGTCGGAATGGCTGCGGCGGCGGCAGTTGCCGGCGGCGGCTGCCCGGCTTGAAGGTTTTCTCGCTGCCATTGGCGAGGAAGTGGCCGCTAAGGAGGCGGCTCAGTATGCGTAAAGTGGTGTCTCGTATTTTCCAGTGGGGCGCGTTGGCGGTGTTACCGGCAGCGTTGCTCATGATGCCGATGCAAGAGGCAAAGGCCCAGTGGGTTGTGTCCGATCCGGGAACGGAGACGAACACGATGTTGACGCACGTGACGCAGTTGCTTCAGTACATCAAAGATGTGCAGATGGCGTTAAGCACGTTGCAGCAAGCGACGATGATGGCGCGGGAAGTGCAGCAGTTGGCGACGCATCCGAGCACGAACATCTTCGCGGACCTGGCGATGTTCTCGAATGTACTGTCGCAGTCGCAAGGGCTCGCGTTGAATTTAGCGCAAATGGATGTGACCTTTCGGAACCAATTTGCGCCGTTCTCGCCGAGTCCGCTGGTGAATTACGCCGCTCAGTACAACACCTGGGCGACGACCGCGCTAGGGGCTGTTCGAGGGGCTGCGAACAGCGCGGGTTACCAGGGCAACATGCTGCAGAACGAGCAGCAATGGATGGCGCAGATCAACATGATGAATCAGCAGCCGAACGGCCAGGACCAGAGCATTCAACTGACGAACACAATTGGTTTGGAGACGGTCGCTCAGTTGCAAAAACTGCGGATGCTGTTCATTCAGAACATCGGGTCTAACGCGGCTTTCACGACCTCGCAGTTGAATACGCAACAGGCGGCACAACAAGGACAAACGAACGCGTTTACGTACGTGCCGTTTGCGGCCGACCCACGGGGCTGGTAGGAGGGACTCGCATGACTAGGTTTGAAAAGTTTGCACTGGCAATCTTGCTCGCTACGCGCAACCGTGGCAACGGTGCGATCGTGCTTCTACCTTTCTTCCTCGTTGTTTTTGGGGTCTTCTGGCTGGTGGGGACGCTGGGACAACTGCTGGTGAAAGGCATGGAAGGTTTGGTAGGAGCAGCGGCGAGCGCTCAGAAAAAGGGGAACGGCTAGGTGCTGCTGATTTTATTTTGGTTGTTTCAAGTGGGGCCGGGGCCAGTGCCTCCGCCGATTCAAGATCCATCGACGATTACGGGGCAGTTTGAAAACTTGGTACCTGGCTGGGTTGGGGCAGTAAAGCCTTATGCACTGGAGCTGTTTGGCGCGTTAGCGTTGTTGGATTTGGCCTTCTTCGGTTGGAGCCTGTGGAAGCAGTATCAAGGGGATATCACGGCGGCGATTATGAGCACGACCAATCGTTTGCTGTTGATTGCTTTGTTTCTCGATGTGGTGCTAAACGGGCCGGATTGGGCGAACAGGATTATTAATGACTTCGTGACGGTGGGCAAGGCGGCGAATGGAAATCTCGATCTTCAGCCGAGCGTGATCTTGCAGCAAGGGTTCAACATCATGGGCAATATGCTGACGACGGCGTTAAAAGCGGGGATCTTTAACGATCTTCTGACCGGCCTGTCGATTGCGTTTGCAGGGCTGGTGGTGTTGTTTTCTTTTTTAATCGTGACGGTCGAAGTCGTTCTGACGAAGGTGCAGACGTTCTTGGCGTTGGGGTTGGGGGTGTTCTTTTTAGGTTTCGGAGGTTCGACGTGGACGCGCAACTATGTGGAGCGGTATTTCTCCTATGCCATTTCGAGCGGAGTGCGGTTGATGACGCTGTATTTTCTGGTGGGCGTGGGGAACCAGATGGCTGTGATTTGGAAAGGCTTGGCGAACAACGCTCCGCTGTCGCAAGCGGGGGTGTACGCGTGTTGGGAGATTAGCGCCGGAGCTGTGATTTACGGCATTCTTTGCTGGCGGGGTCCTGCGATGGCGGCGGCCATGTTGGGGGGCGGTCCGAATCTGAGTCACAACGAAGTGTGGGGCGCGCTGAGTGCAGCACTCCAAGCGGGTACCACAGCGGCATTGCTTGCTTCGGGAGTTGGTTCGGGCGCAGGTGCGGCAGCTGCGGGTGGTGGTGCGGCGGTTGGAGGCGCCTCGATGGCTGGAGGGGCGACGGCGCCGAGCGCAGCTGGCGGTGGAGCTTCGGCTGGTGGAGCCGGAGCAGGTGGTGGTGGAGGAGCGAGAGGAGGTAGCCAAGTGGCTGCCGCTATCAGTGCAGGCGGTTCCGGTTCAAAGGGAAGTGGCGGCGGTCAGAACGGAAATGGAAGCGGGCGAGGCCCGGAATTCGGCGGATTGGATTCATAGGAAGGAGATTGGAGGAAGAATGCAGAGTCTTTTAGATTCGAACTCGAAGACAGACACTCCGGCGCTGATTGAAGCGGTGGAGGTTTCTTGGGTGGAAGCGGAGGCGCGGGAGAAGGCGGAGCGCTATCGGCGGAATTGGGAGGAACGCTATTCCTCGCTGTTAGCTGGTCGTCGTAACTGGCAGCTGATGGCCTTTTTGCTGGTGTTGATCGACGGGGGTTTGGGATACGGCATTTGGTACCTGGCGCATAGTTCGCGGACGGAACTGTACATGCTGGATCGCACGGGCTCGCAGGTGAACTACGCGGGAGCCATTAAACCCACGAACATGGATGACGCGACGTGGGACATCGTGCGAGTGGAAGAGCTGAAAAAGTTCATCACGTCGTGGCGTAGCGTCACGTCGGATACGGCAGCGCAGAAGGCGGATTGGGATCGGGCGTTTGCGTTCGTGGGGGACGGTTCACAAGCGCGGGATGCGTTGGCGAAGTGGTATGAGGCTAACGATCCCCTGGCGCGCTCGGGTAAGGGCGAAATCGTGACTGTCCAGTACAGGACATTCGACCGGGAGGGGGCAAATACGTTCGGCTTGTGGTGGACGGAAACGACGACATCGCTGTCGGGGCAGAACGTGAGTAGCAAGATGTGGCACGCGCGGATTGTCTACGCGACGAAAATTCCAACGAACGAGCAAGCGCGGGCCGAGAATCCGATGGGGATCTTGGCGACGGAGCTGACATTTAACGAGGTGCAGCAATGAGAACGGGGACATCCGTTTTGATGATGCTGCTGTGTGTCACAGCGTCGATTGGGTTTGGGCAACAAGCCGCGCCGAACGGTGTGCCGGCGACGGCGATGTCGCGTCAACAAGCGTTAGACCGGGCGGCGGCCTATAACGCGGCCCTGAAAATGTTGGGCGCGTCGGGCGGTGTGGTGGGTCCAGGTGGACAGATGCCCGGTGTGTCGAGCGGCGCCGTCCAGCTCCCGGCCCCTGGGCCTAAGGGCAAACAAGGCAAGACACCCTTGGCGGCGGAATCCCTTACCTTGAGTCGGACGCTTCCGTTGCCGGGTAACGCCAAGGCTGCGCTGGCAATCTCGGATGCAGCCTTCGACGCCGACCCGCAGATGAGAGCTGCTGCGGACGGACACCTGATTTACACCTGGGGGAAGGGCATTCCGTCGATTGTGTGTGGCTTGTTTCAGGTCACGGAGATTGACTTGGAGCCGGGGGAACACGCACCCGAAAAAGATGTGGATGTGGGGGACGATGAGTTTCACATTTCAGTCCATAAGGGCGCGGATCGTCTTGGCGAATTCGATTACCTCATCATCAAGCCGACGGTGGCGAATGTGGAAACAACGCTGACGATCGGGACGAACCGGCGCGTGTATTACTTCCGGCTGATCGCGACACAGACGGAGCACATGGCGCGAATTTCCTTTTCTTATCCGGAAGACGAAGAGCGCCGCAAGAAAGAAGAAGAACGGCTCGCGCGAGAGAGACAAGCGGAAGCGGCACATTTAGCGGAGTTGGCACCTGACAAAGAAATCAAGAACTGGAAGTACACGCTGGAGACTCACGGCCGCGATGCGCATTTCATGATTCCATTGAGTGTCGGGGACGACGGCGCGCGCACCTACATTCAGCTCTCGCAGGCGGTACGGAAGCTCGGCTTGCCGGTGCTGCAGATTACGGGAGCGACGGGGCCTATTCCGGCGAACTCCCATTGGGAAGAAAACCGGCTGGTCGTGGATGCGTTGTTTGACCGGGGCTGTTTATTGCAAGGAGTCGGCGGCAAACAACAGCGGGTGTGCATTCAGAACGAAGCGGCAAACAAGGGGGACCGTTAGCGATGGCAACAACATCGTTGAATCTAGGTGGCCGGCAGCCGCGCGTGGTGAGCGCGATGAGCAGCGGGGTGCTGTGGGTAGCCGTCGCTCTGGGATTATTGCTCGTGGGCGCGGTGGTTCTGGGGTTCCGGACACGCTTTGCCAAGAAGGAACAACAGGCGCAGGCGACAGCGGCCGCAACGGTGGCGCACGATGCGGCGCAGAGCAACAGAACTGCGGTGCGCAACCGGGCGGAGGCGACGCCAGTGAGCACCCTGGTGGGGAATGGACAAAGTGAGAACGGCGGTGCTGCTGCGCCTGGTGGGGGTGTTGTGCAAGCAGCCGGCAATGCGGTTGTCGCGGCGGTCAAAACAGATGCTCATCCTTTCCCGAATAGTCCGGGCGCTGCGGTACCGCCTCCAACTCCGGTGTATTACTATGTGCCGCCGGCGCCGCAGTATGCTGCCGCTGGGATGGTTGCGGACGATCCCGTTCGGAGGACGAGAGAGCGCGCACTGGAACGGCGGGAACAAGCGATGGCGGCTCCGACCGGCATTGTGGCGAATCAAAACAACGGTGTAGCGGCGCAAAAGAGTGTTGATCCGATTCAGGCGGAATTGGATCGAATCGCGCAACTAAGCAGCGCGGCGAATTCCGTGCCGCGCCCTGGCTTGGCTGGTGGCGGCTACCCGCCCATGGGCGTCGGTGTTCCTGCGATGGGAGCGGGGACGGAAGAGTACGACCTGAATCAACAGAACGGCAAGCGCAAATTTCAGCAGGACGAAGAGGGGGATTATCTCAAGACAACGCGCGTCGCGCCGATTTCGCGGTGGGTGGTGGAACGAGGCGAAAAGATTGTGGCGATTCTGCCCACGCGTGTTGTCTCCGATTTGCCGGGAGACTTGATTGCTCAGGTCAAAGACGACGTGTACAACACACCGGACCATCAGTTCATTATGATTCCGGCTGGTTCGTTGCTGGCCGGGGAGTACAACTCGTCGGTGAGTTACGGGCAAGGGCGGGTGCAAGTCATTTGGACCTATTTGCGCTTTCCGGACGGCAGCTTTATCAACCTCGGCAAGTTTGTCAGTCATGCGGCGGATGGCGCTGTCGGGTTGAAGGATCAAACGGACAATCACATCAAGCGCTTGGTGGGTGGCGTGTTGCTGAGTTCGATCTTTGCGGCGGGGATTCAAATCAGCCAGAATCACAGCGGCGCAAATAGCACTCTCGCGTATCCGTCGACGACGCAGCTGGCGGCGTCCGCGGTGGGGCAGCAAGCCGCGCAGTTGGGCGAACAAATCACGAGCCGGAATTTAAATCTGCAACCCACGTTGAAGATCCGGCCTGGCGAACCGTTCTATGTGTCGGTGCAAAAGTCGATGGTGTTTCCCGGTCCGTATGAACCGATCAAGCTCGGGGGTGAACGGTGAAACAACTGATCGTCGGTTTGGTCGGGGGAACGTTCGTTGTGCTGGCGCTGGGTGCGCCTGCGGCATTGCGTCGGTCTCATTTGCGCTTCAATTCGACCGATAGCGTACCGATCGGGTTGTACGAGGCGGAGGCGGAGCGTGCGCCGTATGCGGGCTTTTGTTTGAGTGCCGACACGTTGCGGTCGGCGTTGCGCGCCGGGCTGGAGCTGGGGCGCGGCGAGTGCGCGGATGGGTACCAGCCGATTTTGAAGACCGTGTACCCGGCGACGCCAGAAACCCCGATCACGTTGGATGCGGCTGGTTTCCTTGTGGGCGGCGTGCGTATTCCCAACACAAAACCAAAGGCGATGTCTAGGAAAGGACAACCGTTAGAACACTTTGCCTTTGGGACCTACACATCCGGGTTGTGGGCAATTTCCGGGTACAACGCGGATAGTTACGATTCACGGTATTTCGGACCAGTGGCGCAAGAGACGATTCGGTTCTACGCCAAGCCGCTGTTCGTGCTTTAACTCACCGAACGAAAGGAACAGAGTATGGCAGACGAACCAAGCACACGAACGAGAAAAGTGGCATACACCGAAGAGGAACTTCGCGCAAGGGCGGCTGCCTTTGTTCAGAGATTTGGCAACGACGCTCGGGAGTTGTTGAAGCGAGACAACCTTTACTGGTTGGAGGCGCAGGAGCGCACCGGCGAGCGGATGGATACCTATAAGTTCACTGCGACCACATCGGACGGGCAGCAAATCGAGCAAGTATTCGCCGCCACGACTGTGGATGGAGCGGCGGCGCAAGGATGGGAGAGCATTCGTGAGCGAGCAGTGGCCGGTGTTCAAGTAGAGGCGGCGCAGCTCACCTGGGAAGGGGTGGATTCGCCGGAAGTGGAATACATCTACGACCGGAGGCAGGGGATTGAGTTGTATCGGCCAGCAGGCCTCACCCTCAGAGAGGCGCAACTGGAAACTCTGAGTGAGCGGGTTTGCGGGGGATGGACGTTGCAGCAATTCAGCGAAGTGGCGGGGAAACCGTGGTACGCACTGGCGGAGCGCGATGAGACAGGGAACGTCGTGCGGCAATTCACGGGCTACCGGGGGGAGATGGATGAATTCGCGCGCCAATACGGGTTGAAGCCCCGCGAGTTGCCGGCGATCGCGGAAAGCCAATTCCTAGCTGAACAGATGAAGTCTGGAGAGCCTGGCGCAACTGAGCGGGTGACGGGTCCCGATTTTCGTTTGGATCAGGAACGCCGGCGAGAGTGGAACGCTTTACTGGAGGAACGCGCGACCGCGCCGGAGGCGGCGAAGGAGCTTAAAGGTTTAGTCGACATGACGCTGCAGGAGCTTGTGGATGAAGCGCGCCAGCAGCACGCTCAATTTCTGCACCTGCATGAACGTTTTGAAAAGGCGGAGACAGACGAGCGGCTGCAATTGCGGGAACAGATGAAGCCGATTGCCCTACGCGAAAACGAACTACGGGACCGGTATTTATCGCTTCGGCAGGAAGACGCATTAGGAGACTTTCTGCAAAAGATGAAAGGGCCGTCACAGGGTGAAGCGAGAAACGGACACTCGCTGGAACGGCAAACGGTGACACCGACTTACGGACGGGCGGAAACGATTCGTCAACTGCGGGCCAAAGCCGACGCCGCTTGCTCTGAGGTTGAGTATGTGCCAGGCGAAGCCGCGATTGCCAGGAATTTGGCGAATCAGTTGGAGGCGGGGGTGAAGAAGATCGATTTGTCGCAAAATTATGGGACGACCAACCAGGCGGAGGCAGACGAACGGCACCGCAGCGCGATCAAGAATTTGGGGCCTTTTCTCATGGAGGCACGGAAGATGACCGACCGTTTGGACTACGGGCAAGCCATCGCGGCGGGTCAAAAAGAGGTTCTCGCGCTGAACCATGACATAAAGCATGGTTTAGCCAGGGTGCCGGGTGTGTTGCAAACAGCGGCGAATCACAGTCACCACGTGGTACAGGCGCCGCGGCTGTCGATGAGCGAGGGTCTTAGCGGCGGAGGGTTATAGATGGAACGGCGCGAGACCGGGCCGCTGGGTGCTTTTCCGTTACGGATACCGGTCGGAAAGCTGGTGGCCTTTTGCGTGGCGGTTGCGTTCGCACCGTTGTGGTGGACGGTCGGGCAGCGCCAGAGTGCGCCCTTGGAACGGTTCTATGAGGGGGCGTACTGGAGCAGTCTGAAAGACAGCTATCGCGTATCGCCCGATGGCAAACCGCTTTTAGTGCAGTACGACTTGGCGGTGCTCGATACGGATCAAGGCGAGGGCTTAGCGACTGTGGCGGATGCGACTGGCGAATTGGGCGGGAAGGTTCGCGTGGTTCGTCGAGCAGTCAACCCGAAGCTCTTTCATGCCTGGTTGCGCGATTCTGTTTACCACGGATCTGCGGTCAATTTGTACGGCTTCTTTATTACGTCAGAGGTCGTGACGTTAACTCTCTTGCTGCTGTTGGGGGCGAATGTCGACCGGCGGCGCCGTTTATCGGCGATGGATGGGACGCATCGGCGTGGTACGCGTTTCATTTCCTGGCGGCGTTTTAATGCCGAGCAAGTCGGGCCGTTGTGGCGTTTGTGGATGTTCTTTCCGTACCGTCGTTTGGCGTCGCGGAAAGTGCAGGCGGCGATCCGGAGGAGCCGGCGGTGGGCGGCCACACCGGAGTGTTATCGGGCTGCAGCGGGCCGAGCCGCGCAATTGTTGCGCTTTGTGGGTGTCCGTTGGCCTGATGCAGAGGGGCCGGGCCTGGCGCTGGAGATCGGGCGGCTGGCGAGAGCGGTGATCAGCGAAGAGCTTCTTCCGTATCATCTCAACCTTTTCGGTGGAACGGGCCGCGGAAAGAGCACGCTGATCCGGAACATCATTCAGTTGATTCGGGCGCGCGGGGAAACGTTTGTAGTGCATGACCCGAAGCGCGAGTTTTACCGCGAGTTCTATCGACCGGGCATTGACTGGGCCATCGATCCGCGTTTAGAAGAGTGTCCCTATTGGGCGATGGAAGCCGAAGCTGCGGACGAGCCTGAAGCCACACCATGGGCGTCGAGCTTCTTTCCGGAACATCCGCGCTCACAGCCGTTCTTTGTGCGCAAGCCGCGCGCGATTTTCGCTTACCTGATGTCTCGATACTCGGCTCACAACGAACCGAACGAACCGGCGACCTGTGCGCGCCTTGGTTCCTGGTTGGCGGGAGGTGAAAACGAGATTCTCAAGCGGGTCATGGGAACGGAGCATTACCGCAGTTTGAATCGAGGTGGCGCTGAGAAAGTCGAGATATCGGATCAGTCGCAAGGCTTGTTCTCGACCCTTGGCGAAATCGCCAAAGTGTTGCGGATGATGCCGGCAAGTGCAGAAGGGCGGCGGCGGTTCTCGTTGCGCGAGTGGAAGAAGGACCGCCAGGGCTGCATATTTCTTTGTTCTGAGCCTGAGACGCAAGAGGCCATTATGCCGCTCCATACGGCTATCGCGGACATGGCCATCTTGCATACGCAAGCGGAAGTTTACGACCGGGATGTCCCGCGCGTCTGGTTTGTATTGGACGAAGCGGCAACGATGGGGCGCATCGGACAGTTGGAAAGCGGCATGACAAAGCAAAGAGCCTCTGGGAATCCGATTGTTTTGGGGTTCCACGACTTGCCGCAGCTCGAACAACGCTACGGCGAAAAGGGTGCGCAGACGATTACGGCGCAAGCGTATACGAACGTGATTTTCGGCACAGGCTCAGAGCGCGAAGCGGCACACATCGAAAAGATGATCGGCCATGAAGAAATTGACAGAGTGACGGAAAATCGCCCGTGGCATTTGATGTTGTTCAACCGGGGACACCGGGCGCGGTCCATCACGAATCAGATCACGACAACGGCGCCGGTCACGGCGGCGGAGATACAGAAGCTGCGGCGTTTTCACGGCTACATGCTGCAAGAGGGCCGGGTACTGCATTTCTCCTTGCGGCGTCCTAAGAAAAAAGGCGTTTTGCTTGAGCCGGTTTTGCGGACCATACCGCCGCTCATCTTTCGCGAGGAGCCGGCTGCCGGCGTTTCGTCCGTCGACGCAAGCTTAGTGGTTTGTCCGGTGGACGATCCCATCCCGCCGCCGTGGAATTTCGATGAATTCCGTACCGATGTTCCAAAGGAAGAAGCAGTGCTCGCAGGAAAGAGTCACTAAGCATGGTGACGGGTAAAGCCATGACGGGCGGCGAGACGTACGCCAGGAATCACTTATCGAATAACGATTACTATTCGGTGGGTGAGACCATCACCGGTCAATGGATGGGCCGCGGTGCGGAGCTGCTTGGCCTGCAGGGCGACGTAACGATGGAACAGTTTGAGGCCATTCGCCTCGGCTGTGATCCAACCTCGGGTGAATTCCTGCGGCAGCGCCAGAGCGCCGATCGGTACGGTGAAGTGACGCGCAACGGAGAGACGTCAATTGAAAAGACCGGGACGGCTCGGAATCTTTACGACTTTACGATCTCCGCTCCGAAGGACATCTCGATACAAGCGATGAACGATGCGCGTTTAGTCGAGGCTCACAGATTTGCAGCGACTGAGACGGCAACGGAGATGGAGAGACTTGCTGCGGTTCGGGTTCGAAAGGGGGGCATGAACGAAAACCGGGTGACTTCAAATCTCGTGATTGCCCGCTACGACCATGACACCAGTCGCGAGTTAGACCCGCAATTGCACACGCATTTAGTGGCGGCAAACCTGACGTACGACGGCTTAGAGGGCAAATGGTTCGCGCTGGCGGCATCGGAGATTTTCGAGCAACGCGCGTATCTCACCGAGTTCTACCGCAACGTGCTGGCGCGCGAAACGATGAAGCGTGGCTATCAAATCGAAGATCACTTTAAGAGCGGCGAGGATAACGGGTTCGGCATCAAGGGTGTAACCGAGGAACTGCGGGAGAAGTTCAGCCGGCGAAGCGAGCAGAGAGACGCCGCGATCGCTGACTTCATTGAAAAGAACGGGCGGCGCCCCTCGAATCGGGAAGTCGCGCTTCTCGTTCGTGATTCACGTCCTGAAAAGCTGACGGAAATTACCACGGCAGACGTGAAGGCCAGCCAGTTGGCGCGATTGACACCGGAGGAACTGGAGCTAGGGAAGAACCTTCTTCAGACGGCGTCAGAGGGTGGCTCAGTTCTGGCGGTTGCGCCAGCGGCGCCCTCACTGAGCTACGCAATAGAGCACACGTTTGAAAGGTTATCGGTCGCGAAAACGCACGAACTCAAAACAGAAGCGCTGAAACATGGCCGCGGTCGTCTTGATGCGGAGGAACTGAGCGGCGAGCTAGCGGCCAAGGTCGCCAGCGGCGAGATGCTAACCGCGCGTGGTGAAGTAGCAACCCAAGCAACCCTTGACCGTGAAATCAGAATGAAGGCGGCCATCAATGATGGCATCGCCAAGTACGGCCCATTGGGCCGGGGCCACGCGTTTGTAGCGTCGGACACGTTGAGAGCCGAGCAGAAAGAAGCGGTTTTGAAAGCTCTGGCGAATCGAGACTTCGCTTTCAACATCAACGGCGCGGCCGGGGTGGGCAAAACGTACACGCTGAAGGAACTCGATAGAGGCCTGCGGGAAGCACGCGTCAGCATGACGGCGGTAGCGCCCTCGGCCCGAGCGGTGCAAGTGCTGCAAAAAGATGGCCTTCCCAACGCGATGACAATCGCGCGGCTACTGGCAGATCCAAACCAGCGAGCCCAGCTCAGGGCTGGCGTGTTGCTCGTCGACGAAGCGGGGATGGTTTCCAGCAAAGACATGAACGAGTTGATCAGAGTGGCGAAAGAGCAAGATGCGCGGATCGTCTTTAGCGGGGACACTTTCCAGATCAAGGCAGTAGAAGCCGGCGACGCTCTCCGAATATTAGAACGCGAGTCGGATCTTCAGACGGTTTCAATTCGGGACATTATTCGGCAGCAGGACGCCGAGTATAAGGCGGCCATGGAAACGATACGGCTGAAGCCGGCCGAAGGATACGAAAAGCTCGAAAAGATGGGTGTGATTCGTGAGGTTGACTGGCGGCTGGTCGGGCGGGAAACGGCGCGCGCCTGGCGCGAAGCCGCAGCCATATTGAACATCAAGGGCGAAGAGCGCAGCGTCTTGGTCGTGACGCGCACTCATGACCAAATCGCCTCAATCACGCACGCGATTCGAGCAGATCGCAAAGCGCATGGTGAGATCGGCGAAGGCCTCGACTTCGAAAAACACCGGGCGCTCGACTGGACCGAAGCACAAAAAAAGCAAATGAAGCGCTATCAACCGGGCCAGGTATTGACGTTCCATCGATCCGTTAAGGGGGTAGCAAAAAACGAGTCATTGAAGGTCATTTCCGCCAGCAGAGACGGCGTGAGGGCACGCAGGAGCAACGGCGAGCAGATTACCATCACCGGCAAACAGTCAAAGGCATATGGCGTGTTTGAACGCGAAACACTCGAGATTTCAGCGGGTGACCGGTTGCTCTTACAAGCGAACTGGAAAGAGAAGGGCCGGAACGGTTTTCGAGCCACAAACGGGGAGCTGGTGACGGTGGCCAGCATCGAGGGAGGCGCGATCCGTCTGAAAGACGGCCGCCAGCTCCCGGCGGCTTACAAGCAATTCACGAGTGGGTATGCGGTTACAGCTCATGTGGGGCAGGGAGATACGGCAGACTTCGTTGTAGCGGCGCCAGATGGGATGCGCCAAGACCTTGCCTATGTGACGTTCACGCGTGGCAAAGAGGGCATCACGGTCATTACCAGCGATGCGCAAACACTCCGCGAAACTCTGGGCGTCTCTGGGGATCGGCAGTCAGCCACCGAGTTAGCGAGGCGCGCGCAATGGGCGGCCAAGGTATCGCCGTGGGGATTCCGCCTCGATGACCACCAACTCTATCAGCAGTTCAAACAAGGGCAACGCTCAACACAACGGCCCGAAACCATGAAACAGGAGATTACTCAGGATGCCAGGATCAGCCAGTCTGGAATCAGTTAGCGCTTCGGCAGATTGGCACGTAGTCAAAGCGGACGAGCAGAAACCGGAGTCGTTGCTTGTGCATTCGCGCCGCGCGGTCTTTGTGTTTCCGTGGTTTCGGTTCGTCTATGCAGAAGGCGACAACACCCGGGCAGAGATCGTCTTTTCCACGCACGCGATCTTAGTCACCGGCCAGGGCCTGGCGGCGTTACTGGCGGCGGTCGCCGGTCAACGGGTCATCAGAGTCATCGAGCCTTCGGAGAACGAAGCCACTTTTGCCGTACGCGGTCCTGGTGCCCGCAAGCATGACGGCCCAGCTGTTCACTCCATCAAAGTGACGAAATTCGGCGAAGACGAATAGGAAACCCGAGAAATGTATTCGTACTTACTGAAAACTCGGCCAAAAACAACGGTTGCCAGATGGTTGTCGGGAGGTTGCCGGAAGGTTGTCAGATGGTTGTCGCGAGGTTGCCAAAACGCGCTTTTGTTGAGTAAAGATTTTCCTAACGCCGAAGGCGTTAGGGATAGTGTCTCTTTTCTTACTTGTTGCTGTGACCCGCAATGTCGCTATGTGGATATCTCTACGTGGGTCCGAGATGCCCATGTCTTGCGCTTTTTCACTGATTGCGAAATCTCTGGATCGTGCGAACCAACGGGGGGCAACTGATGCCCGGTTCCATAACTCCGCAGGAATTTCAGGCTTTGGCGGACCTGCCATTGGATGAGTCTCGCTGCTCGCGCCTGGAACCGTACAAAGAATTGATTCTGCGCTGGCGTAGGCAGGGCAGAAGCCACCGGCGAATAGCTCGTCTTTTACTGGACAAGTGCAAAGTCCGGGTGTCGGGTGAAGCTGTCCGTAAGTTCGTGAAGCTTCGGTCTCGGCCGCGCAAGCCACAATCCGATATCGATCTTGAGCCGATGACAGTTCAGCCGGTTGGCCAGGTGTCGCCCTCCGGCAAGCGGTTATCGGCGGAGGAACGCGCCGAGCAGTTAGAGTTGATTCGGTCGTTGAGAGATAAGCCCGTAGTCAAAGAGCAGCAGCAACGCTGGAACTTCGATGCGGATGGGGTTACTTACAAACCAAAGGGAGATGAATAGTCATGGCAGCAGCGGTAGTAGAGATTCCGGCTCGTGAGGCGAAGCCTACGAGTCGCATTGTGTTCACGGAAGGCGGGAAAGGTGGAGTCGGCAAGTCCGCCTTCGCCACGATGCTGGTCGAGTGGTACCGGAAACAAAGCGTTGCGGTATCGCTGATCGATATGGATTCGGAGAACAAGAGCCGGGGGTCGTTGGCTCATTTCTTCCCGGAAGCGCGAAAAACGAATATCCACCGGGAGCGTGGGATGGATGGCTTGATGTTCGCGCTTGAGGAGGGAACGCACATTGTGGTAGCCGACATGGGCGCCGGTGCCGGCGAAGTGGCGCATGAGTGGTTCGATCTGATGTACGCTGATGCGCAGACGTACGGGCTGGCATTCACCGCGATTGGTTTGGTGACGCCCGATCCGGCTAGCGTATCGAGCGTTCTGGCTTGGGCGAACTTTTTACAGGATCGCGTGGACTATCTGATCGTGAAAAACTCCATCAGCAACCCGTCAGACTTTAGCTGTTGGGAAAACGATCCGCAGGCGGAAGCGTTCCGGCGCCTGGCTCGGCCTCGCACTATCAGCATGCAATACCGCGTGCAGGATATCGAGCAGGTTGCGCGCGAGCATGGGGTGACGATGCAGGCGGTCGCAGACAAAAAGGTCGACGTGCCGGGGCTGAAAGAAATGCCCAACGTAGTGCGCGCGAACGGCTATCGCCGCAACCTCTTCGCCGAATTGGACGGCGTGAAGGATTTGCTGCTCCTGTGAACGTACCAACTCTGAACAGCGAACGGGATGGCTGGACTGACATTTTAGTCCAGCGTTTGACGGCGGACAAAGACCGGGAAGAGTTTGCAGAGTTGCTGCACTGGTTCCGCTCTATGCCGCCGGGTGATGAATTTGCCAAAATCGCCAAACTGCTGGGATTTCTCACGCTGATCGGAAACAATTTACCGGAGGCTCTGGCCGACGAGGCGAGGGCGCTCCGGCTTCTAAGTGAGCGGATCGACAAGGCAAACGCCGCGATGGATGAGCGGATCGGAAAGCTTCCAAACGAAATCGCGGCGGGAGTCGATCCTATTGTGATCGCGAAAGCGATGAGTGAGAGTTTCCGGCAACAATTATCAGCGACCGCCTTACACGACACCGCTTCTCTGATGAAAGCGGCGGTCATCACGCTGAAGGGTTTGAATGCGGAGGTCGCCGGGAATTTGAAGCCGCTGACAGTCGAGCTATCTGAGAAAACAGCCACGCTGCTATCCACACTAAAACAGCTGAACGAAGTCGAGCTTGCGGCGTTGGTGGGCGGAAACTGTAAGTGTGGGATCGTGCTGCAGGTTGTGCTTGCGTTGGTGGTTTTTGTCGCCGGCGGCATAGCCGGTTACTTGATTCATCCGTGAGGTCACCCAGATGCTTACCCATTCATTGTTTCGTGTTACCTGCATATGTGGCGAGGAGTTGCGCAGCGAGAGTAAGGTTGGCACTTGTCCAACCTGCAAATGTGAGTTTCGTATCGAGTGGCCGGCTGAGTATGAGGGCGAGCAGTCAAAACAGAAAGAGCCAGTCACCGTTGGGCGAGCGGCGACGGCGGTAGCGTGAAGGTCCACAGCATAACCAAGTCGGGCTAACCTTTTGGGGAGAAGCAACGGAATGACAGTACCGCCCAGAAAACCTGCGAGACCTTCACTCTACAAAGTCATTGGCGAGAATTTCACAGAGGAGTGGCTTTCTTCGTGAGTTGAGAATTATAAACGTCCTCCATGTGTTTCTGAATGCCGAAATTGGAGAGTTTCAAATGGGGCTTAAAGGTATCCAGCTGCAGGACTGGAACGTTTGCTGTATCGAAATACAGAGGTGCGCCGTAATCCCTATCGGCCCAATAGTACGTGTTACCGTTCAAGATTGCGGTGGGTCTTCCAAACTTATCGAGAACGCTCTTCATAAAATCTTTCTTACTTGCGTCGGTTTCGAGTCGCGGTCCATATTCAATGTTCCAAAGGGCTTCTGGGCCTTTGCCTTCACCTGGATAGACTTCCGCAAAGTTTAAGCCTAAATCTAACTCCGGAACTTTCCAAACACCACTGTTTGGGCCGAGGGGTTTGAATGAGATCCCGCTCGTATAGCGCCGATTGACAACATATCGCGGATTGCCAGCGAAGATCAGATACCCTTCCTGCTTCGGCTTAGCATTGAGGCGTTCTGCAAGAATCTGTTGCGCTTCTGCCGCCGTCATATTTAGTCGAAGTCCTAAGATGTCGTACTGTTCCGGTGCAGGCGAGGACGCTTTGGGAAGCAGCAAAATAGAGCCCAAAGCGAGCATCTCTCTTCGGGAGAACTGTAAAGTCGATGCTGGAACGGCGTTGTGAAGGATGCTGTAATGGTGTCCCATCACCTCTGTTTATAACACTAAATAGTGAAGCTTTTGAGGTCACAGATTGATCTCAAACGGGTGCTTAATGGGACGAGGGAATAAAAGAAAAGGCCACACTGTTTAAGAGCGTGGCCTCTTCAGTGTCAATACTCGCTGGGCAGGTGGATGACATCGTTGGCGAAGTAAAGTTTCACGGTGTCGAGTGGGAAATCGGTGTACGGGATCTGTTTGGTAAAGACCACGTTGTCGTTGCCGTCGTCACAGGTGAGGGTGGCGGTTTTGTCGAGCCGGACGTTGAGCGTCCAGACTTGAAACGGCTCGTTGGCTACGGCTGCGTGATGGGGTTGGGCAAAGGCGATTTCGTCGAGAAGCCAGTAGGCTCCGGCGTGTTCGGCGAGGTATTGCGCGCCTTCGGTGTAGAGGACGCTGCGGTTGAGGCTATGGCGAAAGAATTGTTCGCTGCCGGTGAATTGACAGAGGTCGGCGGCGCTGAGCGTCTGTTTGCTTTGCGTATCGGATTGCATGATGATCTCCTTTGTCGTGTGCTTGCTGCACAGGACCGGAGGAGCTGGCGAGAGTCAAGGCCGGAGCGAACGCGGAGTGCATTTCAGCCTTGACCGCCAGCTAGGATGGGACGAAGCAACAAGCACAGCCTCCTTTTTGGGCGAGTGGTTCTTAGTGGTTCTTAGACCGTCGAACGGTTAAGACAGTCGGCGCGTGCAGCCACCGTTCTCTATGATGTTGGTGATTGGCTTCCACTGCCCAATTCTTTCCACCCATGCTGCTCACGGCGGTGGGCGCGCTGCCTACAGGCGCGCTGTGGCAATTTGAGCTGAAGTTGGATGGCTATCGAGCGATTGCCTTCAAGAGCCGCGGCAAAGTGTATCTGCGATCGCGTAATGACAATGACTTCGCCGCCAAGTACAAGGCCATAGCCAAAACGCTCGAAGCGCTGCCGGATGAAACGGTGGTAGACGGCGAAATCGTCGCAATGGACGAGAGTGGCCGACCTTCCTTCAACCGGCTGCAAAATTGGGGTAAGTCCGACCAGCCCATCTTCTTCTATGTTTTCGATCTCCTGATGCTGAAAGGGCGAGATATGCGAGCGGGTGAGCTCGAGGCGCGCCGGCAATTGCTCATTGAGAAGGTGCTTCCCTTACTCGACGAACCGATCCGCCTCTCGCCGGCGCTGGATGGTGAGTTGCCCGATTTGATCGAGGCGGTTAAGCAACAGAAGCTCGAAGGTCTGGTCGCCAAACGCAAAGACAGTGTCTACAAGTCTGGCGAGCGGAGCGATTTGTGGCTGAAGATGCGGATCAACAGCGGTCAGGAGTTCGTGATTGGCGGCTACACACTTGGGGGGACGACATTTGACGCGCTTGTGTTCGGGTACCACGAAGAAGGGTCGCTGCTGTACGCGGCTCGCACGCGCAACGGCTTCACGCCCGCCATTCGGCAAAGCTTAATGGATAGGTTCCGCGGCCTGGAGAGTGACAAGTGCCCTTTCGCGAATTTGCCAGAGAAGCATGGCGGCCGCTGGGGCCAGGGTCTCACTGCGGCCAAGATGAAAGATTGTGTTTGGTTGAAACCCAAGCTCGTCGGACAGTTCGAGTTTGTCGAGTGGACGCCGGATCACCATTTGCGGCATTCGAAGTTTGTGGGATTGCGCGAAGACAAGAAAGCCGATCAAGTGCGGCGAGAGACTTCGCCTGTTTAGCTAATCACGTCACTGGCGCGATGACACCAATGCGTGCAAAACACAGCCTCATTTGGGTCTTTGTCTGGAAGCTGCAGCTCGCCGGCTGTTGTGAAGCCCGGACATTCAGCACAGCCGCTGAAGTGCGCGCATAAATCGCCCGTAAGTACTGATGGCTGATCGTCTTCGGGGAAGTCGAAACGCTCCACGCTACGCTCTCGAAAGCAAACTCTTCTGTCTGCACTGGGAGCAAACCGCGCGCTCTGGATTGAGCGATGCCGAAACAAGCTCTTCGTGTTCGCACTTCAGCCGCTTCATCACTCTGTCATCGATGTACGGTTCTTCTTTGCGCTCGGAGTTTGCGAACACTTCGGCCCTGATCTCATCCCGGCGCTTTCGTGAAATCGGCTTCGGCACAATTGCATTATGCACCAAGGTAACGTCCGGTTCTTTCACACTAACTGTGGCGGCATTGATGCGGTGCATCTTCACCACCACTGGCAATTGTGAGTTTCGCGGGTTGGCGTTGGGAGGCTATCCGCCTCCCGGTTCTCTGCCGGTTACTCCGCATCCCACCGCTCTAAAATGTGTTTGGGTATCGGCTTGAATTCCCGGCCGTTCTGGACGCACACAATCTTTTCCCAATCCGTGCGTGAGATGCCCATGAGGGAGCAGGCATTGTTGATGGTGCGGTTTGCCGGTACGTCGAAATCACACGCTAGCTTGCGGTTCGTAGTCTGGATTACTTCAGCGTGTTTCGCGATGAGCGCTTTGATTCGTGCTGTGTCTTTGGGTGTCATTTCCATCCTCTTTCTGTCCTTTGGGGACGCCGGGTCTGGAGCGGAGGGGGTCAAGGCCGGAGCACAGCGGAGTGCATTTGAGCCTTGAGGCCCGGAGCTATCATGGGCAAATCCAAAAGGACAAGACAGAAAGCCTGGTGAAGACGGCGCGTAGCGCCACGGTGAAATTGGTCCTCACTATTCCTGCCGCGTTGGGAAACAGTTTGTTTGGAGAAGTTGCCGGGCCTGGTTGAGCTTAGGTCTTGCCGGGGTTGCCGGTTCTGGCGGTGCCCAACTGAGAATGCCTCGATGGGTGTTTGCAGCAAGAGCTGCACCGCATCGGAGAGTGTGAGCCAGCTGCGCGGCGCCACAAACGGAGAATGGGCAAGATCGTCTTGAGGTCGATGGCCAAGCGCCTTGGACTGCGAACATTGCCGGCAGATCCCTTCGTTGTGTGAACCGTCCGCATAACTGATGTAGCTGTTGAATGCCGGATTCGCCGGCGGGAACCCTTCATCGCAAGAGAGGCAGCGCGAATACCCAGGAAAGAGTTCGCGGAGGCTCCATGTCTCGACTTCAGACGGTGCGATCGCATACAGATCTCTTTCGGCGCGTTGCACTTTGTTGGTGCGTGTCGGTTTCGGGGTTGTGTTGGTTTGCATTTGAGCGAATCCTCTTTTCTGTCCTTTTTGGGACGCCCGGTCCGGAGCGAAGGGGGTCAAGGCCGGAGCACAGCGAAGTGCATTTCAGCCTTGAGGCCCGGAGCTACCCTGGGCAAACCCAAGGAAGGACAAAACAGGCAGCTTGGTGAAGACAGCGCGCAGCGCCACCGGGGAATGATTTAGTTAGGTCGATTGTGGGAGCGGAAGCGATCTTGCCATTCGTTCGTTTGTATCGTACGATACAAACAGAAGATCGGAAAGAAATGAAGGCGGCGAAAGAAGCGATTACACCGGCAGAGTACAAAGCGTTTCAAGGGGCGTATGATTTCTTGAATCGCGAGTTATTTGGTGGCTCGTTGCCGCATGTCCTGGTGACCTTGCAGCGTCACGCGAGAGTATACGGGTATTTTTCGCCGGAGCGTTTTGTCGGGCGGCGGGACGGCGGTGAAGCGCACGAGCTGGCGATGAATCCGGATCACTTCGGGCGCACGGACCAAGAGATTCTATCGACGCTGGCGCATGAGATGGCGCATGTGTGGCAGCAGACGCACGGCCGGCCGCCGCGGCGCTGTTACCACGATCGGGAGTGGGCGGCGAAGATGCGGGAGATTGGCTTGCAGCCTTCGACGACGGGGCAGCCCGGCGGCCAGGAGACAGGGCAAACGGTGTCGCATTACATTGTGCCTGGTGGACGATTCGCCCAGGCGTACCACAAACTGGAAGGGACGGGTTTTGAGTTGCGGTGGCAATCGCGCACCGAGGGCGATGGCACGGCGCGAAAGACCAAAAGAGCGAGCAAAACGAAATTCACTTGCCCGGAGTGCGGCCAAAACGCGTGGGGTAAGCCCGATAGCCTGTTGATTTGTGGAGAGTGCTACGAGAACGGCGAAGCGGATGTTTGCTACCTGCTGGCGGAGCCAGAGGACGAATAAAAAGGCGGGCCGCTATTGCGTTAGAGGGCTTGATTGCAATTGGGGCGCTGCGCACAGGAGCGGCATTTCGCGGGCATATTGTGCGAACGGCTGCAGGTGTCCTTGGTTCTGGCGGCTCTCAGGCGTTCGCTGACTTCGAAAACCCATTGGCGGTGTTTCTCGGTGAAGGGCACATCGAACCAGGTGCCGCTGTAATCGATGCGCATGAAAAGCGGGGCTTCGCCATAGTTGTCTTCGATCAAAAGGCAATAGGCGGCGGCTTGGATGACGTCCGAATCATGAGGCCGGTGCGGGGCGCGGGAGTGTTTGCGCTCGATGGGGGCGAGGCCGTTGGGCGTGCGCAGGATGGCGTCGGGTTTGCCTTTGAGTCCGTAGCGTGTCGAGAAGAGAACGGGACACGGCTGCTCGAGATTGTCGGAGGAGACCAGCGTGCCGGTGGGAAGGGCGGCTCTTTGCCGGTGATAGCGCCGTTTGAGAAAGAGCGCGAGGGCCGCGAGCAAGAGCGCGGCGGCGGTGACGAGGAGGAACACTTAGCTTCCTCCGCTATGAAGAGCATAGATCGCGAGCAAGAGAATGGCTGCGGCGATAAGGAGAAGAATCCAGACCACAGTGCGCGAGTGAGTGCCCCTCACGGTGTCCGCGGCGCGTTGCTCGTGATAGACAACGCCGGCGTCCCGTTGCGCTTGCGCTTCGCGCGAAACGGAAAAGCCTTGCCGGGTCAGAAACCAAGCTTTTTCACAATAGATATACTCGCGTAATTCGCTGGCGGCAATCATGTCTTCGTCACTGAACGGCATTGCCTTCAGGGTATGCTGCGGGCGTTTTGGCGTGGGGTTTAGGTTTGCCAGGCGAAATCGCGGCTACTGTCCCAGTGTCCCGGTTGGTTCACTTCAAATCGGGTGACGTGTTCCAATGGCGTTGGTAGGCAGCGCGCGCAACACCAATACCGGCCATCAAACCAATACTGCCGGCCGTCGCATCGGCGGCAAGGTTGTAACTGCTCCATCTGTTCATAGGGCAACGGCATTCTCAAGAATAGTCGGACGGGGAAGGCCTCTTTCTCGACAATTCCGTGGGAGCGAGGCTCGCCCACTCCCACGGAACGGGGATTCCAATCCAGGGACTACTGTTCTGTGTCGTTCACCTCCTCTTCGTCGTCGGAGCGGGCGAAGCTGTTGTCTTCCGGTGGCGCGGGTGCGATGCGGATCGGCTCGGGTAGCCATCCGGTTCCGGCGAGTGCTTTCTCGGCGAGTTCGGCGAGAGGGCCTTTCTTCAGCTTGGCGGGGGCATTGGAGTTGGGGGCCTTCCCGGCTTCGGTCATCGCTTCGAGGATGTGGGGTTTGGAGACTTTGCTAAAGAAGTTGTCGGCGGTGGGCGTAAACCACTTGCGCATATCCATGTTGAGGGCAGTGGCGACCGCGTCGGCGTGGTGAAGTCGAGTGGGGACGGCATCGCTCTTGGTCTTGATGCCGTTGAGGCTGAGGGCGGCGCAAAAGGCTAAGAGATCGAGAAGCGTATCCGGAGCCTGAACTAAAATCCACTGCCAAAGCGCGTTGGGCGTTTTCGGCAAGCGCGTGAGCCAAGCGGTTTTCTGTTTACTGAGCGCCTGGACGGCTGGCGAGGCGGCGGCTTCCGTCAGATGGGGTTGGGTGCTGTTGATTTGAATGCTGCTTTGGGAGCGGTACAGGTGGAGGTCGAGGCCGAATTGGCTGAGAACGAGGGCATGGACGACTCCGGCCAGGGCGACCTTGGGCTGCTGGCTGAGTTCGGCGGCGATGGCGGCGGTTTTGATGGTGGTCAAGGTTTCGACTAAAACAGCGGAATAGGGAGATGGCGGCGGGTCGGCGGTTGGTTCGTCGGACACCGCCTCGGTTTCCCCTTCGTCCGGGCCGTTGGTCAGTTGGGCGGCGTCTTCTTTAGTCAGCAAGCCGTAAATGAGTTGCGGTTCACCGTTGTGGCCGATGGTGACGACGGCGCCGCACTGGGCTATGGTGTCGGCGTCATAGGTGGCGGTTTGTTTGGCGTGAATGGCGTCGATGTCTTTTTCGACGGCTTCGATCTGGTCATAGAGGGCGTTGGCTTTCTCGTCCGATTCCGGCTCCGTCTCCAGTTGCTGTTGGAGCTTGCTTTGCTTGGCTTCGAGCTTTTCGAGTTTGGCGGCGTCTTTCTTCGCCAGGGGAACGGGCGTGGGTTGGACACGGCGAAACTTACCAAGGGCTTGGTGATCGGTCTGCGGCTGGACGTTGACCCACTTCCACCCTTCGGCGCTGGTTTCGGTGGCCAGCGTTTGCAACTTTTCATTCACCAAGCGGGTGAGCAATTCTGGATCGGCAATGGAAGCGCCCTCTTCGCCTTCGGAGAAGAGATCGCGGGTGACGAGGCCTCCGGCTGCTTCGTAGGTATCGAGGCCGACGAAGCGGACGCGTTTATCGGTGGCGGGGATTTCTTCTTTGAGGAGGATGCGGCGGATGACGCCGGCATTCTCGCGGTCCCATTCGGGCAACTCGTTCCAGACGCGTTCCTGCGTGGCATGATCGGCGGTGAGGGTGAAGGCCTGGAGAACTTCGAGCGTCATCTGATCGGCTTCGTAAGCGGTCCAGAGAGCGGGGCTGAGACGGGCAAGAGCCAGGCGGCGATGGACGATGGTTTCGCTGACACCGAAGCGCACGGCAATGTCACCGATGCATTTGCCCTCATCCACCATTCGACGCCAGGCGATTACTTCTTGTTGGGGTGACATTTCCAAGCGACAAATATTTTCAGCCAGTGAGATTTCGGTGAGATCGGCGTCGTCGGGGGCGATGCGGCAAGGCACGGCGTAAGAGCGTTTGACATCGCCTTTCTCGGCCATGTGGGAGAGAGCGAGGAAGCGGCGTTTGCCTGCGCCGATGATGAATGTTC
>PMSX01000247.1 GCA_003167495.1 Bryobacterales bacterium | reverse complement strand
TCAGCATGTTTCCATTGTCCCTGCACCTTCGTACCGGCATGATCTAACCGATGCGGTCCGGCGCATTCTTCGCGATCATCGCGTTGCCGTGACAGCCAAGAGAATCCTCCTAAAGCCGAACCTAGTCGAATTCAATGCGCAGGCACCCATAAATACGAACCCTGTGCTCGTTTCCGCCGCCATCGAAGCATTCTATTCACTCGGCGCCGCCAGCGTCGCTATCGCCGAGGGACCCGGTCATCGCCGGATGACGCTGGACATGGCGGAGGCCGCCGGTTTCTTCTCGTCCATCCCTCGATTCGAAGACATCTTCGTCGACCTGAATACCGACGACGTGCGGCACGTTCGTTTGGCCAGGCCGGTTTCGGGCCTCAAGGAATTGTACCTCCCCAATACCGTCTTCGATTGCGACCTTCTTGTTAGCCTTCCCAAAATGAAAACTCACCACTGGGCCGGCGCGACCCTTTCGATGAAGAACCTCTTTGGCGTAGTACCCGGTAGCGTGTACGGCTGGCCAAAAAATATACTGCATTGGGCCGGAATCGACGAATCCATTGTAGATCTGCACCACCTCTTCCCCCGGCAATTCGCCATCGTCGATGGAATCGAGGCAATGGAAGGAAACGGCCCCATCCTAGGGACCTCGAAACATATGGGCCTGATCGTCGCGGGCCCTCATCCACCCAGCGTTGATGCCACTTGTTGCCAGATTATGGGCATCGACCCAGCAAAAGTTCGCTATCTACAATTGATCGGGAAAGAATCAGCATGGGACTGGAAAACAATCTCGCAATTAGGCGAAAGCATCGCATCGGTCCGCTCGCCCTTCGCCCTGCATCCAGACTTGCAACATTTCCGCCTTTGATCCTTTGCCCACGCGAAGCCCAGACAACTACCTTAGATAAACATCTCTTCATCAGATAAACATCTCTTCATCGGACGTGACATGTTCAACCGTTGTCCGTCCGCCTCGACTCAAGTGGGCGAAAGCCGTTCGTATGCCGCTAATAATCCCGTGCACCTCGCGCACAGGCGAAAGCACGCCGCGCTGCACAATACTCACTGTCTGCTGCACTCGGGTCATGGTGTCGTCCAAAACCATTTCGGCCCGCTCCAACTGAACTTTAGCGCGGGTGCTTGCGTCGTTTAGCAACTCATCCACGCGCAACACTTGTTCTTTCGTTATGTCCAGAATGGCCACGCTGGAACTGCCGATTTTGCCAAGATGATGCTCAGCCTGCTCGACTGTCCGCTTAGATGAGCCAATGATGCTCTCGATCTGCGGCCAGGAACTGAACAACTTAGCTCGCAAGTCGCGAGCTACGATGAATAGACCCACGAGAGCCACCGCTTGCCCAAGTAGGGCAATAGCCGCAATCACCACAAAAACGGCCATGATCGTCAGCAAAGTCGTTTGATTCATCTAAAGCTTTCTATTAGCTTCCTTCTGCGACCCTCGTCTTGAAAGCGCCCCTTAGACTCCGTCTCCCGGATGCCCTGTGCCCACAGAACTAGCCGCCGTCCGAGCATCGCCCATCGCATCGCGGTAGGCCTGTTTGCCGGCCTCGACAGCCGCATTCAGAGTTTCACGTTGACGGGAAACCTGGTGGCGCCCCTTCTCATAGAGATCCGCCGCCGACTGGCGTACGTCCTCACCACGCTGTTTCACGTACTCTGTGCCATCTTGAGCTCGATTCCTCAAATACTCGGCTCCCTCGCCCGCTTTATCGGCCAAAAGAGCGCGAGTTTCCTCACCTGATCGAGGCGCCCAAAGGATCCCCGCAGCTACGCCAATGCCAAGTCCCAGTAGAAAATACCCGAATCCACTTCTATCCTCCATCACATTCTCCTTGCTTGCTCGTTGAATTCCAGCTTAAATTGCAGTTTACAACTATTTGGACTATGGCAACGAAACAATCGTTTCCTCGGAAGCCTCGCACACGCCACGCGAAGCTCGGCGAAGATGCCCTTTGGGATCATGCGCTGAAGCAACTGAGCCGTCGTGCACATTCAGCGAACCAGCTGAGGGCCAAACTTTTGCAGCGCGCCGATTCACCGGCCAGCGTGGCGGCCGTCATGCAGAAACTGCTCGAATACGGCTACACCGATGATCAGAAGTTTTCCGAGGCCTTCGCTTCGTCTCGCTTGCAAAACGAAGGCTTTGGCAGGTTCCGGGTTTTGCGCGACCTGCAATCCAAACGCGTCTCTTCCGGCGTCGCCCAGCAAGCAGTAGCGAAAGTCTTCGAAGGCGCCGATGAAAAGGAACTCATCGATGCCTATCTCGCGCGCAAATACCGCTCGGTCGTTCTGCACGATTTTCTACAGCAGGATAAAAATGTCGCCTCCGTCTACCGGCGCCTCCGCACTGCCGGCTTCAGCTCCTCTGCCTCGCTCGTCGCCCTGAAACGCCACAGCCAGCGCGCCGCCGATTGGGAAGAGCCACCGGAATCGGATTAGAATTTCACTTGCGGAACTTTCTTCTCCTCGTCGGTTGTCTTAAAGTACGCATCATCGCGCTTGAATCCGAATATGTCCGCGGCCAAATTTTTTGGAAACAATTCCACGTCCGTGTTGTACTTCTGTATTGCCAAGTTGTAATCGCGCCGCGAAACCGCAATCCGGTTTTCCGTGCCCTCCAGTTGGTCCTGTAGCTGCAAGAAATTCTGGTTCGATTTCAGGTCAGGATAATTCTCCGTCAACACCAGCAAATGGCCCAGCGCGCCCGTCAATTGGTCGTTCGCCCTGATCTCACTCGACCGATCGGCGCCCCGGGCGCCTAGTAACGCCGCGCGGGCATTAGCCACTTCACTAATGACAGTCTGCTCTTGCTTGGCATACCCCTTCACGGTCTCAACCAAATTGGGTATCAAATCCGCCCGGCGCTTCATGTCATTGTCCACTTGCGCCCACTTGCCGTCAATGTCGTTTTTTTCCACAACCAAATCGTTGCGCGAACCCATCAACGGCACCACAATCAACAGAGCTAAAACGATTAGAACCCCGATCCCCACAAGTACGCTTTTCATTGATCTCCTTTCTAAATCATACTGATTTGCCGAGCCCATCTACAAACCGCACCAGGGCGTCAATTTCACTCAAATATCCTTCCAGCAGTGACTTTGCAGTCTGCCCCGCGGCCAGTTTTCCACTCTCGCGCACCACCAGGATCGCTTGGAAGCAATCCAATTTTCGACCCGTGGCGGATTCCAACGCCGCCACAACCTCCGCCTTCTTAAACCGCGGAGCATGGCCGCTCAAGATCAGCGCATGCCGCCCTAGCACGCAAAACGTCGAAATTGAGTGAGTGAGCAGCTTTCGCAATCGGTCCCCCTGCCCCAACAGCTCAGCCGACTTTTGCCGCAACCGAATCTGTTTTGTGCGCAACTCGTGTTCAACTTGCATCCGGTACGCAGAGTTCTCTATCTGCAGGTTCGCAATCACATCCGCGCCGTACAAAACACGCCGGTGCTCGCGCATGTCGTGATATTCCATCGGAAAACAATCAGCCGAGGTCTGCACTTCTTCGGCAGTCAGCAGCAGTGGCGATGGATTTCCGCGCTCCAGCCACCAGCGAAACACCGGCTCGGATTTCGCCAGTTCGTCCGTAGCTATGCGGTCGAGAACGCAAAGGACATTCAAATCCGATAGTTGGTCCAAACGGTCTCCCATTGAAGCTGACCCGTATAAAATCAGCGAAATCAGCCGGTCTCCCAAAGCCGTCTTGAGACGTCCTGTCAAGTCTGCAAGCAGAGATTCTGCCTGCGCTTGTGTTTTACCAGTCACTGCTTGCCCCCCCGCCTCCAAAATCGCCGCCGCCAAAACCGCC
>PMSX01000171.1 GCA_003167495.1 Bryobacterales bacterium | reverse complement strand
CATTTGTTGGACGCTACACTAGAAAAGCCTTGCCGACGTTGCTGTAAGACCGTCCGCGAAATTGACGCTGAGACGATGGAATAACTGAGTCGGGTTGGCCCACCCTTCCATCGCCGTTCGCGAGGTGCCGCAAGCCAGCTCTGGAAGAGCATCTGACGATCCGCCCGGAACCGAAACTTCCCAAATCGCGGTTTCTCGAGTTTCCGATTAAAGCCGACCGTCTTTACACAATACGTAAATCCTCCGGCCTTTCCGCGAGCACTCGAGAAGGGCGTTTCCGAAAGCTCCACTTTGAAAGTCTTGAAACTTGAGACCTCGCAACTTCGTAATAGGTATCGTTGCTAATATGCGGACGATCGCTAATGAATTCAAATACGGACTTCGGGCGTTGCGACAGAGCCCGCTTTTCAGTACATTCGCAGCCCTATCGCTGACCCTGGGGATCGCCGCGAGCCTGGCGATTTTTTCGATCGTCAACGGAGTTTTGTTGAAGCCGCTGGCGTTTGCCGAGCCAGGCCGGCTATTTGCGATTGTCGAAATCATACCGAAAATCGCAAATCTCTATCCAACCCTGCCAGTGAATCCGCGCCACGCAGAGGAGTGGAAGAAGATGGTGCCTGGGATCAAACGGCTCGGGATGGCACACAGCAGGCACGTGGTATTGGGGGGATTTCAGGAGCCGATCAGCGTGCCGGCCGAAGCAGTTACGCCCGACTTATTGACGACGCTCGAAGTGCAGCCGATGATGGGCCGGTTGATTCAGACCTCGGATGCGCAGGACGGTCACGATCACGTCGCGCTGCTCACCTATTCGCTATGGCGCGGCCAGTTCGGAGGCGACTCGAAGATCGTCGGGCGCGACGTTCGCATTAATGGAAGTCCGTATGAGGTTATCGGCGTGCTATCGCCGCCATTTCGCTTCCCGCTCACCGGGTGGCGGTTCGATACGGAATCGGAGCCGCAGCTATTTACGCCGCTATGGTCTCGCCTATCAGAGGACAGCCTCGAAAGCGACTTCAATTATTCGGCCATCGCCCGATTAAGACCGGGAGTGCGGCGCGAGACCGCGCTAGCGGCTCTGAATACTGCACAGGCAGCGATTGCGAAGACCTTTCCAGACAAGATGGAGATCCGCGCGGATCTGATTCCGCTGAGCGATTTGGCGGTTCAGAACTCGCGAATGTCGCTCCTGGTACTGCTGGGAGCCGTGACGGCGGTCTTGCTGATCGTCTGCCTGAATCTGGCAACCCTCATGCTCGCACGTGGGACGCTGAAGAATAGGGAGATGGCGGTGAGAACAGCGCTCGGAGCGAGTCGCTGGCGGCTGATTCGTGAGGCGCTGATGGAATCGGTCGTGCTCTCCGCGATCGGTGGCACCCTAGGCATTTCGCTGGCAAAAGCGGGATTTCGAGCGATTCTTGCCGCGGTGCCAGCGACACTGCCCAGGCGCGATGCGGTATTGATCGATTGGAACGTCCTGCTTTTTGCACTCGGGTTGACGCTCATCACGACGCTTATATTTGGACTGTATCCCGCGTGGCAGCAATCGCGACGCGACCCGCGGGAGGCCTTGGCGGCATCCGGCCGGTCGAGCACGGGATCGAAAGCAGGTACGCGCGGCCGAAGCATTCTGGTGGGGGTGGAAGTCGGGCTCAGCACCGTTCTGCTGATTATCGGCGGCTTGTTGCTTGCAAGCTTCGTTCGCCTGATGACTACCAATCCCGGCTTCGAGATCGCGAATCACGTTTCGGCACAGCTCAGCCTGCCCGGAGCAAACTACAGCAAGCCCGAAAATGTCACTCTATTCTATGACCAGCTGCTCGATGAGCTTTCGACCAAACCGGGTATTCGTCAAGCTGCTGTGATTTCACAGCTGCCACTCAACGGCGAGAACTGGATCGATGTGATGTCGCGGCCGGGGGATACGCGACCGATGTTTCAGAAGCCGACGACGAATGTACGCTTTATCAGCGGATCGTATTTTGAAGCGATGGGAATTCGGCTCGCGGGCGGCAGAACGTTTGCCTTGTCCGATAAAAGGAATCCGGTGGTGATAATTAGCGCGGCGGTTGCGAGAGTGCTCTGGCCGCGCGAGGATCCGGTCGGGCAGACGTTGGTGCTGGAAGACAGGTCCATGCGGGTGATTGGCGTAGCCGGTGATACCCGGGCCGATCTTGATAAGAGTGCGCCCTCCGTTGTTTACGTTCCCTACTGGGACCACAGCAAGGGGATGCAAGCCAATTTGAACGTGATCTTACGCACGTCTGTTCCCACGCGGGACGCGGCGACGCTCGTGCGGCGCGCGGTTGCAAGGCTCGATAGCGGCGTTCCGATTTCACATTTCGAAACGTTCGGCGAAGCGTTGGCGGACACGGTCGCACAGCGGCGCTTTCAAATGCTGCTGGTGGGTGGGTTCGCGCTTTCAGCACTAATGGTTGCGGCGCTTGGAATTTTTGGTGTTATTGCAGGCGTGGTCTCAGCGCGCCGCAACGAGATCGGCATTCGCATGGCTTTGGGAGCTAGCCGGATGGGGGTCGTGGGCTTGGTGGTCCGGCAAGGGATGCTGCCCGTTCTAGCCGGTTTGTTGGCTGGGATTGCAGTTACGCTTGGGTTTAGTTCGGCTATCGGCAAGCTGCTTTATCAAGTGAGTTCCGCCGATCCGTTGACCTTCGCCGGTGTCACGCTCTTACTCGGTGGCGTGGCCGTGTTGGCTTGCTGGATTCCCGCGCAGCGGGCTGCGCGCATCGATCCGATGGACGCCCTTCGGTATGAGTGACGACCGTTTCATTCGCAACGCCTCCGCCCGCGACTAATGAGCCAGGGTGGTGATCAGCCCGTCTTTGGGGCTGCCCCAGCCCGTGACCAGATCATAACCCGTCACAGCAGAATAGCTGCCCGATGTGCCACTCGTGATGTCATGGAAGTCCCTGCTATATCTGGCAGTTACATTCTGCGCGTAAATCGTCGGGTTGATGAAACCTGCGGGTGATTTTCCGTTAGCGGCCAGTTGCTCGTTGACCAGTGCTATGTACCCAGCCCACATGGGTGCCGCAAAGCTGGTGCCGCCATATTCGTTTGCCAAGCATGCTTTTTGGTCGGCGCATGTGTAAAAAGTAAAGTTCGCGTTTGCCGAAACGTCCGGGCCATTGCGATACTTCATTGAACCCTCGTTGCTGGAGTTGATGACGCCCGCGAGTTGCTGCCATGATGGAATCTTGATTTTGTCCCGAGAGATGCCGCCGCCGCTGTCGATCCACGCAGTTTCCGACATCCAGGCGCCCCCAGGACCGGCAGTCGTTAAGTCTGTACCTCCGACTGAAACGATATTCGCATCATCTGCCGGCCAAGCCTCGGCTTTTCCCGACTTCGTCCAGGTGGAGTCGTCGCCAGAAGCCACAAAGAAGGTCTGGCCCTGAGCCGCCATCCTTTGGAAGTATGGGTCGAGCGTTGTCGGGTCCGCGGGTGTCCAGCCCCATGAGCAGCCAATTGTGGTAGGCAGCGGAGAGTTTGACGTCATCGCACTGATTATCGCGGTGTCGGTAGATCCGATGTACATCACGAGACTGGCAAGCCCCGGCGCCATCCCGATCGCTTGGGTCATATCGAGCGTTTGTTCGGTGTCATCGCACTTACCACCGGCTTTGGTATGCACGCAGGCCGTGCTCGTCCCGTCGGTGGAAAGGAAAGTGATGGGCACATTGTTGGTTTGACCAACATTGCTGAAATAGGTCTCTAAGTCAGTCAGGTCCGTGCCCAAATACTCGAACAGCCCGAGGTTCTGGCCAGCGCCCGTCAGGGCCGAGCCTCCGTAGTAAGCGGCGCGCATGTCGCTCCCCAGGAAGGACGCAGAGGGGCCGGAACCGGTCGTGGCATGGGTCACCACTTCTTCAGGTGAAATCCCGTGAGTCTGAGCATAGTCGCTTTTCTTCACCAGCATAGGATGCGGGGTCGAATAGTTGTCCAAACCTGAGATGTGCCACAGCGGGAACGGCAGATTCGTCGTGGGCTCACGATCCGGCGCATAGAAAATGCGGTCCTCAGTGGGGTGTTGATAGGTGCCCATCGTCACATGGAACGCCGCTTCAACCATAGAGACGGGTCCCCTGATCTGCACTTCCATGCCATCGCGTGAGCCGCCAGTCACCGCAAATCCATTTGCTTTCGCGAAGATTACCACGGCGTCATAGGTTTCCTGGCTAGGTCCAAAGCGTTCGGTAAACTCCTGCACCGAGAGGAACTGCCTGTAGGACAGGCTGTTCGGATCGTAAAGAGCCATTAGAAATGCGTTCAGTTCTGCCTGGTTTTGAAGCGGAAGCACAACGTCTAAGCTCATCACCTGGTTTGAGGGGAGATCCCCGACGAGCCTGGCCTCTCCGTTAAGGTTTGCCTCTCGAACATGATGAGTCAACACGGGCATGGGTTGCGCTACGCTCACTATCGGTAACAGTGAGATGATTGCCAGCGCATATGTCCCAAACTTTCTGATCATGATTATTCCTCTCCCGTCACACGCGGTCTGTTGCTTCTAACTTCAGCGACTCTTGATCGGAATCTCTTTATTTTTTCGAAATTACCGTATTGATTGATCGCGAGTATAACATCATCAAGGTCCCAGTTGTGGGAGGCACTTTGCAAGAAGTTTGGGTGAAATCGAAGTCCGAGCAGTGTTGTCCCGAAACCACTAACTCAAAGAAGACTCCTGCGGTGGGCAACCAGCCCGCCCGCTCCGCCGAATCACGCGCCACTGGCGATGCCGGTCCTGTATATATAATGTTGTCGTTCCGGCGGCCCTCCGTTTGAATTGACATGAGTCGTCTACCCTACGCCAACGTCCGGATTTTCGAGAAGAGCGCAACCCTTACTGGCCGTCTGATCGGGTTGTTGTTCGCCGATCAGGGTGCTGAGGTCTTTGTCGAGCGCGCGGTATCCTCCACTCCGAGCGAGCACGACGAGTATTTCGATCGCGGCAAAATCGCGGTACCGCCCGGCGTTCTCAACGACACCATTTCTGCCGATGTGATCATCGTAGATGGTACAGTTCCTGTAAGCCGGGCACCGGCGCAGGTCTTGCTGCGCGTGACCGCCGCCCTACCGGGGGACGACACCTACGGTCACCTCGCTGCCGACTGCAGCGAAGACCTGCTCAACGCCCTCGTCGGCATCTTCACCGACATGGCAGTCTTCGGCCGGGCTCTCGGCAGACCCGTCATCTATACGCCGCTGCCCATCTGCTCCGTGTACGCCGGCGTCCTTGGCGCCATTTCTGTTGCCTCCGCACTCGTCGATCGCGAGCGTGGCGGTGGTCGCGGCCGCGAAATCGTCGCTTCGCGCCTGGCGGGCGGACTCTCAGCGATCGGCGCACTCACCTTAACGTCAAAAGGAATTCCTTCGCATCTAGCGCCTGCCGCCATCGGCGGTTTGCCGAATGGTCTCTCGCCAGAGCGCTTGCAGAATATCGTCAAGGAAGCGGCGAACAATCCAGCGAAAGAGCTGTGGTTGGCGCAACGGCGTTCGCCTCTTGCTTCACCATTCGCCGCTGCCGATGGGCGCCTGGTGCTCCCGATGGTGTCACCCAATCGACGCCTCACCCAGCGTTTCCTGCAAGCCCTCGATATCTGGGATGCCGTGCTGGCCGCCGGTATGGTCAACGAGTCCTCCTACGACCCAACTGCCTCGCAATACGCCGGCCGCAACTTGGCCGAGTCGCTCTCGCTCGATTTCACCAACACCTCGACCTTAGCCGATTTGATCGAGGCGGCCTTTCTTCGCAAGCCTGCCGCCGACTGGGAGCACGAACTGTGTAGCAAGGGAGTGCCCTGCGTCGCGGTGCTCAGTTGGGAAGAGTGGAAGCGGAATCCCAAGGCTCACGCAGCAGGCATCTTCGCCGAGGTGCGCGGCAGCAATTCACCACAAATCGGTCGCTCCGCATGGATCGCGAGCGCACAACCTTATCCTGCGCTCGAATCCTGCCGGTGTGCTGACACCGTGCCGGCTCGCACGCCGACACCCCAGCCTTCCGGTGGTTCGGGAACGCCAACGACAGCGCCGCTGGCCGGCTTTACGGTAATCGACTTATGCAATGTTGTTGCTGGCCCCGCCTGCGCACGCGTCTTCGTTGAACTGGGCGCCACTGTCGTGAAGATCGATCCGATACAGCCGCAACACACGCCTACGGTCATGCTGACCTTCATGGCTGAGACGGCTGCCGGCAAGCAAAGCATCATCCTCGACACGGAGACCATTGAAGGGCGCACCATCCTGCATCGTCTTGTGTCAGGGGCTGATATGATTCTGGCCAACAAACTCGACACGCAACTCGAGAAACTCGGACTGGATCACGTCTCACTGGGGAAGTTGAACTCAACCGCGATCGGGGTCCAACTTTCGGCCCACCGCGGCGAGAAACGTGGACCGCGTCACGATTATCCTGGCTACGACCCCGCGCTGCAAGGTCTCACTGGTATTATGATGCGCTTCGGTCGACACGGTTGCCCGACGTTCCATGGCATCGCATCTTGTGTGGACTATCTCTGCGGTTATCTTGGCGCGTGGGCCGGAGTCACCGCGCTCGTAGCGCGCGGCCGCCGCCGCGACGGCCGCGGTGACTGGGCCGAATCCTCCCTGGCCGCGGCGGCCACACTCGTCCAGCTACTGCTGCAGCAGACTCCCGAGCCTGCTACTGCCCGTGGCGCACATGCCACTGGCAGGACGGCCGGTGAGCGCGTCTACAGGCTGATCGATGGATGGATCTTCGCGCAGGCTTCACACGATCTGTCGGCTGAACTTGCGCCCAAGGCCGTCGCCGATGCGCTTGCAGAACTAGCAGCCCGCGGTATCAACGCCGTGCCGGTCCAGACCTTGCGGGACCTGGCCGATCGTCACCGAGCCCATCCGACTCGCACCGTGAGCTTCGAAAAGCGCGAGCGGGACGGCTGGGAGAACGAGTGTTTTGCGCCCTCTTGGTTCGGGTTCGAAGGCCTGCCCACCCCACGTCCAGCGGCCCCGCCGCGTATCGGCTCCGATGCCTTGGCGATCCTCGCCGAGTTGGGGTACACGGTCGCGGATGTCGATCGTCTGATCGCCAGCGGCGTCGTTGGACACACCGAATGGTTTCAGCGGGGGGCCTCGACTTAGGAGTGTGCCGCCTGTAAGCCCATGCTGGTTTGGGTCCACGGGACGGTTAGCCTACTGCGACGGATGGCCGTGTTTTGCGGTTGAGGAACGCTCGCGGATAGAGGTTTCACCGAAGAGCTCGCCCCCCATCGCGTTCGGATGCCGTACGCGCATCTTCTTCGCCGGCGGATAGATCTTCCTCGCCCTTCTGGTCGAACGCTACCAGGCACGCTCTCAGCCCGTCCTCGGCTTGGTCGATCTGTACGGCGGATTGCCTCAAGGATTTGGTGGGTAATTTCTCTGGCAGGGGATGGCCGTATTCCTTTCTCAATGATGTTACATAATCGGCGGTCGCCAGAAATGCCAGCAGCGTGCGATACTATCATCGTTCATTTCGTCGGGTAATTTGCCCTTAGGCGAGGTAAGTGCGGTTTGTGCCACTGAACGCGAAAGGAAGTAAGAGATGAAGCATGTTTTATCGTTATGTCTTCTAATGTGCGGCTTGTCCGTCGTTGGTTTGAGTAGCACGTGGTCAATAGTGCAACGTGATGCGATGTATTGCGGCAATGCTGCTAGTTGCGCGGTTACTATCACTAGTCCAAAGGCTGGCGACCTGTTGGTGGTGGCTGCTGCTTATGATAGTAGTGGTGCCACGATTAAAAGCGCGAGCGGGGCTGGCACCTGGGTTCACCCATCTAGCTGTTCAGCGAATCTTCCTCGTTATGAGACCACGGATTTCATCTATAGCTTATCGGCTACTTCGGGAACAACGATAAGCGTTACCATGTCGACTACGGTCCAGTATTTGCAGTTGCTAGCTGTGGAATACTCCGGAAACGGGCCCTTTTCTTTCGATGTTTGTGCCGGACTCGTTGATAGCACGAGTTCAGCGAACCCTCCCGGTGCAGGCGTTAAAACGAGCGGCGTGAATGATCTTGCGCTTTCCCTGGTTTACATTGATCCCTCGACGATTGCTTCGGGTTCTGCCGTAACGCCTTCTCCCTGGCAGTCGACAGTTTTGTGGTCAGGTTCAACCCAGGCGATTGCTGAGGCATTGAATTTTGGGCCGCAAAGTACCGCGCCCGAATTCACGGCAAGTGGTGTGGCGACAATGGACGTATCGTCCACCATCGCTTTCAAAGACTCGACAACAGCTCCTTCTGGTTCTTATTCGGTGACGGGCACTGTTAGTGGACCGCCGCGTGACTTTTCTGCCTCGAACATAGAGCAGGTTAGCAATGGCAGTAGCATGGCCAGCGTTTCGGTTTCAGGTGTTTACTCATTTAGCAAACAGCCTGATGGCACGTACACGTTGACACCTTCAGCGCGCACGGGGTACACGTACTCTCCTGCCAAGGAACAGATCACCATCAACAACGCTAATGTGACCGTTCCCGCGATGTCCGCGATTTTGCCTTCGTTGGCTTACAGTATTGCTAATGACCAATTCACATCAAGTGGTTTTAATGCAGTAAATGAAGGTGCACCACAGGGTATGCCTTCTGATTTCAGTCAATACGAATATGCAAGTTTAGGACCCGCGCTAGATTCCAGTCATCACGCTATTGAGGGCTGGGGTGGTTATTTCCAGGATGCCGTTGTTACCGCTGGAACTCAACCGGCTCCAAACACGCTTGTCCAGGTGAGGAATTTCCAGGTCTGCTATCTGAACAGCGGGAAGTGGACGTGTACGGCGATTCCTGCTGCGCAATACAGTGCTGAGTATGATTCTGAGGATTGGCAAGTCTATCTTGGCCAGATGACGCCAGTGCCTCAAGCAGATGGGAGCGTCGATATTCCATTTTTGTTTAGCTCTAGTTGCAACGGTACGTTACCTCCTGATTTGAATACGGATGCTTGCGTTTCGCATTTTTATCCGGAAAATAGGATAGCTGTTACTCCGTCGACTTTTGGCGGCGCCGTGGTTTATTTGGAAGCCAGGCTGGCGCTTGCTAATACGAGCGGCAACGATGATCGTGCAAACGCTCGTTATTTGCTTTGCGTTGGTGCTGACGAGTATCTTTCTACAACGTCGCAGGAACAGCCTCCAATCACTGATATTGTTTTTGGAAAGGCTAAGTACGTGGAAGAGGGATGGCGAAGCTTCTCGGCAACGACGCTTTCGTTGTCGCAATTGACCTCTAATCCTCCTCCGTTGACGATCGGGTCCGGGGTAGCGCCGTAAGACGAGTTGGCGTTCGTTCGTTGGGGCTGAAAATGAAACTGAGTGAAGCAGACAAAGCCCGGGTTAACGAGGTCCGTGCGCGCCGCTGCACGGACCTTCACTTTCTCGCTAAAACTGGCTTGGGCAAAGACATGGAAGACAACAACTCCCGCGGACGCAATCTTGTACACCCCGCTGCATACGGTCGTTGACCTATCTGGGGTGCTTGCATCTACCCCAATATGCCCCATGGTCCAGCCATTGGCGGCGGGAGCCGTCGACTTCGTACGGTTTAAGTTGATCGGTATCACTCAAGAACGCCAGGAACTTTTTGGACGCAATGATTAAAATGTTCGTGGCGTTCGGCGATAAGACCGTTGAGAATGAAATGGGCAGTCGGTCGTTGAACAAGCCGCTTTGGATGATCGTCGGCTTAGCTGTGTTCCTTTTTCTACGAAACGGTGAAGTCGGGCGCAAGGCTCCTGATTTCTCGCTGCAGGGTGTCTATGGCGGAAGTGACTATCATCTGAATTCATTTCAAGGGAAGTCCGTACTGTTGGTCTTTTGGACGACCGGATGCGGGGTATGCCGGCGCGAGTTGCCGATCCTCAATGGATTGAGGAGCGATGCGGCGCGAAGCAACGCCGAAATTGCTTGCGTGAATATTGGCGACATGGACGGGGCACGCGAGGTGATGCGACCGTTGCGATTGCGACTCAATCTTGTCGATTTGGATGGGAGTGCCGCACGCAGCTACGGAGTCAGCGGCGTTCCGAAGCTGCTCTTGATCGGACCGGACGGAAAGATCAAATGGACCGCGTCGGGCTTGCAATCGGAACAGGTCCTCCGCCAGCACCTGACTGGCGACTAAAACATAGCTCTCTGCTAGGCAAGCTGCTTGGGTACGCCGCTTTCCGTCAACAGTTCCCGGACAAGGCGGCGCCCACTCATGCGCGTCATGTCGGAGCGAGCTTGTTCGATGGTTACGCCGGGTTTAAGCCGCGCAATTCGCCCATAGCCGAACTGACCCAGGAAGGCCTTGCCGCGGTTTAACTGTGGCGGCGCCAGGGACGCCGGATTGGCATCGAGAAATCGAAAATCCGAAGGCACGGCAAAATCCCTCTAATAAAGAGTAAACGCAAAAAGAGTATCGCCCGCAGCGACAAGGATGTACTGGTGTCCGTCGAGCATGTAGGTCTCGGGGGCGTTGGACACCTGTCCGATGTGGGAGTGCCAAAGGATTTTGGAGTTTGCGGGATCGTAGGCGACAAAGTTCCCGCTGGCGTCTCCGGCGAATAGAAGATGTCCAGCTGTGGTGAGAATGCCGTTGCCGCCGAAGAAAGACTCGACGCCCGGGTATCGGTGGCGCCAGGCGACTTTGCCGGTTTGGTAATTAATGGCGGTCAAATAAGTTCCTTCATCACCAACCCCAATTTCATCTTTGCCACCGAGGCCCATGCTGCCACGAGGGTCAGTCTCGGTCAGATAGTACATTGCGTAAGAATCACTCTGCGGAACGTAGAAAAGACCAGTTTCGGGGTCGAAGCTGGGCGGAGGCCAGTTGGTGATGCCACCGTTGGCAGGCGACACCAGCGCACCCCCAATGTCGTAATCTTTCGCAGGATTGCGCACGGGCTCACCGCGTTCGTCGATGCCTTTGGCCCAATTTGCTGAGTCTGAGAATTTGCCGGTGACGAGATGCTCACCGGTGACTCGGTCAAGAGTGAAGAAATAACCGTTCCTAGTAGCTTGAATGACTAGCTTCCGGACCTTGCCATTAATCGGCGCGTCAACCAAGATAGGCGTCTGTGTGGAATCCCAGTCGTGGGTGTCGTGCGGAGAGGTTTGATAGTACCAGACCAGCTTGCCGGTATCCACATTGATAGCGACAAGCGCACAGGTGAATAAGTTATCCCCAGGACCGCGACTCTGGGATGTATAAGCCGGAGTGGGATTGCCAGTTCCGAGAATGTACAAATGGGTTTCTGGATCGTAGCTACCGGGAATCCACATCTGACCGCCGCCGTGGCGAGCGGCATCGAGATTTGCCCAAGTTTCGAGGCCGGGGTCACCTTTCTTTTGGGGGGTCGCGTACCAGGTCCATTGGATGTCACCAGTTTCCGGATCGAACGACTGGAGAGGAGCAGGAGCATCGAGGTCATCTCCTGTACCTACGAGGATATGGTTCCCGATTACGATGGGCGCGGCTGTGGAGAAATACTGTTGGTTGAAATCGGCAATGACCTTGTGCCAGCGTTCTTTGCCGCTGCGAGCATCGAGGCAAACCAGAAAATCATCGGGCGTTTCCATGTAGAGCCAGTTCCCCCACATGCCGAGTCCGCGATTGCCAATGTGCGTGCCGCCTTTGGTTTTCCAGAAGTAGTGCCACAGTTCGTGGCCATCCCGCGCATCGACAGCCCAGGCATTGTCAGGCAAAGAGAAATAGAGGATTCCGTTCACTTCGAGAATGGAGGCACGAATATTGGCACCGAAAAAAGACAGGCCACCAGTCGAGGCGCCGGTGCCTTCGCCGCCTACGATGACGGGAGCACCGGCGCGGAAGGGAGAGTTACTGCCGGCACCGGGCGCGATCCTTGCCGTCCAGGCCAAAGTTAGCTGTTTAACGTTCGACTGGTTGACTTGAGTAAGTGAGCTGTAACGCTTGCCCGAGTAATCACCCGAATAGGTTGGCCACGAATCGCCGAGCGGCTTAAGTAAGTCGGCGGGGTTCAGACCTTGAGCGAAAGTGGTGATGCTAAAGATTAAGAAACAGGATGCAGTCAGCAGGTCTTTCCGTAAACTCATTTGATTGTTTCCAGGTAAGCAGTAATATCGTGGATTTCCTTGTCCGTGTAAGCAGCGAGCATATGGCGGTGAGGTTCCAGCGCATCGTGAATCACGATTTTCGGTTCATCGTTGTCGCGGCGAATAGTGCGTTCGTTGCCATCGGAATCCTTCAAGGTGAGGAAAAAGTCATCGATTCGTTTGAGCTCGCCTTGCACGGTTTCGCCGGAGCTAAATGTGACCGTGACGGTAGTTGGTGGGACATGTGTGTGCACGCCCCCTTGCGCGGGACCGAAAAATGAGCGCATGCCAGGCATGATCCAGGTTTGCTGGAGAGTGCGGGGATCAGGGGCCGCGGAACCGATGCCTTTCAGGTCACCCGTGGCCGAATGGCAACTGGCGCACATTTTGCGGAAGGTCGCCTCTCCCGCGATAGCATCGCCGACAAGAATGCTCGGAGGTTTCTGGCGTGCGGCGTCATACCCACCAACTTTGAAGCTGTGAATGTAGCCGGCGATGTCGGAAATCTGGGCGGCCGTGAAATCGAACTTCGGCATGCCGCGATCAGTTCGGCCGTTGAGGATCACCGGAGAGATGGTTTCGCCGTCTTTATCACGCAAAACAAGTTCGGAGCGTATCAGATTGGGTCCGCCTTCGCCGCCGCGCGCATCGTTCCCGTGGCAAAAAGCGCAATTAACGCCGAAAATCACCTTCCCACGATCAGCCTTAGCGGGGTCAATTTGGCGGGTCGGATACGATGCGGGCATTTCGAACACAGGCGCAGGCGTCGGCTTCGTCGCAGGAGCTTTCTGGCCAGGCGCGGGCGGAGACGCGTTCGAGGTAGTGCTTGGTTGCTGGTTCGACGCTTGAAAGCAGTTACCGCCGACGGCTAAACTGAGGACCGCGAGCGTCGTCTGAACCACGTTTTGACTGAATCGCAAATTGAACCTCCCAAAACATATTCTCACGTACGGGTTTTTGCGAGTTACGGTCAAGCGCTATCTGGACAGTCGAGCGCAATATGCAACGAGAGCACTGGAGGAGCCGACGCTGAAAAGGGTCGTTCGTGCGCTCTTCGACAATACGGTAGCGTTTCTCGCCACGCAGGGATATCCGCCAACTTGTATGACGTTGACGGGGGCGATGGGCCGCAGTGTAGAAGCTACGCCGGCGAGGGATCTCATGACCGAGATACGGAAGCAAAATGAAGCCGCAAAGGTCTTGGATTTCTCTGTGTTTCCTTGCCGCACCTCAATTCAAGACCCTTCGAGAAACTTATGAACTGGCCTAAACGTAATGTGGCGATGTGATATATTGCGTTCATATATATGACAGACCAAGCAATGAGTCCTGAATGGAAGAAGGGCAGCGCGGAGTTGCTGCTGCTGTCGCTGATTGAGACTGTTCCTCGGCATGGTTATGAGATTGGGAAGCTGATTGAGCAGCGTTCACAAGGTGCGCTGCGCTTTCATGCGGCGTCGCTATATCCGCTGCTTTACCGTCTGGAAAAGCGGGGATGGGTGCAGGGAAAGTGGGTGGAGAAGGCCGGGCAGCGGCGGCGGCGCTATTACAATCTAACGGCGCGGGGGCGGAAGGTCTTGGCTGCGCAGCGCAAGGGTTGGGAGAGTTTTGTCTTAGCGATCAGCCAAGTGACGGGGGTCGAGAATGCCTGAATGGAAAGAGTTAATTCGGAGGCAACTGGCGGAGCTGCACTTGACGCCGGAGCGTGAGGCGGAGATTGCTGAGGAATTAACACAGCATGCCGAAGACCGATACAAAGAACTGAAACTGTCGGGGGTTTCGGACGCGGAGGCTCAACGGCTGACGCTCAGCGACGTTTTAGATCAGGAGGCGATTGCCAGCGGGTTGCGTGATGTTGAGCGCACGGACGTGGAGGAGCCAGTGGTGTTGGGTGCGCGCGCACGGGGCCACTTTCTGAGCGGCTTGGGGCAGGACTTACGATATGGGATTCGCACACTGCGGAAGAACCCGGGATTTAGCGCCGTTGCGATCTTGGCGCTGGCAATTGGCATTGGGGCGAACACAGCCATTTTCAGTGTGGTGAATGGCGTCCTGCTGCAGCCGCTGGCGTATCCCGATTCCGGTCGGCTGGTGAATATCTATGAGAAGAGTGGCGACTTTAGTCATGGTTCTGTCGCGTATCCGAACTACTTGGACTGGCGCAGAGAAAACCATTCCTTCAGCGATATGGGCGCCGGCCGGAGAGATGATTTCAACCTCACTGGTTCCGGGCAACCGGAACAGGTATCGGGCAGTTACGTGACGGCGAGTCTGTTCCCCACGTTAGGTGTGACGCCGCTGCTGGGCCGCTATTTTCGTCCGGAAGAGGACAGACAAGGCACTGGCTGTACCGTGATGCTGAGTTACAGCTTCTGGCGGGGCCGCTTTGGAGCAGAGCGGGACATATTGGGAAAGACGCTGACACTGAATGCCATGAATTGCTCGGTGATTGGCGTTCTGCCTGCCAGCTTTAGGTTGAGTGAGACGGCGCAGGTTTATCTGCCGATAGAGCAATGGACGGGGGTGGAACTGCGTACGCGCGAATCGCACCCAGGAATTGGCGTGATAGGACGATTGAGGCCGGGTGTGAGCATTCGGTCGGCAAGCGGGGAAATGGAGGCGATCGCGAAAGGGCTGGCGAAGCAGTATCCTGCGACCAATGCATTGAACTCGGCGGCAGTGGTTCCGATGAAAGACGACATGATGGGGAATATTCGGCCGACTCTGCTGTTGTTAGTAGGCGCAGTGGGGTTTGTGCTGATTATTGCGTGTGCGAATGTGGCGAACCTGCTGCTGGCACGTGCGACGGCAAGGAAACGTGAATTTGCCATTCGGGCGGCGCTGGGGGCGGAGCGATGGCGCGTGGTAAGGCAACTCCTTACAGAAAGCGTGCTGCTGTCGCTGGGTGGCGCGGCAATTGGCTTGCTACTCGCGCGATGGGGAACAACTTTGCTTGTGGCGGCCGCACCAGCCAGCTTGCCGCGATCGGGCGAGGTGGGAATTGACATGTACGTCCTGTTATTCACGCTGGCGGTTTCGCTGGTAACGGGCATTTTATTTGGTCTGGCGCCAGCCATGCATAGCGCCAAGCCGAATCCGCAGGAATCGTTGAAAGAAGGAACGCGCGGAGCGGGCGGCGGAAGGCATAGGACCGAGGGGTTTTTTGTAGCGCTGGAAACCTGTTTGGCAGTGATCTTGCTGGCAGGAGCGGCCCTGATGACGCAAAGCGTGTGGCGGCTGTTGCAGGTGAATCCGGGATTTACCGTGAGCAATATTTTGACCATGCAATTGGCCTTGTCTCCAAAGGTGATGGCAAGCCCGGTCGGCATTCGCACTGCATTTCAGCAACTGGTGCAAAGAGTGGAGAGCTTGCCGGGCGTGCAAGCAGCAGCCCTCACCAGCATGCTTCCGCTCGCTGAAGGTGACAGCGAAAACGACTTCTGGATAGGCAATGGACCGCAGCCGGCGCCGGAGCGAATCACAACGGCGATGTTCTACGTGGTTAGCCCCGACTACCCTGCCGTGATGCAGATTCCGCTGCTGCGTGGACGGTTCTTAACGGAACGTGACAACCTGAGTTCAACGCCCGTGGCGCTCATTGACGACGTGATGGCAAGGCAAATCTTTCCAGGTGTCGATCCGATAGGCCGGCAAATCAGCCTCACAGCGTTGGGTACGGTGCAGGTTGTGGGAGTGGTGGGGCACGTGAAGCAGTGGGGCTTGGATTCGGATGACACAAACAAGATTCGGAACCAAGTCTATTTCCCTTTGCTGCAAGTGCCAGACAAGTTTATGAGCAGCGGCGTGGCGGGGTTGACGCTGACGCTTCGCAGCAAGGGTGAACCGTTGAGTTTGGTGCCGTCCGTCCGCACGGCGGTGGCTGGCCCGACAGACGATCAGCCGGTTTACGCGGTGCGCGCAATGAAGGATGTTATTTCCGGGTCGCTGGCGGAGCGGCGCTTTATGATGCTCGTGTTGATTGCTTTTGCATCGGTGGCGCTGTTGCTGGCGGCGGTCGGGATCTACGGAGTCATGTCATATGCCGTGACGCGCCGGACGAATGAGCTGGGAGTCCGGTCGGCGTTGGGAGCGTCCCATTGGCAAATTATGACGCTAGTGATGCGGCGGGGCATGGGATTGGCGAGTGCCGGATTGATTATTGGATTGGCGGCTTCAGTGATGCTGACTCGGCTTATGGGGAGTTTGTTGTATGGCGTAGGCGCGGGTGATCCGTTGACGCTGGTGGTCGTGACCGTGGTATTGGGAGTGGTTGCGATGCTGGCGTGTCTAGTGCCGGCCAGGCGGGCAACCGCGGTTGATCCAGTGATTGCGTTGCGGTGTGAGTAGTCGAAGAGCCCGATTGTCAGCTGTCCCTCGGCCTTCCTGTTACCGCAAACTGACGCTTAGCCCATTTTGGCAGCGTTGCGAATGATGGGAGGCTCTTCCCGGACCAAGAGCGTGCCCTCCTCCATGCGGCGCAGAAAGCGTCCCAGCGAGAGCCCGCGTAGCAGTTTAGGCCAATAGAATGCCCGCAAGCTCAGTTCGCGAACCCGCGATTCCGGCAAGTGCAGCATGCGCTCCATTTCGGGCAGATCCAGCGCGCGAACGGCCAAGTCTACGGTTCGCAGGCGCGCAAGCTCGTCCAGCGCTTCCTGTCGCTCAGCGCGGAAGTGTTCCCCAAAATCGGCCGCCTGCACGCCTTTGCGCCGTTCAGTTCGGACCTGCTCCGGGAGCACGCCGGCCATGGCGTTTCGGATGAGCGACCTCGGCATGCCTTTCTCGCAATAATACTCGACCGGCACGGAGAGGCAATACTCCATAACGCGCTTATCCGCGGTGGCATCGGTCATGGAAACTCCGGTGAGCTGCCAGAAGGCATCAACGGACGGTCCTGGATCTGCCCGGCGCAAAAACAAGAGACGGACCGATCTGCTATCACCGTGGGCAAAGGGATCTACGGCCAGGGCGTGGAGCCCATGCGACTCGGCAAACTCCCGCCGTATCAATGAATGCGCAGTTGGACGAGAGCATCCGTCTCGCACGTAATCCGCGGCGCGACGGGCCCAGCGAGGCAGCAAGGGACGCAGTAGAACATTCGCGACGCCGCGCCATCGCCGCGTTCCCTGGCGGTGCAGATCCCATGCCAGGCGCGCGACTTCCCACAGCCGGCCCTGCCGCGCCAGATCCGGCAGCGCCAGTGCGCCGTCATAGCTGATGGTCATATTTCCGAATGCGCCCGTCTGCAGCGTCTCCACCCCGCGTTGCCCCGCCTGGCGGCAGATCTCGTAGACCCAGTTGTAGTTCGAAGGATTAAAGATCGGCTCCTGTTGGGCGGAGCTGAATCTGTCGATCATGGAAAAGACGGAATGGCTGCCATGCCGAACCCGAATATGGTCCACGTTCGGGTACAGCGCGGCCACCGCGGCGGCGTTTGGTCCCTCATCGGTGAAGCGGCCGGGAACGTTCACAGCGAACTCCGGCACCGCCGTAAACGCGAAGAGTTTGCGGCCTTCCGTTTGTAACAGTCCCGCGGCCAGCGCGGTTACGCTTGAGCTGTCCAGGCCTCCGCTCAACTGCGACCCGGCTGCGCCCGGTTGCCTCAGCCGGTCGGCAACGGACTGTTTCAGCACCTCACGCAGTCCGTCGGCATATTCGCGGGAGTCTCGCAAATGAAGCAGGGGTAGGTTCTCCTGCTGGCAGAACGCATTCAGTACCGCGCGACCCCTCTCGAACAAGAGAGTGTGCCCGGGCGGCAGACGCAAGATGTCTTCAAAGAAAGTGCTGTTGGCGGCTGCCGGGATCACTTCGAGCCAATGAGCGATGTGAGCCTCATTAGGCGCGATCCGCGCGCCCGGCAACTCCAACAGACTGCGGACGTCGCTGGCAAAGCGAATGGTTCCACCGCGCAGCGTATAGAACAAGGGCCGGTATCCCGATACGTCTCGTCCCAGCAGGAGCCGGCGCGCGCGGCTATCCCACAACGCAAAGGCGAATTCGCCCTCCAGATACTTCGGAAACTCCACGCCCCATTTGCCGTAGGCGTCGAGCAGCAGTCCCCGCTCATCCCCACGCTCTATGCCGAGTGTTGCAGCCAGAGCGGATGCGTTGAAGATTCGACCGTCCAGCAGTACGCCGTCAGCCGGGCCGTCTGCGAGCATTTCGCTGCAAAAAGACACGGAACTCCGGCTATGACGCGAAAAAAGTGCCGTCAGTGGCGAAAACGGTGGAGTTCTCGGTCTGATCGACCAACAAGACCTCGACTTCAGGCGCCTCCCAGGCTTTGCGAGAGGGTGTCTCTTGAGATTCGTGACTATCGTACTCTGTTTGCATTTCTAGTTCCTATTCAACAAAGTGCTGGACTACGGGTGCTTCTCTCAAGTGGAAACTAATCGCAGCGAGGGCTTGGCGTTCCAAGGCCCAATATGGACCGCTTGTATCCCGTACTTGAAAGCCAAGACGCTGGTAAAGCCGCAGGGCAGGATTGTGTAGTTCCACCTGCAGGCAAAGCGGCTTCCGGGCGGAATCGGCTTCGCAGCCGAGCTGCTGGAGCAGCGCGCTCCCTATGCCGTGGTTGCGCCAGGCAGGCAGAAGAGAGATATCGACAACGCGGATTTCTCTTTCCGTGGATAGAAAGTACAATCGCCCGACTGGAGCGGAGGCGGCTTCTATTATCAAACGCTCCAGACCAGAATATGTTGCGCCGTACTGCTGCTTCTGAGTCTGGAACTGGCTAGCGAGGAACGCGCGTTTGCTTGCGTCGGGCCAATGAGTCGCCGCCAGTTCCGGCCAGCGAACCGAGAGATAAAGTGTCAGCAGAAAATCCGCGTCGCTTGGGGTCTCCGGGCGCAGATAGAAACCGCGTTTTTTCAACTCGTCCGGCATACTGGCGGCTGGGATCAAATTCTCCATGTTACTCACGGGTGGGATACACCCCGGACCAACAGATACAGAAGCGGAAGGCGAGGAAGGGCTGGCGATTTTCGTGCGCCTCCGGGTTTGCCGTCCCTGCCTGGGCCAAAGACTGTGGTGCGAGTGTTACGGCTGGCGCGTTGTTGGAGTATCCGGGAAAGGGGGCGTAGGCTGCTGTCGGATTGGGCCGTGTAAGGGCAATCGTCAACTCCGCGCCAGTCGGATTGGCCAGATAGTTGACCTGTCCAGGGCTTGCGTCAGGGCCTAACTTTGCAGTTAGCGTATGCCTGTGGTTGGGGAGTTGGGCGGACGTTAGGGTGACACCAGCTTCGCCTGCCGTGGGCTGCCCGAGTGTGTACACGCTAAGTCCCGGCCCCTGGCCCATGCCTACCGCCGCACAACCCGCCAGGTTGGGCAGAGCGAAAGTGTTGCCGCTTCCGCCGTAGGTTTGACCCAGGACAGCGGCCAGTGCCTGATACTGTTGCACTGGTAGAGTCTGACCGTGGCATTCCAGCCATCCCTCCGGCGCAAACGTGTACGGAAAGACTCTGATTTCACCGATAAAAGCGTCGGACATTCGTTTCTCCTTTACTGAAATTGCGGATAGATCCCGGTGAGCGCAATGATGAAATTGACGCAGTAACTGGGCATCACATTGGGGTGGGCGGCACTCTGCCCCGCGGTAGCGACGGCACTGAGATTGAGCTGAAACAGATCCGGAGCTGAGGCGGCAGACGAGAGGTAGTGCGCGTCTGCATTGGTGCCACCGCTGGAATTGGCCGATTGCGCCAGACAGTTATTTGTGGGGTCGCCGGTAGTGGCCGCGGCTGACGTTGCCATCAAGTTATGCAGGTGGAGCGGAATCTGCGCCTGCTGGAGCACGACTGTCTCCGTTCCCGCCGTCTGGCCAAGTTCGTAAGGCGTACCGGCGGAACTAGTCCCAGTGCCTATCGGAATCCGGCTGCGGAGGTCGGGCAAATTGAAGTTCGACCGGCCGTCGCCGCCGTAGATGGTGCCGATCAGCGAATACAGCACCTCGTTATTAGCGACCGGCAACGAACTGCCATCACACAGCGCCCATCCGCTTGGAGCATAGGAACCGGCAAATATTCTTACTTCCCCAATAAATTGGTCTGACATATTCTTTTCCTCGTCAGGGACGCGTTGGATACAAGCCCTGGGTCGCAATACAAAAACTGAGTGCGAGACAAGGTTGAAGATTCGGGTGGGCGGCATTCGCGCCGGCGTTTCCGACGATACCCGAAGCCATCGGCACTGGGCTGGCAGGCGCGCCGCTATAGGCAAAATGCGGCGAAGCCGTGGCGCCAAGATAGTACGCTGCCGGCGAATCTTCGTTCGCAGGCGCGCTGCTGGTCTCCACTAAATGAGTGTGGGCCGGCATCTGCGAAGTGCCGACTTGAACTGTCTCGGCGCCGCCGGAAGTTGCCACAGGCGTGGCCGAATTGTAATGCACTGGCGTCACCCCGTTGAGATTGGGCAGATTGAAGGTGCTGTTGGCGGTGCCGCCGAACTGATTGCCAAGCAGGGAATAGAGGGCTTGGTACTGGTTAACTGGAAGAGTCTGGCCGCTGCATTGCAACCACCCGGTTGGCACCCTGTTGAAGGAGAAGCAGCGGATCTCGCCTAAGAACGGGTCCATATTGGAACCCTCCTGATCGCTTGATGCGCTACGCGGTCATCATTGGCTGTGTCTTGGCGGTGTCCACCAGAAGAGCTTGAGCGAGGTCAATTGGACAGTAACATTGAATCCCCAGGCGAGCAAGGGAAATATGGGAGGCTAAGGATAATCCTAATTGCTGCATGGGGTGCTTTTCCCGCATCAGCGTCGTTACCGCTCCTTTGCTACAAGTAGAGGCGGCTGACCCGCCTTTATGGTCGCGGCTGACGGCTCCGCTGAATCTACGGATGAAAGTGGCGTTGCCGACTCCTTAACAGTCGCGGTTCGGCTAGAAGTTGGGCGGCGAAAAAGATGGCCGAGACGTGTCAGCAAGGCGGTCCCGAATTAGGTCGCTGAAACGCTTCCGGCTCGGTTTCGAGATCATGGCACCATGCCACAAAGGGTCTGTGGTTTATGCGGTGGCCTCCTGTTGGAGGGGGGTTTCTTGCGGGTCGGACGGGTCGGGGGCAGGGGTGAAAACGGGAGTTGAAAATTCGAAGCCATTTTGCGGCTGGGTGGCGGCCGGTTTGGGCTGCGGAGGAGCCGGTTGCGCTTCGCGGCGTTCGGCTTGGAGGTGGCGGAGTTCGGCGGTATCGGCTTTGAGTTGACTGCGAAGACGGCGTTCCTGGAGTGCGAGGTTGCGCAGGTCCTTTTGATAAGTGCGGAAGATGAGAGCTTCGAGCATGGAGGCACGAATTTGCGGATTGGATTCGTGGGCGCATTCGGCGGAGAGTTCGTGGCGACCGAGGGCGTAGAGGCCGGCTTCGAGAGTGGGGATGCGGAGAAGACGCCATTCGGTGTCGGTAATGGATTGGGTGAGATGTTTTTCGATGTCGTCGGCGGGCTTGAATTTCTGGTCGATGAGAGAGACGAGGGTTTGGTAGGCGGCGACATCGTCGTCTGGCAACAGGATGGTGCGGCCGGTGAGGCCAGTTTTGAGGGCGTTGTGAGAGGACTTGGACTTGCCGGTTTCGCTCTTTGGACCGGAACTGAGTTGTGCGTTGGCGCGATTGGCGGCGAGTTGGGCTTCGGAGATGGTGTTGGTTGGGTTGGCAGGCGCGGCGGCTTGACGTTGGGCAGAGCGCTCGGCGGCGCGACGGATGGCTCGGTTAGACATTCTGAAAACTCCTCAGAAGAAATGGAAAAGCTCGCCCAGGTTTTGGGTAACCTGGACGAGCTTTCTGATGGAACGGTAGCATGGGTACCCCCGAAAACGAACCAATCGTGGAGAGATGTATGCTCGAAAGTGCTGGTAAGTGGTTGAAGGGGTTTTAGTTAGAGTATTTGAAGTTTATTTTCGAGATTTGTGAACGGGATTTGGAGGGCGACGAATTTCGCCTTTGCGGATCTCGATGGGCTTATGGTGACCTCTGTCAGAGCGCCGACTGCAAATCGGCGCGGCAGCACAGAAAGTCCAGGCGCCGAGATGAGTCTCGGCGCTGCAGACACGAGTGTCTGCGCCACAAATGGGGGTTGGCAGCGAGGCAGGCGTCAGCGCGCGAAGAAGCCGATCTCGACGCAGTTACGCGCCTCTGGATAGCCAGTCACTTCTACACCGCAGGCGTCCAGCCAAGCATGCATGCGGAGTGCGGCGCTGGCTGCGTCACGTGACCCGCCAAAGTGAAGACGGCCGGCAATCCGCCTGCGATGCAGCATCTGCCACGCAGCCAGTGCGCGGGGAAGGCAGACAACCTTGAAGGGAAGAAGGCGAGCGGCCCGTTCGACAGCCCAGGAGACTCCACCGGCGGTTGCGGGTTCGGTCTGCGAACTCCCCGTCTCTTGCGCGGGAGGATACATCTTTCCGAGATAGCGGGCAATGCGCGGAAATGGCACCAGCAAAATGGCCAGTCTCGCGGCCGCCAGCCAGAACATAGCCTCGAGCAGCAGCCGACGCCGGCCGCGCGGCAATCCGAGGAACCTACGCCACAGTGGAAGGATGGAGTTCAATCGCATGCTGAAGTTGCAGCCTTTCGAGAAACGCCTGGACCTGCTCTCGAATCTCAGCGGGCTCGATCACATATTCGCCGGCAAGCGCTTCGCACAAACCTGCTAAGGTCCGAGGCTGTTCCAGCAACTCCCAGATGCGGCCACCGCTACCGGACAGGCTCAGGTAGGCGCTATTGTCGGCGCTCATCATCATGAGCTGTCCGCCGATCCAGGCGGTGAACCAGCCGTTGCCACGCGCGATGGTATTGTCTTGATTCAATTTCCTGAACTCCAGTGGTCTTCCAAAAGATCCAACAGCGCGCCGGCATTGGTGAAATCCAGCTGCCTGCTGAGAAGGTACACTGCGGCGCTTCGCTGCAACGCAACTGAGGCTGTAAAGTAAGCTTCGTCCATATCCATGGCCGTTACCAGAGCCGGGCGATAGGCGTTGCGCTTCAGCTCGAGCATACCTTGCAGCGCGGAAAGGCGGTGAATGGACGGAGGCTCCTGTGGCGGCGAGGTGCGGAGCACATAGATAGCCGCTAAAGGCCGCGCATCCCCCTCGCTGAGCGGCGGCGCGCAGAAGTACTTCTCCACATGGGTACGAACCGCCATACCCGGTTGCTTGGTCCAGGCCAACTGATCGAGCGATTCCGTCCATAACTTGAGCATGCGTCCGTCGGGCCGGATGTTATAGGTGTCGCCGGCAGACGGTGTGAGACTGCAGACATCGTCGTTGAGCAGCGCGTAGCCCCGGCGGCAAAGCAGAGCAGCCATGGTCGATTTGCCCGCGCCGGAGCGCCCACAGAAAAGCATGGCCCGACCGTCGACCGCGATTGCACTAGCGTGAAGAACCAGATTGCCGCGCTGTTGCAGCAGTATCGCGAAGCAAGTTCCCAGCAGGTACAGGGCGAGGGTGCTAGGTTGGCATTCAGAATCTAAATCGAATACTATCTCGCGGCCTTGCCGGATCAGGAACCTGGCGATGCCGGGAATACGGAGAAGAAACAGACCTGGCTGCGTTTCGAACTCTTCCGTTTTATGCAGCGGGCGATCCAGCTGATGGGGGACGACACCGGACCGAATGACAATATCGGGAGCCTGTTCAGCGGCGGATATCATCGCCGAAGGTAATTCGACCTCCGAGCATACCGACAAGCCGGAGATCCAGTAGCCCATAAAACCAGTCTACGTGATCTTATGAACGTTTTGACGGGAACCAGAGTTATTTCTTTAAAAGGCTATTGACTCGTGTCGCCGTTTGCGCTACCTTCGGGTTGCCTGCTCCTTTGTAGTTAGTTAGTTTAGTGCTGCTCGCAGTATCAGTGCTTTACTCGCAAGACGGTTCTGTCTCCCTCCTCCTATTACAATATGAATCCCATTGAGTCTCATACCGAACGTGTGACTTTTCTGGCGGCAGCTTGGCCAAAACAAGAATGAACCTATGATTGAAGCCGGCGCGCATCCCTGGGTGGGCATACAAGCACATCTCCGAAAGGAGAAGGTTGTGGCCAGCCAACTCGAAGGAAGAGGTTACGAGGTTTTTCTTCCTCAGTACCGAAAGCAGACTTACCGGTCTGATCGCCGGATAGAAGTGGATTGTGCTCTCTTTCCGGGATATCTGTTCTGCCGGTTCGACTCGACACTGCCCCCGATTGTCACGCTTTCAAGCGTGATAGCGATTGTTGGCCGTGGAAAACAACCTGAGCCGATTCCGGAGATGGAGCTTGAAAATGTCCGGAGCATGTTGCAATCGGGATTCGCGGTCGCTCACTATCCTTACTTGCGGGCAGGCGACAACGTCATCATCGTAAAGGGCCCACTCTGCGGAGTGGAAGGCATGCTCGTTACGGAGAAGGACAAGTTCAAAGTCGTTGTTTCCATTAACTTACTTCAGCGCTCTATAGCAGTGGAGTTTGACTCTGAAGCAGTCCGGCAAAATGTTGAACATGGCTATCGATAAAAAGACCAGGTCAGTCTGTATACGAGTGTCCGCAGAAGAACTGGAAACGCTAAGAGAAGCCTGCGAGCGCGCGGGGACACGGACGGTGAGCGGACTCGCGCGCGAGGCCATGCACCGCATCGTGAATGCAAGAGGCTACGCGCCGCTGCCCGGTCAGGATATTCAGTCCTACCTCAGCGAACTTAGACGAAGGTTGGCCAGCTTGCAATCGGAGGTGGAGAGGCTGCAAACCACATTTGGATATCAAGCGGAGCCCTGAGAGCGGCGATGGTCAACAAGCGCACGAAGCCCGTGAACATCCGTGTTTCCGAGAACGACTTCGAACGGTTTCGGGACGCTTGTAGGAAAGTGGGAACACGGAACGTCAGTGACCTGGCGCGGGAAGCGTTGCGCCTGGTTATCGACGAGCGCCGATCTGCCCTGATGATTGCGCGCAATGCCAATGGATGTCTGGATGAGCTCGCAGGCCGTCTCACCCACTTACAAGCCGAAGTGAAGCGCCTGAGGAGCTTGCTGGCCAAAAATCTCTGAGAAAGATGCCTGGCGAACGAACTAAGTTCATTAAGGTCCGCATCTCGGAGGAGGACTTTGAAGTTCTTAATCAGGTTTGGGCGCGGAACGGAGCGAAAACCATTGGAGACTTTGCCAGACAAGAAATATACCGTCTGCTGGAGACATACCAACCGGGAGTGCCGGCGGGTCCAGACGAGCGTCTGTGGTATCGAGAACTCATTTGCCGGCTGGCTACCCTACAAGCCGAAATAGAGCGGTTGGAAGATTTGCTGAAAGTGCCAAGGTGAGTGCCAGGCTGTTGCTGATTTGTTCGTTACTGTCGTATGGTTGTGCAGCTCAGTCTTCAAACGCGCTGTTCTCCGATGGAGAAGAGTACTTCTCTCTGCCGCCCTCACACCCGTACAAGCCGCTATCCGGGTTCCTGCCCGTCGATATCTGGCATGATCAAAAGGCCATCTGGACCAGCCCGAAGCACATTCGAAAATCCGACATCCTCTGGCTACTTCCGCTTGCCGCCACCACTGGGCTCCTAATCGGAACCGACCGCCACGAGATGACGCTCATTCACTCCGACGCTGCCAATCGCAGCAGAAGTTTGCTGTTTTCGGATGCCGGCTTGGGTGCGTTCGCCGGAGTCACTGCAGTTTCTTACGGCCTTGGCGTTATGACACACGATGAGCACGCCCGCGAAACCGGCATACTCTCGACCGAAGCGCTAGCTGACTCTCTTGTATTAGTCGAAGCGATGAAATTCGTGACTGACCGGCAATCACCGGATACTGGGTTGAGGCAGGGGCTGTTTGGTCACGCGTCTCCGCTGCACTCATCCTTTCCATCGGCAGATGCGGCGCTCGCCTGGGGTGCGGCAGCAGTCATCGCTCGTGAGTATCCTGGCCCTGTGACGCAGTGGTCCGCTTACGTAGCAGCCTCTTTGGTCAGCCTTTCCGGCATCGCGGCTGAGCGGCACTTTCCCTCCGACGTGTTGATCGGAGCCGCGGCCGGCTATCTGATCGGCCGGTATGTCTACTCGACGCATCACGATGACAGAATGAGTGACCACATCGGATCGACCACACTGTCCGCTCCGCAGTCTCCGGGCGAGCGGCGGCGGCGCTCCGTGGGAGACGGCGGCTCTTCGTATGTGCCGTTAGACAGCTGGATCTATCCGGCGCTCAGACGCCTGGCGGCGCTCGGCTATCTGATGAACCAAATGTCCAACATGGCGCCGTGGACACGGGCGGAATGCCTGCGTCAAACCCGGGAAGCAGCCGGCCAGGCAAGCGACCGTGGGCCAAATGCGGAGGCCCAGCAGCTCATAACTGACCTTATCGCGGAGCTAAGCGGAGAAGGTTCCGAGGTCGCGTCAATTCGTCTGGAGTCTCTGTATACCCGAGTAACTGGAATTAGCGGCACTCCGCTTCGGGATAGCTACCATTTCGGACAAACTATCTCGGATGATGACGGCCGTCCTTATGACAAAGGCTTCAACAATGTAACTGGCTTCTCGAGTTCTGCCGCCACAGGACCGTTTTTTGCATACTTTCGAGGCGAATATCAATACGCTCCCGGTCGAGACGCCGAACCTCTATCCGTTCGTCAGTTCATCGCAGCAGCCGACGACAATCCGCTGCAGCCGGCCAACGCAGTCGCGGCGACCAACCGATTTGAACCTCTAGAGATGTACGCCGGCGTAAAACTCGGCTTCGAAAGCATTACCTTTGGGAAGCAAAATCTTTGGTGGGGTCCCGGCGAGGACAGTGCGTTCAGCTTCAGTGATAACGCAGAGGCTTTCTACATGCTGCGTTTTGCACAAACGCGGCCCTTCGTCCTGCCGGGTATCTTCTCCAAGCTTGGGAAGATGCACACCGAATTTATCTTTGGCAAGCTTTCGGGTCACCTTTGGCCGCCGCGGGTGTATATGAACGCGCAGAAGCTGAGCGTGGATCTAACCAAGTATCTGGAAGTCGGGATTACCAGGTCCGACTTTTTTGGCGGCGTGGGCAATCCGCTTACGCTGGGCCTCTTTGGGGCAAGCTTGTTTAACGTGTCCAGTACATATGACGGAGGCATTCGTGACCCCGGCGACCGGCACGGCAGTTTCGATTTCCGCTATCGAATTCCCGGGCTGCGCCGGTACGTGACTTTGTACTCGGACTCTTACGTCGATGACACTCCACGACGAATAGCGTGGGGTCCAGGATTGTACGTATCGCAAATACCCGGACTGAGACGCTTCGACTTCCGGCTTGAGACTTACGCAACGGAGCTCTACAAGAAGGACATCGGTGGCGACTATTTCTACTTCAATGGCGATTATCGCGATTCATACACGAATAATGGTGTTCTTCTGGGCAGTTGGATAGGCCGGGATTCGCGAGCTTATATTGCCTCGACGACGTACTGGTTCTCCGCTAAGTCGAAGGTACAGGGTCAGTTCAAGCAAATCAAGGCAGGTGGGCACTTTCTTCCCGGAGGCGGTACACAAACGGACTGCACGATAACTGGGCAATGGAGCGTAACTCCGGAGTGGACTATCGGCGCAACTGCTCAATACGAGCGTTATTACATACCTGTCTTGGGCGGGCCGCAGAGAGATTTACTCGCGTCGCTGCAAGTGGTATTCACGCCGCGAAATTGGAGTCGGTGATCGCTATTACCGATGGCCGTTAAATGACTCGTCCCGTCAGTGGGCTGAGCCTGATGATGCTGCTAGCGGCATCGCTGCACGCTCAGACCAACCCGTACCAGCTTGTTAGACCCCGGCCAGCACAAACTGAGCAGCCGAGCACGGCAGGTGGCCTCGACGATTGCATCGATTGCACACCCGGTCCGGACGGCGGCCCGCAACAGGCGACGCCCGCCGGCCACTATCGGTCCAATTCCCCCACCGACGGGGCTGATGATTCGAGATATGGAGCCGGCCGCGATCGAAACAGTAATGAAGTGGCAAGGCCTGAAGCCCCGGAGCCTCCGACCGAGTTTCAGCGCTTTGTTGAAATCTCGACCGGGCGTCTGCTGCCGATTTTCGGTTCAAAACTCTTTGACCGCGTTCCTTCCACATTCGCGCCAAATGAGGTTCCTACTAACCCCGACTATGTCGTGGGACCTAGCGACGAAGTAGAACTCCATGTCTGGGGACCAGTGAATTTCAGTGAGCGCTTTACGGTGGACGCGGCCGGCGATATCTTTCTGCCACGGGCGGGCAGGGTGAGCGTCTCGGGAATCAAATTCTCGCAACTCAGGGACGTCCTCCACTCGGCGCTAGGACAGATTTACAGAAATTTCGATTTAAACGTGAGCATGGGTCACCTGCGGTCGATGCAAATCTTTGTGCTAGGGCAGGCTCGGAGGCCCGGCGGCTACATGGTGAGTTCGCTTAGTACCCTCGTCAACGCTGTGTTTGCTTCGGGCGGGCCGTCTTCGCGCGGTTCGCTGCGAGGTGTACAACTCAAACGCGCCGGCCAAGTGGTAACGACCATGGATCTTTATGATCTGCTGTTACAGGGCGACAAGACAAAGGACGTGCCGTTGTTGTCCGGCGATATCATTTTTATCCCCGATGCCGGTCCTCGAGTGGCGCTCGAGGGTAGCGTGGAATCGCCCGCGATCTATGAGTTAAAGCCGGATACGACCCTGGGCGACGTGTTGAGCTACGCGGGGGGGCTGTCTGCGACGGCGGCTGGTCAACGGGCCATCCTGGAGCGAATCGACGCGCGTTCGGCGCTCCATTCGGAGGATATCGAACTCACCGCCGCCGGTCTCGCTACGCGCCCTCATAGCGGCGACATCATCCGCATCCTCCCGGTAGTTCCGCGCTTTGAGCGAACCGTGTCTCTGCGCGGAAATGTCGCTGATCCGGTTCGCAGGGCGTGGCATGCCGGAATGAAGGTGAGCGACCTGATCCCCAATAAAGAATCGCTGCTGACGCGGGGTTACTGGCACCAGCACAACGAACTCTTGAACGAGGATAATCGCAACGCAAAGGGATCTGAGATGAGCGCCGATGTCAGCGCTTCAAGCAGCGGCGAACAACTGACCGAGGCATCCCACCCCTACCGGGAGCGGTCGCGCAACACAGCGGCCGATAACTCGCTGGCGGCCGCTACTGGACAATCGGATCCCTTGCCGCTTCGCGAATTCGTTCGCAAGAACGATATCCAGCCGATGGCTCCCGATATCGACTGGCACTATGCCTCGATCGAGCGGCTGAATCCGCGAAATCTGGAGACACGCATCATCGCATTCAATCTCGGTAAGGCCGTAATCGACCTTGATCCTTCCGCGAATCTGGCGCTGGAGCCAGGCGACGTAGTCACGGTGTTTTCCCGCGCCGATATCTCCGTACCCGAGGCCCAACAAACCAAGTACGTGCGTATCGAGGGTGAAATCAGTATGGCGGGCGTCTACTCGGTGGCGTCGGGTGAGACACTGCGCGATCTGGTCGTCCGGGCCGGCGGTTTGACCCCGCATGCTTATTTGTTCGGCGCGCAATTCATCCGCGAATCCACGCGCAGAGAGCAGCAGCAGCGGTACTCGGACTTTCTCGACGAGTTGGAAAACCAGGTCGACCAGGGTGCCTCCACTTCCTCGGGCCGGCTCGTTACTGCCGAGGAAAGTCAAGCCATCGTTGCCAATCAGCGCGCACTGATCGCGCGCCTTCGGCAGGCTGCCAGCACGGGTAGAATCGTTCTAAATCTGCAGCCGGACAGCCAGGGTGCAGACTCGATTCCTAAACTGCCACTCGAAAACGGCGACCGTCTGATGGTGCCCAGTGTTCCGTCTACCGTGAACGTGGTCGGGACCGTTTACAACCATGCGGCATTTCTTTATAGCCTAGATCTTCGTCTCGGCGATTATCTTCAAGATGCGGGAGGACCCTCCCGTTACGCAGACCGCGCCCGTATGTTTGTGATTCGGGCAGATGGCTCGGTTATCGCCAAGGACTCGCGGTCGCATTTATTCACGGCCGGTTTCGACTCGCTTCGGATGTATCCCGGCGACACGCTGGTGGTGCCCTCGAATACTTCTAAGACGACGCTGCTGCGCGGCTTGCTCGACTGGTCTCAGGTCATCAGTAGCTTCGGAATTGGGGCGGCCGCGGTGAATGTTCTGAAGTAGGAGTTATGACAGAATTGGAGGCCACGAGCCGGCCACGAACATCGCTCGCAGATATTCTCATCATCCTGAGCCGCCGCAAGTGGATTGTGTTCTTGCCGGCTTTCCTCCTGGCGATTGCCGCGGCAATCTTTACTCATTCCATGCCGGACTCGTTTACGGCGGAAGCAGTGATTCTGCCGCCCCAGCAGCAACAGTCTTCGTTGGCCGCTTTTGGCGGCGGAGCGGCCGCTCTTGGCGGCCCAGCATTCAGCCTGCCGTTCGGACTAAGAAATCCGGCCGATCTGTGCATCGGAATTCTAAAGAGCCAGACGGTTTCCGATGACATGATCGCCAGGTTCCACCTAAACGAAGTTTACAAGGCAAAGCGCGCCTCTGTCGCGCGTCGTGCGCTCCAGGCCCACACTTCCTTTACTAGCGGCAAAGACTTGCTACTTACGATTTCCGTGCAGGATAACGACCCAAACCGCGCCGCTGCCATGGCGAACGGGTTCGTCGACGAACTGTATAAACAAAACTCCCGGCTTGCCATTACCGATGCCGGGCAGAGACGTCTCTTTTTCCAACAAAGACTCAGCAAGGAAAAAGACGATTTGAACGACTCCGAGATTGCGCTCAAAAACACCCAAACGGCCACCGGATTGGTTGCGCCAGTGGGCCAGGCGGAATCATTGATTCGTTCGGCGGCGCAGTTACGCGCCGAGATTTCCGTACGCCAGGTATCGCTAGAGAGCATGCGCTGGTACGCTACCGACGGCAATGCACAAATTCAAATGTTGAAACGGGAGATCTCTGCCCTGCAGGAACAACTCACAGGGATGGAAGGCAAGGGTCAATCGGGCTCGGCGTTCGAAGTGCCGGCAGGCGCCCTTCCGGCCGCGAGTTTGGCTTTCCTGCGAAGGGTTCGTGATGTAAAGTATCACGAAACGCTTTACGAGATGCTAGGAAAGCAATATGAAGCGGCACTGATGGATGAAGCCAGGCAAGCACCTGTGATTCAAGTTGTCGACACGGCTCGCATCCCCGATGAACGGTCTGGCCCGCGACGGACGAGGATTGTACTAGAAAGCGCTCTCGCGGGAATCGTACTGGGTTCATTGTATGTCGTAATCGAATATAAGGTGAAGGCCTTGCTACGAGTTAGCAGAGTTATCTGACAGGCCTCGATGGGAATTACCAAGAGCCTCGCAACTTTCCTCGCCATAGCGTCCCGAACATGGCCTATTGAAGAACCTGTACTTGTACTCGGCAAACAGCATGTGCACGTCACGTTCGGAGAATGGAAAACGCTGTGCAAGGTTTATGGAGCGGGCGATTACCTGGATTTGTTTGACGCTAGCGTGCTTACCGATATGCCGTTGTGGACCTATGGCCAGAAGAGTGGTTTCATTGCAGACACGGTCCTCTTGCGTGGCATGGGCTGCAAGCAAGTGGACTTTCTGGATATATCCGGCTATGAAGGCGCCAATATTGTTCACGATCTAAATCTTCCCGTGCCAGCGAACCTTCTGAAACGGTACAAAACGATCATCGATGCGGGGACATCCGAGCACATCTTCGATGTCAAGACCTGCTTTCGTAACCTCCACGAAATGGCGCAACCGGGAGCCACCATCATTCATTTTACGCAGGGCAGCAACTATCTCAATCACGGCTTCTACCAGTTCTCACCGACCTTTTTTTATGACCTCTATGCGAAGTGGGGAAGCGAGAACATGCAGTGTTACCTCACTTATCAGGGTTTCGGCGATTGCACCAGAAACCTTTGGAGCTGGTACACGTGCAAACGCCAGGACACGGGAGCCATGGCGCTCGACGCCGGTTGTTACGGGCTGACATTCGTCGCTACCAAGACTTCAGGAACACAAACCGAGGCCCACTCTCCACAACAAGGTTATGCGAGTTCCCTGGTGCCGTATCCGCCACCAACTCGGACGTACCGTATCCGGTCTCTGGCACCCGGCTTTCTCAAGGCGTCGCTCCGGAGGCTGAAACTGCGCCGGCAGCGGTGGAAACAAATCTGATGAGAGTCGCCCCAAGGCTGACGGCGTATTACATCGGAAGAGCCATGCAAGGCGGTTTGACGATTACCAGCCAACTGATCGTGTTTCGTCTATTCGGCTCAGGCGTGTTTGCCGATATCGGTTTCTTCGCTTTACTGCCCACTATGCTCGCAGTCGCCGATCAAGTGTTCGTCAACGAAATTTTCGCTTCTATTAAGTGGTCCGAAGGCGCTTGTCTGATCAGGTGGAGCAGAGTCAGGCAAACGGCCGCGCTCAATGTCGCCTATGCGATTGGCATATCGGTTGCCGCCGCGCTCGCTTTGTCGCTGCTCCATCTAGCGCTCCGCCAGTCTCAAGCATGCGACCGGTGCGATCCGGCTTATCTTTTACTCGCGTGTTCGTCCTCCGCACTTTGGTGGTCCATTAGTTTCTGGGCAAATTACGCTGGAGCCATCGATAAACCAATTCTCTGTCAATGTGTGGGTATCAGCGCTCCGCTTGGCCGTTGTCTTGTTCCGTTGGGCACATTCTTATTCCGGGTAAAGCACTCTATCGATACTCACCTGTATGTGGGCAATGGCATCGCGGCGCTCGTGCTGCTGACGGTCTGGGCGTCTTATTTTGCCCGGGGCCGGAGAGACGTGGAATCTCCCCTCGCGCTGACATCACTATTATCGCGGCAGGCATTCACACGGATGTGGAATACTGTTAAAGCGCAACGTGCCATTCTGGCGGCCAGCATCTCCGCATCGACCTATAACATGGTGGATAAAGTCGTGTTTTGGGCTGTCTTGCCCAAAGCTGTTTATGGCAACTATCTGCTCATATACCAGCTAATCGGAGTCGTGTCTCTATTCGCCGGGCCGCTCTACTCGGCAATGGTACCGGTCTTGAACCGGGTCTTTCAGTCCTCTCAAGGAGTTGCCTTTCGGAGCCTCCTGAGTAAGACAATCTTCGCAACAGCTCTCGCTCTCATTGTGATTTCACTTCTTTGCCTGTTCAACGCGAATACTCTCCTATCTCTCGTTTTCAAGCACGGCGCAGCGACTGCCTTCCTGCGGCTCGCTTATGGAACGGCCGTGTCCAGTTATCTGGTGACGATGAGCACTTATGTCCCCTGGGCTGTGCTCTGTTTCCGTGGCGAGGCGCGGTACGGAGCGGACATATTCGTGTGGACCTGTATATCGCTACTGGCGATAGCTGTGATTCTATTTCTGCTACACTTGACGGCGCTGATCTTGCCAGCAATCATGGCACTCTCTGTGATCCAAGCAGTGGCGATAATGCGCCGGCTCCGGTTGAGAGTCTGGGGCGGGCAATCCTTCGGACTGGCTTTCAAATGCTACCCGGCGCTAATGCTCTTCCTGACGTTGACGGGTCTTGTGGCTTGCTGGCAGAATGCGGATTGGCATCATCTCTAACGCCAGCAGCGCGGCGATAGGCGGCCCCGCACGAACGGTGGAAGAACTTGCAGCCACATTCACGGCCCATGGTCACCGGGTAGATACAATCTGCTGGCCTCGCGCAGGCCGGTCAGCCCCGCTGACGGCGTACCACTTTGCGCTTACTCTTGCAAGATTAGTTTTGTGGCGCTGCGACGTAGTACATGTTCATAACTGCTTTGTAGGTCTGGCGGCCGCTTGTGGAGCCCGACTGCTCACGGGCTGCAAGGTGTGTTTTAGCCTTCACACCAGTCTCCCAACGGATTCAATGGGATCCGTGATGCGACGGCCTTTGTCGAACGCTAACCGTTACCGGTCGTTCCTACTCAGGAAAGCCGATGCGCTGACTGCGGTCAGTCAATTCATAGTGGATCAGTTCAGGGAGGCTGGATGGGTCGACTTGGACGCAGTGACCGTAGTATCTTCCGGCGCCGATTTTAGAAACGCATTTGACGATCAGAGATGTTACACACCGCAACCGCCGCCGCATTCCGTTTTGCGGCTGCTCTCGGCCGGGGTTCTGGCCTGGCGGTGGAAGCTTGACGGTCATATCCGCGCTCTTCGTTGCCTTGCCGCCTGCCGAGATGTCCTGGGCGATTTTGAGTTTTCTATCGCCGGCGACGGCCCGCTTCAGTCGGAATTAGAAATCGAAGTGAAGAATCTCCATCTGGAGACAAAGGTCCGCTTACTGGGGAATGTCACCGATATGCGGCTTTATTTCTCCCATACTGACGCCTATCTGCAGTTTTTCGAGAATGAAGGATGCTCATTGGCTTTACTTGAGGCCTTATCCCACGGTCTGCCTGTCGTTGGCAGCGGCAAAGGGGGAAGTGGAGCCATTCTCCAGGGTCTCGACGGTGTGCTGGTCCTCGATGGAACCGAAGCTGAGGTCGTCGAGCAGTTTAGACACAAGGTGGTGCTGTCAGGTTGGTTAGGGAGTCGCTCCAGATACGCTCGCCCTTCGCTTTCAAACTATTCATGGGATTCCGTTTGCGAACAGTACCTGAAGGTCTTTCGGGAATGTTGAGATGACCGACCTTTCATTCACTCTCTGCTATTTGGTCCTTTTGACAATTTGTTTGTACTTGTCGAAGGAACGTCCAACAAGTGATGTGTTGTCTCCGGGAGTTATATTTCCTCTCGTTTTACTCGCTTATTCGGTTGCGTCGTCTCTGTTTGTCCACGAGTTCGGTTCAACGAACTTCGGATATCCAGTCGGCCCCGATATTATCCGTACATTCTATGGTTGCGGCCTCATCGGTCTGGGGGCGTTCTTCTGTGGACGATACCTGAGCGTTCGATTTCCGATTTGGCACTTCAACAACTCTGAGATAGCGGAGACCGATGAATCCCCTACTCGCGACAAGATCATCGTCTACGCCCTGTTATCCGGCTTGCTCTGCGCACCGTTCATTGCTACCGCGTTCAATGTCCTGTCACAACAATCTTACGCTGAACGGGCTTTGCAATCGAGGATAGAAGATATGGAGGACTCCGCCAGCGGCCTCAAACAAGTCTTTTTGATGAGTACGCCCGTGACGCTGATCGTATGCGCGAGTTCTTTGCTGATGTTTGATCGCGGCCGGGGGATTTTAATTCGCTGCGCCGGGGCCATCGTGATTGCCTTGAATCTAGGCGCCAACCTTCTCGCGGGTTGGCGGGGAAACCTGATGATGACTTTAAGTCTCGTGGGCATTTACTATCACTATCGAGTACGAAGATTTCGCTTGTCTCATCTGATGGTGGGTTCCGCACTTATCTACGTCCTCGTAAACGCGATGGCGTTGATGCGCATCAGCAGTGATCCTTTGGAAATGATGGACGCGCTAAACGGGGACATTGGCAGGAACTCATTTGGCTTCTTAAGCCTGACCAGATCTGGAGAATTGCTGACCGGCACGAATCTGATGCGCCAGATCGGTGGTGTGCGCGATGGCGAATTGAAGTATTCATTCGGCGAGACAGTACTAGACGACATTCTGGTATTCATACCCCGACCGCTCTACCCGGAGCGTCCGCTGCCGTCCTCCGAAAAGTTCGTCGAGATCTTCTATCCGGGAGTGCGCGAAACGGGCGGAGGCTATGGGTTCTTCATCTTACAGGAGGGGCATTGGGTGGCTGGATATTTCGGTGTCTTCGTCATGATGTGCGCCTTCGGATATTTGGTGTATAGCGTTTACTGGGTGTTTCTGTCCTATCAGAACTCGCTTGGGGCGGTGTTTGCCTATGCTCTCGTGTACCCTATCTTATGCGTTTTTTCGGTGCGAAGCGGAGTTGTTGATTCCTTGAAAGCCGCAATGATCGCGTTAATACCCGTGATGCTTCTTTGGGTGCTTCCACCGGTCAGGAATTATAGCCGCGCCTCTTCCGTGCTGCACCCTACATGAAGATTCTGTCCATAATTCCGGGAAGCGGACAAGGCTCATCCATGATCTTTGCCAGCCGTTTGATTTCAGCGTTGATCGAGCTAGGGATGAGCAACACAACATACGGACTCGACACCGGCGCGGCCCGCTATTGGAGCGGGCTCACAAAACTGAGACGCCTACTCAAGGAACTTCAGCCGGATATTGTCACCGCACATTATGGATCTCTCACTGGTTTGACTGCATCCCTGTTAGGCGGCTCTCGCGCGGTTGTTATCTTCCGCGGAAGCGACTTGAATCCCTGGAAGGGACCGCGCCTCCATGTGTGGATGAGCCACGTGCTGTCGCATATGGCCGCTTATAAGGCGAAACACGTCGTGTGCGTCAGCAAAGAGCTTCGGAGGAAATTGTGGTGGCGCCGGGCAGGGATTGATATTCTGCCGACTGGAGTCGACGAGAACCTCTTCCGCCCCACGGAGTTTGCGCTTGCGCGTAGGCTTCTCGGCTGGAGTTGCAGTGAGAGGGTGGTCTTATTTAATGGGTCCAATAGGTTGGTAAAAAGGCTGGATCGAGCGATGAAGAGTGTGTCGGTGGCTGAAATCCTATTGGGGATGCCCATTCGCCTCGAAGTCCTCGAAGGAGAGACTCCGCCAGATCGAATTCCTCTTATGATGAGTGCAGCCAATTGCCTCCTGATGGCGAGCGACTACGAGGGTTCGCCGACCGTCGTTCAGGAAGCGATGGCCTGTCAACTGCCTGTTGTCTCTGTAGATGTCGGCGATGTTCGGGAAATGCTGGCGGGAGTGACGCCGTCATGGATAGTGCGGAGTGACCCGGACGATATCGGCCGCGCACTTGCGGAGTGTCTGTGCCATGACGGGAGCCGGAGAAGCAATGGAAGAGAAGTTATCCAGCGCTGCTCCCTAAGCGGCATTGCTGAGAGGTTCGAGGCGATCTATAGCGCCGTAGCAGGAGAAGTACGGCTATGAAACTCGCAGTCATTGGAACCGGTTACTGGGGCATCAATCTTGTTCGGACTTTCGCAAGCTTGGAAGTGCTGGATTGCTTATCCGATGCCGATACCGGGCGGGCAAATGAGGTAGCGGGCCGCTTCGGTACGCGTGTGGCTCCGAGCTATGAAGAAATATTGGAGAATTTAGCTATTGGAGCCGTTGTCATCTCGACACCCGCGGAAACACACTATGAGTTGGCGCGTAGGGCTCTATTAGCGGGTAAGGACGTATTTGTCGAAAAGCCAATCACGCTGCGATGCTCGGACTGCCTGGATCTGATAGAACTCGCGGAACGAAAGCATTGCATCCTGATGGTGGGGCACCTTCTGAAATTTCATCCGGCGATTTGCCGTTTGAAGGAGTTAGTAAGCTCCGGCACGCTTGGAAAGATCGAATACATCTACTCCAACCGGTTGAATCTGGGGAAAGTAAGGCACGAAGAGAACGCTCTGTGGAGTTTCGCCCCGCACGACATTTCGGTAATCTTGTGGCTGCTCAACAACGAGTTGCCAATTCAGGTATCGGCCACCGGTGGAACCTATCTCCAAGCCAATATCGCCGATGTTACGGTGTCGAATCTGCTGTTTGATCGCGGCGTCCGGGCGCATATCTTTGTGAGCTGGCTACATCCCTATAAGGAGCAGAAACTCGTGGTAATCGGTAGTGAGGCGATGGCGTGTTTTGACGACGTGGCCAAAGAGAACAAGCTTCAGGTATTTACGAAGAGCATCGGGCTAACCAATGGAAGGTTCACCACGCAAACTCCTGTGGGCACGCCGGTTCACTATGATGCGGCAGAACCTCTTAGCCTGGAGTGCCGGCATTTTTTGGACTGCATAGCAACACGAAGCGCTCCCCTAACCGATGGCCGGGACGGGCTCAGGGTATTGAGCGTGCTCCAAACAAGCCAGCGATCGCTGCAATTGAACGGCGAACCGGTGCAGGTGCGTTTGACTTCTCTTGAGCCGGTTTTGATGAATTAACGTAACCTCGATGTCCAACGATTACTTTGTTCATGACTCGGCGTACGTCGACGACGGTTGCCAAATCGGTTCCGGAACCAGGATTTGGCATTTCTGCCATGTCATGCAGGGCGCCGTGATCGGCGAAAGGTGCAGCCTAGGACAGAACGTTTCAATTGCTCCCGACGTTCGGATTGGCAGTGGTGTAAAGATTCAAAACAACGTGTCGATATATACCGGGACACTTATTGAGAACGATGTCTTTCTAGGTCCGTCGTGTGTGTTGACGAATGTGGTCAATCCCCGATCCGAGATAAGCCGTAAGGCGCTTTACGAGCAGACGATCATCCGGCGCGGAGCAACCGTCGGAGCGAATGCCACCATCATGTGCGGTATCGAACTGGGGCGCTATAGCTTTGTGGGTGCGGGGGCCGTTGTCGTCAAGAGCATCCCGGACTATGCGTTGGTGGTTGGGAACCCCGCAATGCAACTCGGATGGATGAGCCGCCATGGGCACCGGTTGCCCATGCCCGGTGTCGATGGAGTCATGCGGTGCCCGGAGAGCAAGCTCCGCTATCAAGAGAATCCGGCCGGCATTGTTCGTTGTCTGGACTTAGGCGAAGAACAGGAACTCCCAGTGGAGATGACGGTGGGCATTAAGAGCCATAGTCAGTGGAAGAGCATCGGCAGATGACGTCCTCTCAAGCTATAACCTCACTACACGTCCCGCTGCTTGACTTGCAAGCTCAGTACGCGACCATTAGGGACGAAGTCCTGGCCGCGGTGGGGGAAGTACTGGACTCTCAGGTATGCATCGGCGGCCCGAAAATTGCGGAACTGGAGCAGAAAGTAGCGGCGCTTTGCTGTTGCGCGTATGGCGTGGGCGTCTCAAGCGGAACGGATGCGCTTCTGTGTTCCATGATGAGCCTCGAAATCGGGCCGGGGGACGAAGTGATAACAACTCCGTTCACATTTTTTGCAACGGCCGGCTCCATTGCCCGGTTAGGGGCGAAACCCGTTTTCGTCGACATTGATAACCGGACCTACAACCTTAATCCGGACGCGATTGAGAGCGTGATCACCGCTCGCACGAAGGCGATCATTCCGGTCCATTTGTTTGGGCAAATGGCGGATATGGATTCGATCATGAGTATCGCGGAACGCCATGGGTTAGCGGTGATTGAAGACGCGGCACAGGCAATTTCAGCAACCTATAAGGGACGCCGCGCGGGCAGCATCGGAGCGGTGGGGTGTCTTAGCTTCTTTCCTAGTAAGAACCTCGGCGGAGTAGGAGACGGCGGAATGGTTGTGACTAATGACCCGACACTTTATGAGCGTCTGTTAGTCATGAGGAATCATGGGTCGAAGCCAAAGTATTGGCACCCTTATGTCGGCGGGAATTTCCGGCTCGATCCGATTCAGGCCGCCGTGCTATTGGTGAAACTTCCTTACCTCGACGGTTGGTCCGAAGCGCGGCGTCGCAATGCCGCGTACTATGATGAGCGGCTCGGCCGGCTGGGAGTTTGCGTACCTTACATCAAATCCGGTTGCACAAGCGTTTACAACCAGTATGTGATTCGTGTGGAGCGGCGTGACGAATTGAAGATGCATTTGGCGCAGCGGGGCATCCAAACAGAAATCTATTATCCATCGCCCCTTCACTTGCAGCCCTGTTTTGCGGATCTGGGATATGAGCCTGGAAGTCTCCCGGAATCCGTGAAAGCATCACGCGAGGTGCTGGCTCTCCCGATTTATCCGGAACTGCCTGGCGCGCATCGGGAGTTTGTGGCGGATGCAATTGCGTCCTTTTTATGAGGATCTGGTTCGTCACCATAGGTGAACCGGTGCCGCTTGGTCCGAACTTCATGGACCGTTTGCACAGAACTGGAATGATGGCCGCTGCGTTTGCTGAAGCCGGCCACGATGTGATCTGGTGGACTTCCGGTTTCGATCACTTCAAGAAGCGCCATCTGACCCGGCAGAGGAAGGAAGTGCGCATCGGGGCAAACCTCCGAATCCGGATTGTGCCGGCTCCCGGTTATCGAACGAACGTGTCGGCCTCGCGCCTCTATGATCACGCTCTGGTAAGAAGACGGTTCACGCAATGGGCTCGAAGGAGCGATCCGCCGCAAGTGATTGTGAGTTCTCTGCCAACTGTTGGGCTGTGCTCGGCATCCGTCTCTCTGGGAAGAACGTGGGGAATCCCTGTGATTGTGGACCTGCGCGATATGTGGCCCGATATCTTCACCGAACTAGCTCCCGCTTGGTCCCGCACGGCTTTCAGATTTGCTTTGCAACCTCTTTTCCACAGTTGCCGGAACGTCTGCAAGAATGCCACCGCGTTAATGGGAATCACGGAGTCGTTCTTAAACTGGGGACTAAGGCGCGCAGGCCGTGAGAGGCGTGAACTCGACCTTGTTGTACCGTTTGTCTACCCGGAACGGCAGTTTTCCTCCGATGATCTGTCAGGCGCGGAGCGATTCTGGAACGCTTTGGATATCAGAGGCATGGGCGGGCAGAAAGTAGTGACATTCCTCGGAACTCTAGGCAGACAGTTTCACCTCGATGCCGTGATCCGCTGCGCACGCCGGATGACGGCAAAAGATCCCCATCTCCGGTTCGCGCTCTGCGGCGCCGGGGATAACTTGAGCTTATTCAAAGATATGTCCGGTGACAATCCAGCTATCGTCTTCCCCGGATGGATAGACTCAGTGAAAATTCGAGTTCTGCTGCAAAGGACTTCTCTCGGCCTGGACCCAATGCTCAATCGTTTCGACTTTTTAGCCACCATCAACAACAAGGCGGTTGAATATCTCGCCTCCGGTGTGCCTATCCTCTCCACGCCTGAGGATGGCGCCTTAGCCGAACTGATTCGAAAGACTGGAATCGGAGAGAGCACAACGGAGGGCGACGACAGCGCGCTCGAATCATCTCTGAATCGCATGCTTGGCGATCCCGCGGCACTCGAAACCATGAAGGCGAATGCCAAACGCGTTTATGAAGATCGCTTCAATCCCGTTGTCGTCTATAAGACTTTGATCACTCATGTCGAGAGCATGATCAAATGACTAAGGAACAAGAGCAGCAGGCTTGCTACGAAAGCTATTACCGGATTAAAGGAACCGATAGAAACGATCCACGCTTAAACCGCGGCGCGCTATTGCAAGTATTAGCCGCCGAGGCCGCTCTTATCCGAGCCTGCAGTCACATCCCCGGCCAACTCGGACGCGCTCGGCTATTGGATGTGGGCTGCGGTTCAGGTGCTCGCTTTTTCGAATTGTTCCGGTTAGGTTTCAAACCCGAAAATGTAGTGGGCGTGGACCTGCAACAGGAGCGTATCGACGCTGGCCGGGAGATCTTGCCACAAGTACAGGTGATACGCGGCGACGCCACCGCGATGACATTCGGGGATGACTCCTTCAATATAGTCTTCGAATCGGGCATGTTTGCGACGTTGCCCGCGGACGAAGTCCGCTGCAGCATCGCCCACGAGATGTTACGGGTGTGCAGCTCAGGCGGATACCTTTTGCTCAGCGATTGGAGAACGCCAAAGTACGGCGACAAAGCTTACAAAGCTCTGACTGTGAGAGATCTCCGCCAGCTATTCGATGTTGGGAAACGGACGGCTTTGATCGCAACAGAGAGGGGAGCATTAGTCCCTCCCGCCGGCCGGTTCCTTTCGGCCCACATGAGCAGCCTGTACTTTCCGGTAGCAGCCATGCTGCCCTTCCTGGTAGGACAAGTCGTCTACGTGCTCCGGAAGTTCGAATGAAGACCGCCGTTGATCTTGAGAAGCCGCTACGGACGCAAGCCGAACGAGACGCGGCGAAGGGGACGGCGGATATTTTCGAGCGCTGCCCAGACTCAGTGCAAGTCAAGCTCGAAAACTTTACCAAGTATGTGCGCCGCCAGCATCTGAAGCGATTCCTCGCCCTGTATGAAGTGTTCAAACTCGCGCTGCCGGTCAAGGGATCGATCGTGGAATGCGGCGTCTACAAAGGTTTCGGGCTGATGGCCTGGGCGAAACTTAGCGCCATGCTCGAACCGGAAAATCTGACGCGCCGCATCTACGGCTTCGACAGCTTCGCAGGATTTCCGGACCTTGGTGAGCGTGATGGGAGCCCTTATACTTCTGCCAAGATCGGAGACTTGTGCGCAGACTCCTACGACGAGTTATCGGAATTGATCGGGCAATATGACAAGGATCGTTTTGTGGGACACATCCCGAAAGTCGAACTGGTGCGGGGAGACATCGCGAAGACGGCTCCCGCTTTCGTTCAATCCCATCCACATTTACTGGTAAGTTTGCTATTCATCGACTGCGATGTCTATCAGCCGACCAAGGCTGCCTTGGAGACGTTCGTTCCTAGAATGCCCAAGGGCGCGCTGCTGGTGTTCGATGAACTGGACAACCCTCTGTGGCCCGGCGAGACGGTCGCTGCCATCGAGGCCGTCGGACTAAACCACCTCCGGCTACGGCGTCTTGAGTGGGACCCGTACATCTCCTTTTGCGAGATTGAATAGCGGAACTACCTATATGACTGCGCCTACTGCAATCCTCGAGGTTCCGTTCTTCGACTATCCGGCATTATTTCGAAAGCGCGAAGACCAGTTTGTCGAGGTCTTTCGCGAAGTGAGCCGGCGCGGCGCTTTCATCAAGCAAAAAGATCTTCGGGACTTCGAAAGTTCTCTCGCATCCTTCTTAGGCGCGCGCTATGTCCTCGGAGTGGGTAACGCGACGGACGGCCTGGAGGTTGCCCTACGCGCGGCCAGTATTGGACCAGGAGATGAGGTGATCTTCAGCTCCCACACAATGATCGCGACTGCCGCCGCCATTCATTACGCGGGCGCTACGCCGGTTCCAGTCGAGTGCGGCAGCGATCATCTAATCGATCCAACAGCGGTGGAAGCCGCGGTCACGCGCAACACCCGCGCCATCATGCCTACGCAGCTAAATGGCCGCACGGCGGATATGGGCGCTCTTCAGACTATCGCGGCGAAGCACAGTCTCGTGATCGTTGAAGATGCCGCGCAGGCATTGGGGTCCCGTTTTCGTGGCCAAAGCGCCGGTACTTTCGGCGTCGCTTCGGCCATCAGCTTTTACCCCGCCAAGGTGCTCGGATGTTTCGGCGACGGCGGCGCGGTCGTCAGTAGCCACAGCGCGGTCTTCGAACAGGCTTGTGCGTTGTGCAACTTCGGCTATAACCTGCAAGGAGAACTCGTCGGCTGGGGTTTTAACTCCCGGCTGGACAACTTACAAGCCGCGTTTCTGAGTTTGCAGTTGCAGGATTTCGTCGCCGCGATAGAGCGCCGCCGTCATTTAGCCGGTCTCTACTCCGAGTGCTTGGCGAATGTGGCTGAAGTCGTTCGGCCGCCGGCTCCCGATAGCGACCCCGACCACTTCGATATCTATCAAAATTACGAAATAGAAGCTGATCAACGCGACCAGCTCAAGCAATATCTGGCTAATGCGGGCATCAGCACCTTGATTCAGTGGGGTGGCCTAGCCGTCCACCAGTTAGAGCGGCTTGGGTTCACTCAACATCTGCCTTACACAGATTGGCTGTTCACGCGGCTGTTGATGCTCCCGCTGAATATGTCAATCGCCGACGAGGGCGTCCAATATGTCTGCGATAAAATTCGAGGCTTTTACGGCCGCTGAAGAAGCAAGTGAATTGGCCCGGCGTGTGCGCATTCACTGCCTGCGGATGACTAACGGCGGCGCTGGTTCGCACATCGGCTCCACTTTCTCCTGCGCCGATATCCTGAGCGTGCTTTATAGCGGCATCCTGCGCGTGGATGCCGGTAATCCGAGCTGGCCCGATAGGGACCGCTTCATACTCAGCAAGGGTCATGCGGGCGCGGCTCTCTACGCGGTGCTGGCCGAGCAAGGCTTTTTTCCGCTGGAGCGCCTGACTACCCACTACAAAGACGGGTCGGATCTCTGCGGCCATGTCTCGCACAAAAACGTTCCAGGCGTCGAGGTCTCGACGGGATCACTCGGCCACGGCCTTTCTATAGCCGCCGGAATGGCTTATAGCGCCCGGCTCGACCAGCGCTCACATCGCGTTTTCGCGCTTCTCAGCGATGGCGAATGCGATGAGGGATCCACCTGGGAAGCCATTCTGTTTGCCGCTCACCACGGCCTGGATAATCTCGTCGCCATCGTTGATTACAACAAACTTCAGAGTCTCGCCTCCGTCGCCGCCACCCTGGCGTTGGAGCCTTTTGTGGACAAATGGACGAGCTTCGGTTGGAGCGCCAGCGAGGTAGATGGCCACGATTGCCGCGCACTGGCCCAGATTCTTTCTCGAATTCCGAGTGAAAAGGGGAGACCAAGCTGCATCATCGCCCACACTATTAAGGGGAAGGGCGTGTCGTTCATGGAGAACAGCGTGCTTTGGCATTATCGTGTCGCCGCCGGCGCAGAGTTTACCTCCGCGCTGGCTGAACTCGAAGGCGACGCATGAGAGATGCGTTCGTTAAGACGCTTATAGAGCTTGCGGAAGAGAATCCAGCCATCATGCTCATTACTGGAGATCTCGGATTTGGTGTGCTGGCCGATTTCGCCCACCGCTTTCCGCGCCAATACTTAAACATCGGCGTGGCGGAACAGAATATGACCGGCGTGGCGACCGGGTTGGCGCTGGAGGGCCGCGTCGTCTTCACATATTCAATAGCTAACTTCCCTACCCTTCGGTGTCTGGAGCAGATACGCAACGATGCCTGCTACCACAAAGCAAATGTCAAGATCGTCTCGGTCGGCTGCGGGATGAGTTACGGACCGCTGGGGATATCCCATCATGCGACGGAAGACATCGCCATCGTTCGCGCTTTGCCGAATATCACCGTGATCTCTCCCGGCGACCTGTGGGAGGCTCGACAAGCGACGCGCGCCATATCTGGTTCGAGTGGACCTGCCTTGCTTCGTCTCGACAAATCGGCGGCGGCCGAGTCATTCAGACCGGGAGAAGTTTTCGAGCTTGGAAAGGCCAGGCGTATTCGGGAAGGCCACGACGTCACGTTGATAGCAACGGGAGGGATTCTGGGCGAAGCCTTGGCCGCCGCCGACCTCCTGCGATTGGAGTCGATCCACTGTCGAGTGCTCAGCATGCACACTATCAAGCCACTGGATACACAGGAATTGTGCGCCGCGGCGGTGGAAACCGGCGGGATCGTCACCATAGAAGAGCATTCCGTGGAAGGTGGCTTGGGTGGCGCGGTAGCCGAGAACCTGCTGGAAGCAGGAGTTATCCCGCGCTTCTTTTTTCGCATTGGCCTGCGAGGCGGCTTCACATCAATTGTGGGCAGCCAGCAATACCTGCGCAAAGCTTACTCATTAGACGCAGCATCTATCGCAAAGGTTGTCGGCGGCAAGCTTCGAGTTGCAATGCCCGCTTTTGCCTGATGCTTAAACGATCTTTTGATGCCGCGGCCGCGCTCACCGGCCTAGTGATTTTCTCGCCGATATTGTTGGCGGTCATGCTGGCGATCTGGCTCCAGGATTATGGATCACCGTTCTATATCGCACCCCGTGCAGCGCGCGGCGGGGGATGCTTTCAGATAATCAAGTTCCGGTCAATGGTTGCCGGCGCCGACAAAATCGGAGGTTCGACCACGGCCGCTTCAGATCCGCGCATCACGCCAGTGGGACGCTTCGTGCGCGCGCATAAGATCGACGAGATCGTCCAATTGTGGAACGTTCTGCGGGGCGACATGAGCCTGGTCGGCCCCCGCCCGCAAACACTCGCAGATGCGCAGTTATATACAGCTGCCGAGAGGCGCATGCTAACGGTCCGCCCTGGAATCACGGATGCCGCATCAATCGTATTTGCCGATGAGGGCGAGATTCTCAAGGGAAGCAGCGACCCCGACCTTCTCTATAACCAAATCATCCGCCCTTGGAAGAGCCGTCTGGCCCTTGCCTGTATAGACCACCCAAGCTTTTGGACCGATCTTTGGTTGATCTTTCTTACGCTGATTGGAATTTTCTCGCGCCCTGCCGCGCTGCGCGCACTGGGAAAGCTGCTTCGTAGCTGGGAAGTCGATCCCCTGGTCATAACCATGGCTGCGAGGCGAAGCGCGCTCCTGCCGTATCCCCTACCAGGTCTCGCTGCCGAAGACTCGGCGCGAATTCCCTTTTCGCCACCAGGCGCCCCTCGCGCGGAAGGGCTGCTTCGTTACCACCGTCCCATCGTATTCGCGATTGAGACGGCAACCACAGTGCTCGCCGGAGCGCTGGCGTTTCTGCTCCGGTTCGACCTCTATCTGCCCTTGGCGTATAGGCCCGTTCTCTTGGAGTCGCTGTCTGTCTGGGTGCCTATCAAACTCGCCTGCATTGCTCTGTTCGGTGTGCACCACGGTTCGTGGCGGCACGCTTCTCTGCGTGACTTCATCAGACTGCTGCTGAGCAACGTGGCGGCTAGCATAATTTCCACTGTGGTGCTTGGCAGTCTCACGCTTGGAATCCCCAGATCCATTTTCTTCCTGCAGTTTCTGCTGTGCGTTCTGATTGCCGCCGGCGTTCGAGTCTCCATCCGTCTAATCGCGGAATGGGACCGCTCTCCATCTCCCCGTCAAAGCAAACAACGGACGCTCATATACGGCGCTGGCGATGCAGGGGTCGCTCTCCTGCGGGAGATCCGCCAAAGTCCAGCCCTTCCATACAAAGTCTGCGGATTCATTGACGACCAGCGTTGGAAGACCGGGTTAACCATGCACGGCCTTGCGGTTTTCGGCGATGGGCACGCGCTGGCCGGCATTGCTCAAAAACACCGGGTTGAGTTAGCGCTGATTGCAATTCCCTCCGCTTCGGGTGCGGAGATGACGCAGATACTCAAGTGTTGTCATGCTGCCGCAATCCGTTTCAAGACTATTCGGGGACTTAGCGAAAGGATGGAGGAAAATAGCTTGGTCCATCAAATTCGCGACGTGGCCGTCGAGGATCTCTTGGGCCGGCCGCCGGTCCGGCTGGATGAAGACCGGATACGCGCCAGAATCCAGGGTGCTGTCGTTCTGGTAACCGGAGCCGCCGGCTCGATTGGCTCCGAGCTTTGCCGCCAAATCGCGCGCTTCGAGCCAGCCGCCATCGCCGGCTTCGACATCTCCGAGTCCGCGCTCTTCCAACTCGAACGCGAGATGGCGCAGTCTTTCCCGCTGATTCAGTTCCGTCCGGAAGTTGGCAGCATTCAAGATTCCCGGCGTGTAGCCGAAATCTTCAGCCGCCATCGTCCATCGATGGTCTATCACGCGGCAGCCTACAAACACGTGCCGATGATGGAATCACACCTCTTTGAAGCGATCGAGAACAATGTGTTCGGCACACTGAACGTCGCGCTTGCGGCTGGCCGATGGGGTGTCCAGGACTTCGTCATGATCTCGTCGGATAAAGCCGTCGGCCCGGCAAACATCATGGGTGTTAGTAAGCGCATCGCCGAATTGCTGATCCGCTCCCTGCAAAATGGCCATGTCAAGTATGTATCGGTCCGGTTCGGAAACGTACTGGGCAGCGCTGGCAGCGTCGTTCCCATCTTCAAAGAGCAGATTGCGCGCGGCGGCCCCGTAACGGTTACGCATCCGGAGATGCGCCGGTATTTTATGACCATTCCGGAAGCCTCGCAGTTAGTCCTTCAGTCGTCAAGCATGGGCAAAGGCGGTGAAATCTTCGTTCTTGACATGGGCGAGCCCGTCCGCATTCTCGATCTTGCGCGTAATCTGATTTTGCTCTCAGGGCTCCGGCCGGACGACGACATCCGCATCGCTATCACCGGGCTTCGGCCAGGCGAAAAGCTCTTTGAAGAATTGAATCTGCTGGACGAGAACATGCTGCCGACTTATCACGAAAAGATCAGGATCTTCGCCGGCTGCACGGTCCCCTGGATAGAGATGAAGCGTCATCTGGGACGGTTGCGCTATCTCTGCGACGTGCGCGATTTCAACGAGTCGATCCGTACTTTGAAAGAACTGGTTCCCGACTATAGCCCAAGTTCGGAACTGCTGCAGCAGGTGCTCGAAGAAGAAACGCAATTACGAGCCATGGCGGCCGGGGACATGGGCTCGGTCCAATAGGGGGAATCCGCAAAAAATGACAACTCACGAACTGGCTGCCTTTGCTCAAAGAAACTCTCCCACTGAAAATTGGGTGGACGGTCTTGAAGCTCGCAAGGTAGCGGAATTGCAGTTTCACGATGCGCTTCGGGCCCATCAATTACCCCCAGACTCAGCGGGCAATGAAAAGTTCTATGCGGCTTCCGGCGATGCAGCGGCATACGCGCATCAATGGATCGCAGAGCATTGCCGGGGCAAGGTAGTGCTCGATTTGGCGTGTGGAGATGGCGCGCTTTCGCTCAGAGCCGCGGAAGAGGGCGCGGCGCTTTGTATTGGCGTCGATTTGAGTGATATATCGATTCAGCAGGCGGCATGTTCCGCGCACGCGCAAGGCTTCTCCGAGCGAGCCATTTTCGTACAGGGGGACGCCGAAAATACAGGCTTGCCCGACGAATCGATAGACGTAGTACTCTGCGGCGGGGTGCTCCACCATCTGGATCTGTCCTACGCATTTCCCGAGATACGGCGTGTGTTGAAGCCCGGTGGAGCGGTGTTCGGATGGGAGGCCCTGGCATACAACCCGTTAATTAGGTTGTACCGGAATCTAACACCGGCCATGCGAACAGACTGGGAAAAGAAGCATATCCTGACGCTCGCCGACCTAAGGTTTGCCAGCCGTTTCTTCGAGGTGCGCAATGTAAGGTATTGGACCTTGCTCTCGCTTGTGGGCGTGTTCTGCCGGCCGTTGCTTCCCGCACTCTCCGCCATTGATCATGTACTTCTGCGGTTGCCGCTCATCCGATGTCTTTCCTGGAGCTTTACATTCGAACTGCACCGGCCCGCGTAACTCCCGCGCTGCGATTTGCGGCCGCGTGTTCGTACTTGCCTTTCACGGCCGGCTCAGCCCGCCAGCAAGCCGAGCTCCTTTCCCAGAGTCTTGAAAGCCATCTCCATCCGGACATCCTGTGGGACCAGATCCGCAGACATAGAATCTTCGCACTGGCGGACATGGTATTAAGCCGGCATCAATTGCGAAGCGTCTTGGGTGAACATGACTCCGCTCTGAAGACGCGCGCCCAAAAGACCCGCTTACAGGCATTCATCCTGACCGGCGAAGCTGCTCGGTTAAGTGAATTGCTCTCGAAGAACGGAATCACTCACCACCTCCTAAAAGGGCCGCAACTCTCCGGAAAATTATATGGAGACTTGGGCCTGCGCCACGGCCGGGACATCGACATTATCATTGAGCCCCGCCAGTTAACCGCCGGTCTGGCCGTTCTGAAGGCGGCCGGGTGGGAGTGGCCAAATTCGGAGCTATGGTTCTCAAGCCGTGCCTACCGGCGGCTGGCGCAGTCACAGTTCTGGCATGTGTCGCCGGTTCACGCTGAATACAAATCCATCATTGAGGTCCACTGGACATTCGAACATCTTCGAGCTGCCAAAATGGAGTCGAAATGGTGGACACACTGGGATTCGAATGGCTCCGCGGTTTCTCCCGTCGAAGCTCTTTACCTGTGTCTGCATGGCGCAAGTCATGCCTGGAGCCGCATGAAATGGTTGGGAGACATTCGCGCGCTGCTCGACCGCCAGCCCGGGATTTATGCGGAGTCCTGGCCGCTCGCAAAGGAGTTAGGGCTGCTTCCGATCCTGGCCCAGACTCTGCTGCTTTTGGAATGGCTTTACGACTTTGCGCCAGATGCCACCAGCCGGCAGGTCATCGCAAGCGAGAGAGAAACCGAACCACTGGCCCGCTTCGCGCTTCAGACATTAACCCGGAAAGTTTCGGCTGGTGCGTGGTCGATAAGTGAACACTTGGAACTCCTGCGCTACGGGCGCTGTATTGCACGCCGGCATGGCATCCTCGCCCGCCTTCTTGACTTCCTTTCAGTTTGTTTTTTGCACCCCGGCGATCTCTTGCAGTGGCGTTCACCGCCCTTGCTCCTGTTTGCGCTGCCGGCGCTGCGAGTGACGGGCTTCATCCAGCGACGATGGCTGAGCCGCTAGCTGCCCGGGCAAAGCTCGACTTCGCGAACGCTTGTGCAAGCAGCTCGTAAGAGCGTCGCCGCGCGGCATGGTCGTGCATAACATTGACTATGAAAACTTCCTGCGCGCCATATTCCTCCGCAACCGTTTGGATCAGCCTGCAGACGCGCTCAGGCGTTCCTACGACCATCCGTCTGCCGGGACGTGCTTGAACCGCGAATGGTCCGCCCTCCGCAAGAAAACGCTGCGCCCGCTCCAGCGGGGGAACCGGGATAGATCGTTCCTGGAAAAGCGCAGTCTTCATCACCCGAAAACTGTCGCAAAGGCGCTCAGCTTCCGCATCGGTCTCCGCACAAACCGCCCACAAAGCAACGCCTGCTCAACGAACTCTTCCGGTTGAACCTCAAGCTGATAAAAGCCTATCTGCCAAAAGAGAGTCTGGATCTGCTTTGACTATGAATATCAAGGCACTGGGCGCCGATATCATGCTCGCCACTGTCAGATGAATCGAAGACTCCGTTAAACCCGTCGGACTCACGCGAATTCCTTGCGGGCAGCAGCCCTCTCACCCTCATTGCGCGACCAATACCGGGAGAGATCTCTGGCATGCTGAAACGCGTACCGCTGCATGCCCCCGACGATCGCGATCTCGCGCGGCGTGAGGTCCGGATGCCAGAGATCCACGATTAGCACAATCCGGTCCTCGGCGGTCCGGTTCCACACCTCATGTTCGTAGAAATCGTCGAATACGATCGAACGACCCTCTTGCCACCGGCGTGTTTCCTTTCCGACGCGCAGACCACACTCCCCGGCAGGAATCTGCAGTCCCAGATGGCAGCGGACACGCATGTTGGTGATACCGCGATGTGGCTGTACGTGAGTGCCCGGGCTCATTCGCGAGAAGTAAATGAGTCCACACAGGGCGCGAATCGCAGGCTGCTCTTCGACAATCCGCGTAGTTACGGGGCAGCGCGCGCAGTTCTCCTCCATCTTCAGCCCACGCTCGTAGAGAAAAAATACGTCCCAGTTACCGTCCCGTGGAATCGGCTCCGTCTCGCGCTGAAAGGCCGCCCGCCCCAGGTCCGCAGCCTCATCGCGAATTTGCTTGAAGTTTGCTTCAAGAGCTTTCGCCGTCACAAAATCCGCCGCATCATACCAAGGTTTGGAAGAGAGACCGGGATATAACGACATCCGCGGATGGCGATGATTGGTTGCCAGCAGACTCAGATAGGCCTCCAGCCTGCGGTCGTCGCTCGCCGCGCCTCCGGTCGGCCCGGGAATGCCCGCGATTGCCGGAAAGGATATCCGCTCGGTACTGGGCGGCGCTGCGGAGAGATTCCTTCCCGCGATGCGAAAACCCGCCGAAAGCGCCGCAGGCTCCCACTCGCCGCGCGCAAGAGTCTCTGCGGCACCGAGCCAGTTTGCAAACGACACTCTCTTGTCCCAGGCGGTGCCCCACTGCCGCAGGATGCCCGCTGCCTCTCGGGCGAGTTGTTGGGTAGTGGCGATGTCCCCCCTCCAGTTGGCGATGTATGCAGCCCCGATCAACGGCTCCGCAATCCATCGGCAGCACTGGGACGCCGCCACGAACTGGCTTTCAGCCGTGTCCACATCCGTGCAGATCGAATCCAGCCCGAGCAGCCAGAATTCGCGCGCTCTCCGTTCCGCGGCGAGTTCTATGCTTTGCTGGCACGAGTCCATTACCGGCGGATACGGACCGGGTCCCTCGCGAAGCCGCCTCCCCCAGCCGCTCACCCGAGCGAGCCAGAGCCCGGGACAGCCTTCGTGTCCCTGCGCTTGTTCCGCCTCATCCGCCATGCAGAGAACAAGCAGTGAAAAGATCTCCTCCCGGCAAACCGTCACGGTCGTATCGCCACCATCGCGAACTTGCAGCGTCAGCCCCTCCGCCGGCACCACGCCGCAAAGATCCAGTTTCCCCCACAGGTCCGATCGTGATACGAAGCAGAAGAGCCACGCAAGACGCTCGCTCCTTTCACCCGCGAGCTCCCGAATCCGGTCGCGTTCCGAGAGCGGCACGAGTTGTTGGCGATACGCTCCAGTCGAATAAATGCTGTGGATCGCGCCTGCCTCCTGCATCCAAACAGGTTGCGCCCACGTCCGAAGAATCTCGCGAACGCCAAACAGGTGCCCGTACAAGGTGGACCCGCCCCTGTGAGCCATCCCGCCCGCACCTGCGGATTTCAGAAATTCTAATAAGGCGTCATCGGAACGTTGATCGGACTCGGCTGCATCTTCTTTGTGCAATCCGTTAATCCTGTTCACAACTCATATTCTTTTAGTATACGGAAATTGCTGGTGATTTAGGATTAATTGTAGGGCTTTGCCGTGGCCCAATTATACTTCTCATATTCTTCTTAATAGGAGAAAACTCTAACAATAATTTTACTTTCCTAAGTATTTTCTGAAATCCGCTATTACTAATATGCAGATACAGATTAATTAGACTCTTCCGTCGTATTATTAGTGAGCGGAACCTGTGCCAAATCGGACAATCCGCGGATCGGGCCGAATAATGGTACACCGATCCGAAGGAGTGAAAAATGGATCCCGATATTAAAGCACCGACGGAGCCTGAGTTCTCCCCGAAATCGGAGGACGGAAAGCCCGTATGGGAGTGCCCCGAGACGATCGAAATGCAGATCGACTTATCCACGCTGCTTGGCGGCGACGGAAATAGCGAATGCTTCTTTTGCCATAGTTAGCCCAGGCCTCGAGGCAGTTATTTGAGCGCATTTGTGGGGGCTGTTCGGCTCGGCTCCGGGTCGGTCGCCCTCGATCCCTCCGTTTTGCCAGACCAAATTCGGCTAGGGCCGTGCCGCGTCTGGACGGGTTCTGGTGCGGTGCTCCTCCACCGCCAGCGCGTTCACACTCCCGAAGATCGGTTTGAAGCTCAACCAACCCCGGCTTGGGGAAACCGCGGCGCAATCCTCTTCGATGGCCGGCTGGATGATCGGGCGGGATTGTGCGACCAACTAGGTGTCGTTCCGCGCGACTCATTGCCCGATAGCGAGTTAGTGGCGCGCGCTTTCGAAAAATGGGATGAAGACGCCCCTTCGCATCTCGTCGGGGACTTCGTCGTCGTCGCATGGCATGGACATCACCGCAAAGCGATCCTTTGCGCCGACAAAAGCGGGCTACGCCCGCTTTATTACCACCGTGCCGGCGATTTACTCCTCTTCAGCACAGTGCTGCCCGCACTGCTGTCCGTCCCAGGGGTGGCGTGCGCTCTGGATGAGGCCGTCGTCGCGGATCTCCTGATAAATAACCACCGCGACACGCGCCAAACCTTTTTTCGCGGTGGTTATTTATCAGGAGAAC
>PMSX01000076.1 GCA_003167495.1 Bryobacterales bacterium | reverse complement strand
AGAGCCCGTCTCCGCTTCACCGACGCCACCAGAATAATTTGTTTGCGCCTTCCAAGGAAAGCTATTATCATCGAACGGTAACGAGTGTCTTAACTCGTTGTCTCAGCCGAGGGGGCAGGCCCAATTTCCCTTCAGTACTACGTCTTGCGTGAAGTTTGGGATAAGGTACTGTAGTACTGCTTTCAGGATCAAAAATGAAGATAGACGTTCTCAAAGTTATCGATTTGGTGCGAAGCTTGGCTCGCCAGTTCCGTTTTGGAACGTGCAGTGGGATTTTGCTCGTGAGCATGAGTACATTGCTGCGGGCTGAAGTAAAAATTCCAGCCATCCTTAGTAGTCACATGGTTCTGCAGCGCGAACAACCCATTCATCTTTGGGGTTGGGCGAATCCGCAAGAAAACGTGTCTGTGGAGTTCAATGCGACGCGGCAAAGCGCGGCTGCGGATCGATTGGGGCACTGGGATATTTTTCTTCCTCCGCAGTCTGCCGGAGGCCCTTATACGCTGACCATCAAGGCGGCGAACACAATTCAACTGGAAGACGTGCTGGTGGGTGACGTTTGGTTTGCTTCAGGCCAATCGAACATGGAAATGCCGTTGAGCGGCTTTCCTAATTCGGCGGTAGTGACAAACGCCGATGAAGAAATTCGCAATGCGAATCAGCCGAACATCCGCTTGTTGTTTATTCACCATAAGGCATCAGACTTTCCATTGCACGACTTCGAGGCAACCTCGTGGACAAAATGCACAGCGGAAACGGCAGCGAAGTTTTCGGCGGTCGCCTATTTCTTCGGCAAGCAACTGGTTGACCGCGAACACGTTCCCATCGGCCTGATTGATTCCACTTGGGGCGGCACGCCAGGTGAAGCTTGGATCAGCATGCACGGGCTTTCCGCCGATTCGTCTCTTATGCCTGTGTTCTCTGCATGGGCTTCGTTTTCGGACGAGCAGACAGATCTGCAACGCTTGATCGAAGCGGAAAAACAAGAGGATGAAGCGGCCCGCAGGGCCAATCAACCGCTGCCCAAACACGACTGGCATCCGGAGGCGGCTTCATGGCAGCCCGCGGCTTTGTTCAACGGAATGGTGGCGCCGGCCGTTGATTTCCATATCAAAGGAGTGATTTGGTATCAGGGTGAATCGAACGCCAGTTCAGAGCGCGCGAACCTCTATGAAAAGGTTTTGCCGGCGTTGATTGCCGATTGGCGAACCGACTGGCATCAGGGAAATTTCCCGTTTCTCTTCGTTCAAATCGCCAACTTCAAGAGTGGCTCGCAACAGACATGGCCGGTTGTTCGCGAGGCGCAGCGCCGGACGCTGGCAGTAGCGAACACGGGGATGGCCGTGACGATCGATATTGGAGACCCAGACAATGTTCATCCATCAAACAAACAGGATGTGGGGGCGCGCTTAGCGCTGGCAGCAAGAAGGCTTGCGTATGGGGAGGATGTTGAGGATGCGGGTCCGCTCTACCGCGAGATAGCGGTAGAAGGCCATAGTTTGCGAGTGTGGTTCGATCACGCGTCTGGCGGATTGGTGGCAAAAGGCGGCACGTTGAAAGGATTTGAAATCGCGGGAGACGATCGGCATTTCGTAAAAGCGGATGCGCGGATAGAAGGAGAGAGTGTGGTGGTTTCTTGTGAGGGCGTGGCGAACCCGAAGTTTGTGCATTACGGTTGGGCAAATGCTCCGACAGTAAATCTTACTAACGGAAAAGGGCTGCCGGCATCGCCGTTTACGTCGGAAGATCAGATTCCCCGGCCGTGATGTTTATTTGCAGAAGGCCGTTAGTGACTGGCGGGAGGGTGGTTTTGTGCGGCCGGATTCGGCGGCGCTTTGGGCGGTTGGCGCGTAATTTTCTTTGTTTCGTTGCCCTGGGGTGGCTTTGCGGGCGGGAACAGTGTCAATTGGTTTCCGTCCGGTCCTAGCGGTTCGATACAGATTAAGCCGTCGGCAGCGCAAACTTCGGTGCTCTTTTTTTTGGGGTCGGCCTCGCCCATAAGTAGTGTCACGGGACATGGGCTTTTTACGCTCTTCGGGGCGGCGAAATAAATCGCGTCGGTGGCGTGGATCACGGGAAGGCGGCCGTGGCCACAATCCCACAGATACACTCCGTTGATGGCTTGGAGATTTTTGCCGGAAATTTTGAAGAATCCGGCTGTATCCGAATTAAGGGACGAGAACCTGTCGGGCCGAATTTCAGGGGCGAGGTCGGGCAACACGGCCACTAGCTCAGTGGGCCTGCCTAAATCGCTGCGTACAGTGATGTGACATTTGCTCCAATTCCTGGCTATGTCCTGCGGGTCCAAAACCATATTTATGCTAACGGGTTTTCCCTCTTCGCAAACGACGTAATCGTCTTCCTGAAACGCGGACGGGTCTCGCATCACGGCTTGAGGAGAACACGGAACGCCCCGTTGAGTCTGGGGGCCAAACTTTGTGGCACACTCGCATGCAACCGCCGTCGCATTGTTGCCCAGGGCCAAAGATATTGGAAATGTCAGGTTCTCAATGGGCATTCTGACTTCCCACGAAGAGATCTCCCCATTGTCCTTGATCGTCGGCTTGATGTCGTAATTTGGATCGAAGACAAGCTCCGTCTTTTGGGTTCGCACTGTGCTATGAGCGGCGATGCCATGGAATGTGGTTTTGCCGTCGGAGTATTCGGGTTGCTGAAGCGAAACGTTCCAAACGTTCGCCGAGCCGGACTCACTTGCCGCTGAAAATGTGCGCGGCAAATCGCACAGTAGATCCTGAGATTCCTGTGAGTGGCACGTTAAGGCAAATAGCGTATCGTTTGGCTCTCGACGCAGAACCGCGTGTGCACGCTCGGATAGAACAGGCATGCTCGGGTCCGGAGCCGGGGGAGCGACCAGCTTGATTCGGAGTTGGTCACCGGTGTCTACAAAAGCTAGAATCTTGGCCCACGGTGTCGGATTGAGAAACATGGGAAGGAACAAACTCTGAGGAATCAGGGAGGGCGTTTGGCCTTTGCTATGAAGTACCTGGGCTAAGCGCTCTGGCTTTAGGTTGAAGAACTCGTCGCCAATCCGAATCTCGTCGGCATGAACGGCCAAGGCCGCAAGAGAGTTGCCTGAGGCGCCTGCGTTGGTCAGTACGATGACAGGGAATGCATCACTGGTTGCTGTCTTTAGCGACAAATTGATCTGGATGGCGCGAGGTCCAGTGGCGATCCATGTATCCGGGCCGTACTTGTCAGACTCAAGCAAGCCAAAGGTTGCCGCGCCCTGAGATCCGGCGGCATCACTTGGCAAGACGGCTGTCCCGCGGCCCCGGGTGTCTCGGACGCGCTTAATGAGAGCGCCGTTCGCAATGACAATCAGGTTTGGATCGATAACTTCCCTGAACGTGATCTGCACGCTCGCCGTTGGATCTTTGGACTCGTCCGACGACGACGGTTCTTGGTCTTTTGCCGAAGGCTTAGCCGGGGACGGGAAAGTGATCTGCATACTTGCGGTTACTGCGTCTTTGGTCTCTTGGGTAGCTGGGGGCGCTGGATTTGTTTCGGGAGGCTTGGTGGGAGAGTCTGGAGTAGTTGTTCCAGCGGGCGCGCTTGGAGCCGGCGGCGCAGGGACGGTTGCGCCAGGCTTCGTTGTAGGTGGTGGCGTCCCCTTAGTCTTGGGCTTTGGCGAAGAAGGAGCACTTGGACTCGGTGCGACAGGAGCAGTTGGAACTGGCGCAGTAGGGGCGCCTGTGCTCGCGGCCGGGGGCGGATTCGGCTTTGCCTCGGTCTGGGGTAAACGAACAGGGCTATACTCGATCTGGGCAATTTGCAAGCCGCGCGGCTCACTAAACGGCAAATCAATTGACTCCCAAGCAACTGGTTGCACTGTGCCGCGCGAAGGATCATCCTGCCCCACCCAACCGGTGCTGGGATTCATAGTTATTTTTTCTGTAGGTCCGGCATCAGCCTGTTTGGGAACCAGCAGCAACAGATAGCTTGTTCGTAGTCCCGGTGAAACCATATCTTCAAAAGGATTGGGAGCGTAATACCACCCAAAGCTACAAGTGCCCGCGCCAAAACCACTGACATATGCACTTTGATTCACGCTGGCTCGTAATTGATCTCGCTGGCGCTGATACTCTAGCGTGCCGCCGAGTCCAGCCAAGTAGCTGACAGCGCCTCTTATGCCAGTATGATTGCTCTTTCCGTAAAACTGCGTTATGTTGTAGGCCGCCGTACTCGGGTACAACTCGTATGCTTTAATTCCGTCCGAGAGGGAGGTGCATGACTTTCCATCTGTACTGACGTCGAACTGGACCTTCGCCACCTTCCCCTTGGAATACTTTGACGGATAGACGCCTACATCGAATTGAACGAGATATAAGTCGTTGCCTTGCCGAGTGTAGTCGTCGTAAATGACCGAAAGTTGTTGTGCGAGCCGCTCATGCAGTAACTCGATAAAAGTTTCCATTTGCTTGTTGGCAGGTAGGCTTTGGCCGTTGGAGCTGGTGACTTGGGAGGCCAGTGATTTTAAATCGATGATCGAGGTTGGGCCACTGTTACTGCTTCCTTGCGACTGAGTCGCCGAACTAGTCTTACTCGCAGGGGACGTTCGCGACGCACTCACCGAGCCGTTGAGTAATTGTTGGAGAAAGTCGAGCATAGCCGCGTTAGGCTTATTCGGATCGAGAGACGTTATGCCATTGAGCTTGATGGCATCTACGTCGCGCAAGAGGCCATCGAGTGTTGCGTAAACACGGTCGTATCTCCAGACCTTTGGTTTGCCAACAGTGATCATCCCATCGTTCTCGATCTCCTTGTGGGTGCCAAGGCACGGATTCCAGGGCATAAGAAGGCAGCAGCCAGCGAGGGCTATGGTTCGGACAATTCGCATGTTGGGCACCGATGTCCTAAGACGGTATCACAAAAGCGGTGCCAAGCGGCGGTAGGTCAGAGGAGGAACCAGCCGACAGCCAGCGCAACGATCATGAGTTTCACGAGCCAGCCAGTCGCGTAAGACACCACAAACACCCGGTGCAGCTTCATAAATGCAGCATTAGTGAGAATCAGCGGTAACGGGCCGATGAGCCAAACGGCGACCGCCAGTTTGATCGCATCCAATACAGAATGAAGACCTAGCAGGGAGGTGGCATAGACAAAGATGCCGCAAGTTAAAAAAGGTAGCGGACTGGTCAGAGTAATCGCTCTCCCTTCGGCACCCTGACGCCAGATTTCGGGATAACTGTACCGCCGATGAATCCAATCGCCAGCGAAGAACCAGTCAGTGAGGGACGAGACGATACCGGTTCCGACAACGATCAAGGCGATTCGAAGCCAGTTCATCGAGGCTCCTAAGCCAGGAATTTTTCGAGCGGCTCCCAGTAGTGCTCTTTCCACCCCGATGCTAGATGTTCCCCCAGTCCCTTGGGAAAGCCGGTGTGGTCGAAAACGATTTTGGTCGAGGCGCCTTGCTCGACGAGATCGAACTTCGCAATTGAGTACACGCCCGGTGCCCAGCTACCCACTCGCCAGGCCTGCACGATTCGCTCGTTCGGCACGAGTTCGATGTGCCGCCCTGTGATGTATCCGCCGAAGATTGTGAAGGCACCTCCCACTTCACGACTGATCTCCGTGGGTTTACCTCCCAAGGCCATGGACTTCGTGGCTCCACTGATCTGGATGATTTGGTCGAACTGTTTGGTGTCGAGGAGCGCCTCGTAGATGCGCTTTCGGTTGGCTTTGAACACGGGCTCTTGATGGATGAATTCGGTTGTGCGAATCTCGTCTTCAGCGGAAGCCCAAGCCTTTGTGGAGCTCAAATTTACTCCGAATGCGATGGCCGCGGCGATGACCACTTGCCGCCGCGTGGGGTCATCTGTTCGATTACTCATCGTCGCCCTCCTGAATTTTTCTTTCAACTACTCCACGTATTGGATCACGGGGCTAAAATATGTTCAAGATAATATTTCTTGGCACTTTAAGGAGACCTGATGCCTTACCCCGCCGGTCATCGCGCGGAAGTGAAGAAGAACATAATTGAAAGCGCCCGCAAGCTCTTCAACCGGCACGGCTTTGAGAGTGTTTCTCTGAATCAAATCATGGCCGGTGCAGGCCTCACGCATGGTGTGTTCTATAGCTATTTCAGAAGCAAAAGCGATCTCTATGCAGAGGTATTGGGTTGTTTTTTCACCGACCCAGAGTGGAAAAGCTGCTGGGAAGGCGTGCAGGTAGATCTCTCATCCACCGACGTTGGGCCGCAAGTCGTGCGCGCTTATCTCTCGCGCCAGCACTTCGAGAATGTCGAGGACTCTTGCCCAATGGTGGCTCTCCCGACCGACGTCGCTCGCAGTGGCGTAACTGCGAGGCGTGCCTTTGAGACCGTGTTCAAAGCAATGGTAAGCGTGTTGGAACGAAGCTTGACCCAAGAGAGCCGCCATCGACACACCACGGCGCAGGCGGTGGCTGCTTTGTCCATCGGAGGAATGGTTGTGGCTCGTACTATGGCTGACCGCAATCTCGCCGACGAATTGAGGGCCGCCTGTATGGCTGTCGCCCTCAATCTTGGCGGCTGGGAGGGAAATCGTAAGTCGAAAATGGACAACTCCAGACCGGGTCAACGCGCTGGGCGGCGGCGGAAATGACGCCAAAACACCAAGCCGATGGCTAGAACGGGTATGGCGAACAAGAGTCCGAGGGGACCAAACACCAAACTGCCGAGCAAAAGAGCGGCGAGTACGGGCAACTCCTTCAGACCCAGCGGGCGGCTGATAAGGCGTGGGATGAGAACGAAGAATTCGATGCACTGGATCAGAAGCCATGCACCGAGCGCGATCAGATAGCTTTTTATCGCTGCGTCTGTGAAGGCGAGGGCCAGCACAGCCAAACCCAGCGGAACAAGGGAACCGATGCGTGGGATGATCGCGGCGCCTCCGCCGAGAATTCCGATGACATACCAGTACGGAACGTGAATGGACCAGAAGGCCAGCCCGTAGAGAACTGCCAGAATGAGACAAAGAAGGAATTGGCCGCGCACGTAGATGCCCAGTACGTGGAAAGATTCGCGAACGGGTTGACCTAGGGTGGGAGGTGGAGGAGTGGGAGGTTCAGTTGGCAGAGACAGTGCCCTTCCCTTCTCCGATGATCTTCACGAGCACGCGCTTGCGGCGGCGGCCATCGAATTCGCCATAGAAGATTTGTTCCCAAGGTCCGAAATCGAGCTGGCCTTCGGTTAACGCGACAACCACTTCGCGGCCCATGACCTGGCGTTTGAGGTGGGCGTCGGCGTTATCCTCGCCAGTGCGGTTGTGCAGGTATTGCGAGGTGGGTTCGTGCGGGGCGAGTTCCTCCAACCATTTTTCGTAGTCTTTGAGCAAGCCCGACTCGTTGTCGTTGATGAACACCGACGCGGTGATGTGCATGGCGTTGACGAGCACCAAACCCTCCCAGATGCCACTCTCGCGAATGCACTGCTCGACCTGAGAGGTGATGTTCACGAAACCGCGGCGCGATGGCACGTCGAACCAGAGTTCTTTGCGGTAGCTTTTCACGGTAGCTCTTGTCCTTTATTTGCGGGAGGCGATCCACTGATCGACGCTGGATTCCAGGACGTCGAGCGGCAGAGGACCTTTGTCGAGGACAGCATCATGGAACGCGCGGATGTCGAACTTGGCGCCGAGTTGCTGGCGGGCTCGTTCGCGCAAGCGCAGGATTGTCATCTCGCCCAACTTGTAGCCAAGCGCCTGAGCCGGCCAGGCAATATATCGATCCACTTCGGTTTCGATGTTTTGGTCGTCCATGGCGCTGTGCGCGTGGAAGAAGTCGATCATTTGCCCGCGCGACCAATGCTTGTAGTGCACACCGGTATCGACAACCAGGCGGATGGAGCGCCACATGAGATTCTGCAGGCGGCCGTATTCGCTGTAGGGATCCTGGTAAAAGCCCATTTCATGCGCGAGCGTTTCCGCATAGAGAGCCCAGCCTTCGGAGAACGCATTGTAAGAGGTAAATTTGCGAAAGGGCGGCAAGCCGGTGAGTTCCTGGGCAATGGAGAACTGCAAATGATGACCGGGAATACCTTCATGATAGGCGATGGCTTCGACGTTCAGCAAGAGGCGTTTGGTTGGCTCGTACTCATTCACATTGATGCGGCCTGGCCGTGAGCCGTCTCCAGCGCCGATGGAATAATCAGCAGGCACTTCATGCGGAGCGCGGTAGGCTTCCATGGGGACGACGATCAGCTTGTTTTTTGGCAGCCGGCCGAAATACTGAGGAAGCTTGGCATACATCTGATTCGTATAACCCTGATAGAGGTCAAAGATTTGCTGCCCGGATGTGCCGTGCAGATGTTTATCGGCGAAGATATGCGCATTGAATGATTTGACATCCTTGAAGCCTTGCTGTTTCGCAATGACGAGCATCTGTTTCTCAATCTCGGCAACCTGTTTGAAGCCGAGAGCATGGAGATCGTCCGGGTCGGAAGTAGTTGTGGTCTGCTCTTCAATGGCTTGGCGGTAACGGGCAGCGCCATCGGGCAAAGACCAAATGCCGAATTCGGTGCGGCCTTTCGGTTCGTAGTCTTCTTTTACAAATTTGGCGAAGGCGGCAAAAGCCGGCAGGACCTGGGAGCTAACGGTATCGTTGACGTCTTTTATGAGGCGCGGGCGGCTAGCGGCGGGAACAGTCGCTGGAAAAGTTCTGAGTGGCTCGGTAAATGGATTTTGTTCCAAGGGTTTCGAAGCGACATCGGAGGCTTCCTCGGCGACCTTAGTCAGAAGATAGCGTGGCGGCATGAGACCGTCGCGCATGCCTTGGCGCATATTGGCGATGGACTGGCTGAGAACAGCAGGTAGCTTCTGGAGGCGGCCCAAATAGTTCCGGTAATCCTGAACGGTCTTAAACGGCGTAGACGTAGGGAGGCTCGCATAATCTTGCGGTCCGCCCATTTGGGTGGCGGGCATCTCCCAATCTTTGAAACGCGCGCCGGCGATGTCGGTTTTCAAAGAGCGGATGAGAAGGCTTTGATTGAGCTGGTCGCCGGGAGAGAGTTTGGATGAGTCGATTTGTTGGAGCGATGCCAGTAACTTCTGTTCGTACTCAAGTTCCCGGGCGATAGCGGCCGGAGAGATGTCGCTGAGCCGATCGTTGTAGCGGTTATCGCCGATCGCGGTGGCCCACTCTGGCGAAGTACGCATGCGATGTTGCCAGTTGCTCTCGATGAGGGCGACCAGCGTCTCGTGGGGAGTGGCCGCGACGACAGAATAGGCGATGGCGAGAAAGAGAGAGAATGCGCGGATTAGGAGAGACAATTTCATGAGTGAATTGTCTTAAGCTATCACGCGCGGTGGGAGTGCTACTGGGGTGTGATGAGGGCGTCGGGAACTTTCTTGCCCTTGACTTCATCCCAGCGTTGGACCAGTTGCCTCCATTGTTCGAAAGTCAACACTTCGCGGATGCGCGTACTCATTTCCAGAAATACGCGGGCGGAGTTGGCGCGAGTCTGGGCAACACGATTAATGATAGGTTTGGCCGCTTCAGCGGTCATGCCATTGTCGTTCATCAATTCGTCTAGGGCGGCTTCGGCTTTCTGCATTTCGTTGCGGGCATCGAAGAGGCGGTCGCGGTAGGCGTGAACGATCTGGCGGATGCGCTGGGTTTGCGCCTGACTGAGGCCGACTTCGGAGGCGACCGGGCTGTTCCACCAGGGAACTTGCGCGCGGTTCTGTGCGCAGGCGAGGAGGGCACAGAACAGAAAGGAGACCAAAAGACGAAAGGAGATCATCATTCGACAAAAAGTTCCTGCAGCGGAGCTGTAGCCGACGACTCTAATTGAGACGACATCTGGGAAACATCTTGCGCGAGTTGAGCGTCGGCGCGGGATTCGGCCAATTCGCGTCGATGTCCCTGATAGACAGCGGCTGAGGCCAGAAGAACGGCAAACATTGCCGCGGCGGCGGCAAGACGCCGGCTTGGCACAACACGTGACCGAAGATCGGGCCACCAGGGGTGCGGTTCAGACAGGCGAGCGTAGATGGCCCGGCGTTGTGCCGTCAGAAAGTCATTGCTGACAGCTTCGTTCATGAGCACCCGCTGACGGCGTGATTCGATCGCCGAAAGCCGGGAAAGGCAATGTTCGCATTGATTCAGATGGCCGTCAACGGGGCCGATGCCGTATAAATGATCGATCAGTTGTTCATCTGTCCAATGCGCTGACTGAGCGGACACGATGTTCATAATATCCTCCGGACCTATCCATCTAATGACAGATACAGATCTTTCAGTTCTTCCCTCATCTTAGATAAAGCCCGGAACAGATGGGCCTTTACGGTGCCGACGTCCAATTTTAGGACCTCGGCAATATCTTCCAGAGGCATGGCTTCGTAGTGCCGGAGGGCGAAAACCGCCCGCTGGCGTTCCGAGAGCTTACCCTGTGCTGCTTCCAGTCTTTGCTGGATCTGCTTTGCAAATAATAGACATTCGGCATCGGGAGCGGTCCCCGCCGCCATTTGTAAAATCAACTCTTCGTCCTGAGGAGCGGGACGGCGTTGCCACAGCTTCCAGCTTTTGGAACGAAGTTTATCAAGACACGTATTCACGGCAATCCGGGTAAGCCATTTACCCGGATTGTCGAGTTCCTCCGACTCCGCGCGTTTGGCTAACGCCCGGTAGGCCTTTAGAAAGACGTCTTGCGTGGCGGAATCAGCCTCGTCGGCATCCTGTAAGAGACGGCGGCATAGAAGAAAGATCCGCCGCTGTTCGGATGTCATCCAAGAACCAAAATTACGAAGGTCGAAGCTGGAGCACGCTTCACCCTCGAGTTTTTCGGCCATGACGCCTATCATATCGGTCCAATACAGATTCAACGAATGGGAAAGAGGAAGGTTTACACGATGGTGGATGATCATTTTTTAGGCCTTTCTTTGGCGTTTCCCTGTCAATGGCGCACAGTGATATCGCACCGGGAGCGTTTCCAGGACAACGACGACGGATCAATGACCTCGCGTTATGATGGTTGTGTGAAGTTGACGATCGATATTGATCGCGAAGAGGACGGCCGCTGGATCGCGGAAGCGCTTGAACTTCCAGGCGTCATGTGCTACAGCCAAACGAGCGACCAGGCCATCAGCAATGCAGAGCGCCTTGCAATCGAAGTGATTGCTGACCGCATCGCTCATGGAGAATTGCCTTCTTCCGCCCTGGGCGTTGCATTCACGATTTCGGATGAGCACTTGGCCCGCCAGTAAAGCTAAACGTGTGCTTGCCGCCTTGGAAAGGCTGGGTTGGCGCGTGAAGAGGCAGCGCGGTTCTCATCGCCTGCTAGCGCGATCCGACTGGCCCGACTACGAATTCGCCTTTCATGACCAAGACGAGATCGGCCCGAGCATGCTGGCCAGGATTGCTAAGCGCACAGGGTGCGGCCTGAGGATCTCTGACCTTCGCGTAAAGGTTCATCAAAGGACACGTTGTTCGCAACATTTTGGCCTACTTTGTACGAAAAGTGAGCAGTACTTCGAATCTACGCGCCGCGCTATGGTAACGTGTGAGGGACGCAGTCGGGAATTTCTTCGGATGTACACGACCGAAAAACGGCGCCACAGGGACACAGAGCGGTAGCAGCTCTGGCACAAGTACCCTACAGGCAAACCCGCCGCCGGCATCCCGCATTTCCGGAGTAGGGCCTATACCAACGTTCCTGTCGCCAGCCGCAAAGTAGAGATCCCGTAACGGCAAACTTAAGGCCGATCATTTCGCGGAATAGGCGAAAGACGAAATCAGGAAGGCGGAAACTACGGATTCGGACCGATTGGCAGCCCTGAAGGCGTTCTGCTTTTCCTGTGGGCGTCGCAAGCTATCATCCGGCCCAGAACAAGCTTCCTACTTTGCGGCTCATAGCACTAACGTTGGTATAGGCCCTTAGAGTAAATTTCTACAGAGTTGCTGCCGGAACCCCAGTTAATGCGAGCGGAACACGGATGGATCTCAAGCTGGTCGCATTTAGTCTGGGCACGTCCTCACGTAATGTGGGTTGGTGCCCGCCCTTGGTCGCGGTTAATGTGAGCAGGAATCGGTGCTGTTCTCAAGCAAAACGATTTATGATCTCAAGCCGCTGCAGTTAGCGGCAGTGCTGGCGGCGTTTGGCAGCTCTCGGGTTCGGTCACCACTGCAAACCAGTCCAGAGCACTCCGGCTGGGACGAATTGCTCTCATGTCTTTCCACAAAGAATATTGCAGATCTTCAAAGGTGGATCCTGGCGTGGACGTACTTTGTCTCACGATATAGGAAAACTTCGGTGCTGACTTTTCCGAATTCTCGCAGAGTCTTGCGAAATAGGAAAATTGACAATTGGGAAGACAGTATAGGAGCTGGCAGACATCCATTCTTCCAGCTCGCATTCACGGACAGTACGCCCCCCTCCTGTTCGAATTAAGTTCCTTAGTTCGAGGGAAGGGAGACCGAAAGCGACTTTTCGATTGCGGTTTTTGTGCCACCCATGTAAGCCCCATTCCAGCTTCCCAACACGAAACCGTTGGGAGAGACTAATACTGTCTCTGGGGTGATGGCCAGGTGGAGCGAAGCGACAATGGAACCAGAAGGACTACTATACACAGGAAAGCCCATCTGATGCGCCTTGAGGAAGTCGGTAAGCCCTTCATCAGACAAAGAAAGGCCCACGATTCGATATCGTTTGGACGCTTGGGCCGCCAACGAATTTATCGCTGTGCTATTTCGCTCGCACCATGCGCACCCAGGGCGGAAAACATATATCACGGTGGGCTGTCCAGGTGTGCCGTAGGGCAGGATTTTCCGATTGCCTGTCAGATCTGGCACGTCAAGTGCTGGTATTTGTGTCCCTTGCTCTAGTGATCCCTCGAGGCAAGTTGTTCCTCCTCGCTTTGAAGAATTCGGATATACCTTGCCTGGAGGAAGTTAATAGTAAGCGAAAGCGCGAAAGCCGCCGCGACTGCAATACTCAAGCGGTTTGATCTGACAAATCCCACTGCGCTTCCTTCATACAGCACAAAATGTTAAACAAACGCACATCGAATCCCGAAAGAGGGCCAAAATAGGCGTCCCAATTCAGCCGGGGCATCTCGATGGGCTTGACATCAGTTCTGCGTTGTGCGCGACCACTAATGATTTAACGTCTGCG
>PMSX01000206.1 GCA_003167495.1 Bryobacterales bacterium | reverse complement strand
CAGCCGAGGGGGCAGGCCCAAGGGGGTGTGTCGCTCTTAACAATGGTGCAGGCCCCACCGATCCAAATTACCTAGGGCAACTGCCCGTGGCATGGAAAACGTCTTCCTATAGCGGTGGCGGTCAGCAATAATCGAGCGCGCGGTTGGAGAAGTCGTTAATTGGGACCAGTGATAGGCCGTCTGATGATAACTTCAAAAAGTGGGGCTTAGTTACGGAAAAGTGCTCGGCAACGTCGCAACTGGCGGTCCTGCCACTCTATATTACCTCAAGAGCGATCGCGGGATGGGGCTCCCTGCGTGCGCTCGCGGTGAACGCTTGAGGCCGTTCTTTATGCGTTCTGGACAGAGACATCTCGCGCCCTCTTCAAGAAAAGTGCTCTTAAGGCATTCGATCAGGAGAGTCGTGCCGTTCCACCGTTACGGAGCATGGCATAGACTTGTGAGGGGTTGCGAGCATGGGCAGGGGACTAGAAACCTTTAAGCGAGTTAAAGAAATCGGTATCATACCGGCAATTCGAAGCTCCAATCCTGTTGCCGCGGTTCGAACCGCTGAGGCCATCAGAGCGGGAGGCATCCCTATCATAGAGATTTCACTTGCGCCCAAGAACGCCCTAGACGTTCTGGACGCGGTAGCGACCGCACACAGTCGTTCAATGCTAATCGGCGCCGGTACCGTTGTAGATGCCGAGGGCGTTCGCCAGGCCGCCCTGGCTGGCGCAAGCTTCATCGTAACTCCTGGCTTCAGCAAAGAAGCCGTCGACAAAGCGAAAGAGTATGGACTCGCAATCTTTGCTGGGGCGATGACGCCAACTGAGGTGCAGGTTGCTTCGGCAAGTGGCGCCGATGCCGTCAAACTTTTTCCAAGCTTTGCCACTGGAGACGCGCGCTATTTGAAGGCGCTTCGCGGGCAATATCCGTCAACCCAGTTTATTGCTTCAGGAGGAGTTGGCCTGGATAATTGCGAAGAGTACATTCGCGCGGGCGCCTGTGCCATCGGAGTGGGCGGTGAAATCGTTGACTCTGAGTCGCTGGCAGCAGGTAGCTTCGGCGTTTTCACAGTTCGCTCCAGGCGTTTGCATGACGCCGTCTGCAGCGCTCGCGGCCTCCTGGAACTAGAATCCCTTGGTGTCGGAGAGGGGCGTTAACGTTGCGGCCCACGTCAATGCAACGAATCATTTTTCGTATCCCAATGAGTTTCGCCCTCGCCGTTGCGGGCTTCAGCCAGGTGGCTGCTCCCACCGCTGCGTTGACCTGGCAGCAAACTGAGGAGCGGTTTCGCGCTAATAATCTGACGCTGCTGGCGGGAGTGGTGACAATTGCCGAAGCTCGCGCACAAGAGATCAGCGCGTTTCTGCGGCCGAATCCAGATATGACATTCGGCTGGGATCAGCTCACGCCCTTCACCGGCAATCCCTACCGTCCGGTATCGCAATCCTATCTTTATTGGAACTTCAGCTACCTGCACGAACGTCAGCATAAACGGGAGCTGCGATTAGCGAGCGCGAAGAACACAACATCGATTGCCACTGCGGCGCAGGCGGATCTGGAACGAAACCTGATGTTCAACTTGCGCGACGCCTTTGTTCGCGTCTTACAGGCCAAAGCCATTGTCGCCCTGACTAAAGATAGCCTCGACTACTACGATAGAGTACTTACTATTAACCATGACCGTTTCAGCGCCGGCGGCATTGCCCGCGTTGATTATCAGCGGCTCGAATTGCAGCGGCTCCAGTATCTTTCCGATTTGCAGACGGCACAGGTCAATCTGCGTACCGCAAAAATCGATTTGCTGCAGTTGTTGAACGATCGCACACCTGTAGACCGGTTTGACGTGACGGAGAATTTCGATTATGCGGAGCCGAGCCTAAATGCGGAGGATTTGCGCACCGATGCCGTGAACAACCGGCCTGATTTGAAGGAAGCGCAGCAGACGTTGGAAAAAGCGAAAACAGACCACCAACTCGCAGTCGCTAACGGCTCGACCGACCCGACTTTCGGGTTCGATGCCTCACACCAGCCGACCCCGCTGAATACTTACGTTGGCTTCAACGTGTCGATTCCCTTGCGGATATTCGACAAAAATCAGGGAGAAAAATTGAGGACTTCGCTCGACGTAGGCCACGCCCAACAATTGCTCGACGCAACCCAGATAGCAGCGCTGCACGACGTTGATTCAGCCGCGGCAACATTGGAAAGTACGCTCATCCTGCTTCGTCCATATAAGGAAAAGTATCTGCAAGAAGCCGATGAAATCCGTTCCACTATTCGGTATTCCTATGAGCACGGGGCAGCCTCACTGCTCGATTTTCTCGACGCTCAAAATCAGTACCGCGCTACCAGGCTCAGCTACCTGAACCTGGTAGGTGCCTATTTTTCCGCGGCAAACCAACTGAACTTTGCGGTGGGGCATGAGGTGATTCGATGAAGCCTTCAGTACTCTCGCTAACAAATGTCGCAGTGCTGGCATATTGCGTTTTGAGTTGCAGCTGCTCGGGACCGAAAGGAAAAATAGACGAGGCCGCCGCCGCTCCACCAGGGGTACAAGTGGTTGAGCAACATCCTGATCTCAATGTGGTGACGGTGGAGCAGCCGGAACGATTTAAGATTGTGACGGCCGCGGAACGCGAAGAAAAACCGGAAGTGCATGCCACGGGCGCGGTCACCCCAGACGTCGAGCGCTCGGTGCCCGTTGTGTCGCTCGCCTCCGGGCGAGTCGTCGGTATATATGCCAAGCTCGGCGACGACGTAAAAAAAGGCCGATTGCTTCTAAAGGTTCAGAGCAACGATCTTACCAACGCTTTCCAAACATATGCGCAGGCGAAAGCGGACGAACGGTTAGCTTCGACCCAGTTCGAACGGGCCAAGCTGCTCTACGACAAGGGGGCGATTTCGTTAAATGATTTGCAAGTGGCCGAAGATGCCGACGAAAAAGCCAAGGTCGCTGTGACGTCAAGCGCGCAGCTGATCCACACGCTGGGAGCCGACTTGAATCAACAGGACGGTATCGTGAACGTTTATGCTCCCGCCTCGGGCACCATCGTTGAGCAGAATGTTGTGAACGCCTCGAGTGTGCACACCCCCGATAACCAACCCAATCTGTTTACTATCGCCGACCTCTCACGCGTATGGATTTTGTGTGACGTTTATGAGAACGACTTGCCGGCGGTTCGCCTAGGGGAAAACGCAGACATTAAGCTAAACGCCTATCCGGACCAGACATTTCGCGGACGCATTGCCAATATCGGCAAAGTGTTAGACCCGAACTTGCGGACGGCCAAGGTGCGGATCGAACTGGCGAACCCGGGGATTATGAGGGCGGGCATGTTTGTGACGGCAACTTTCTACGGACAAAAAGGCGCGCTGCATGCAGTGGTCCCCAGCAGTGCGATTTTGCATTTGCATGACCGCGATTGGGTGTTCATCCCGGCAGGCGGCGCACAATTCCGGCGAAGCGAAGTGACCGGCGGCAAGATCGAGAATGGGATGCAGGTTATTTTGAACGGGCTAAAGGCAGGGCAGCAAGTTGTGCAAGACGCGCTGGCGTTGAACGCCGAGAGCGGACAGTAACTTAACATATGATCCGCGCGTTTGTCGATTACTCACTTGCGAACAAGCTTCTGGTGTTGGTGATTGGCGCCATTCTCCTTGGTTGGGGCGCCGTTTCCTTCAAAAATCTGCCGGTGGAAGCTTACCCCGACGTAGCCAACAATTACGTTCAAGTAATCACGCAGTGGCCAGGGCGCGCCGGCGAGGAGGTTGAACAGCAAGTTACTATTCCGATTGAAGTGCAAATGGCTGGCGTTCCGCAACTGGCGAACATCCGTTCGATTTCGGAGTTCGGACTCTCTGTTGTGACCATGAACTTCGAAGACGGATCTGAGAATGATTGGAACAGGCAGAAAGTTCTGGAACGCTTGTCGCAGGTGACACTTCCGAACGGACTACAACCGTCGATTGGGCCCGATTACAGCCCCGTGGGGCAACTCTATTGGTACACGCTTGAAAGCAGCAATCCGCAATACGACTTGATGGAGCTGAAGTCGCTCGAAGACTGGGTATTGGAAAAGGAACTGAAATCCGTACCCGACGTGGTGGATGTTTCGAGCTTCGGCGGAGTGACGAGAGAGTACCAGGTTCCCGTTGATCCGAACAAGCTGATCTCTTACGGACTGAGCCTAGGTCAAGTGGAACAGGCGCTGACGAATAACAACGTCAATGCCGGTGGGAGTTTTATACAAGCGGGCGAGCAGCAAGTGAACGTGCGCGAGGTGGGATTGTTTCGCAATGTTGGGGACATTTCGCAAACGGTACTAAAGAACCAAAACGGCACGCCGATTCTTGTACGCGATATCGCCATCGTGACACAGGGCGCGAAGATCCGCCTTGGGAAAATTGCGCGCGCCAGCCACAAGGAAGCGGGCAAGGTGATTGACAATCCAGATACGGTGGAAGGCATCGTACTGCTGCGCAAAGGCGCTAATGGCGACGCCATGCTGGCGGCACTGCACGAAAAAATAGACTATCTAAACAAACATTTTCTGCCGTCCGGGGTAAAAATTGTTCCATTTCTGGACCGCAGCGAACTGGTGCATTTCACCACACATACGGTGTTACACAATCTCACCGAAGGAATTTTGCTGGTCTCAGTGATTCTGTTTTTGTTCCTGGGCAATTTGCGATCCGCGTTCATAGTGGTCCTCACGATTCCTTTTGCGCTGTTGTTTGCGTCCATCTGTCTGGACTTGGATAAGGTTCCAGCGAATCTACTTTCCTTGGGTGCATTGGACTTTGGCATGGTGGTGGACGGCTCAGTGGTGGTAGTCGAGAACGTCTTGCGGCACATCACCACCCTGCGACACAAAGAAGAAACCATTCCCGAGGCGATCCGCGACGCGATTCGGGAAGTGCAGCGGCCGGTTTTTTTTGCCCGCGCCATCATCATCACCGCCTATCTGCCTATCTTCACTTTGCAGCATGTGGAGGGACGGTTGTTCCGCCCAATGGCCCTAACGGTAGCGTTCGCCCTCCTCGGTGCGCTGCTGTTTTCGCTGTCGATTTTGCCCGTCCTGTCGGTGATGCTCTTCGGACCGCGGACGAAGGAATGGCACAATCCTGTTCTGGCCGCGGTCATTGAAGGATATCGCCGATCTCTGCGCTTTTTGATGAGCACGCTGGGCAGGCGTTTGATTGTTGTGGGAACCGCAGCCGCGCTTCTTACATTATCAGTGGAGCTTATGGTAAGTGGCGCTATCGGGTCCGAATTTCTGCCCCATCTTGACGAAGGCGCAATCTGGGCTCGGGGAACATTATCGCCCAGCACCGGGCCCGAAGAGGGCGAGAATGTAATGAACCAGGCTCGCCTGATTTTCGCCAGTTTCCCCGAAGTAACCACCGTAGTGAGCCAGGTTGGCCGCCCCGACGATGGTACTGACTCGTCTCTCTTCTCTAACACCGAGTACTTTGTCGATTTGAAACCAAAGGACCAGTGGCGGCCGGTGTTTCAACAGAACAAAGAAGAGTTGATCCGGGCCATGGACAGGGAAGTAACGAAAATGCCGGGCGTTATTTGGAACTATTCGCAACCCATCGCCGACAACATGGAAGAGGCCGTCAGCGGTGTTAAAGGCGAACTAGCCATCAAAATCTTTGGCACTGAACTTAAGCTTCTCGAGGAAAAGGGCGATGAAATTATCCGCGTCATGGGATCAATCAAAGGCGTCCAGGATCTCGGGTTGTTTCGCGTTGTTGGCCAGCCGAATCTGAACATTACGATTGATCGCGCGAAGGCAAGCCGCTTTGGGTTGAATGTGAGTGATGTGCAGGATGCCGTGCAAACTGCTGTCGGAGGCAACGCGGTCAGTCAGGTCTTACAGGGCGAGCAACGTTACGATTTGGTCGTCCGCTACCTACCGCTCTACCGGAACAGTGCGGACACCATCGGCAATATAAGGCTCCTGGCCCCGACCGGCGAACGGGTCTCCCTTCAGCAGGTGACGGACATTCAAATGCGCGATGGGGCCTCGCAGATTTACCGCGAAAACAACTCGCGCTACGTAGCCATCAAATACAGCGTGCGTGGTCGCGACTTGGGGAGCACAGTCCAGGAAGCGATTCGAGAAGTCGAGCAGAAAGTGAAACTGCCGCCAGGGTATCACCTGGAGTGGGCCGGTGAATACGCTAGCGCGAAGCGAGCCAACGCGCGGCTTGCCCTGATTGTTCCTGTCACGGTGTTGGCAATTTTCTTTCTGCTGTATTCGATGTTCAAATCATTCAAGTGGGCGTCGCTGGCGATGGTCAGCTTGGGGCTCTCTCCTATCGGTGCGCTGTTTGCTCTCTACTTCACAGGCACACACTTTAGCGTTTCGTCGGGAATCGGTATGTTGGCTTTGTTTGGCGTGGCGGTGGAGACTGGCGTCATCATGATCGAGTACATCAATCAATTGCGTTCGCGGGGCTACCCTATACAGGAAGCGGCCGTGGAAGGGGCCGTGTTGCGGCTTCGGCCGATTATGATGACGATGTTAGTGGCAACCTTAGGGCTGCTACCGGCTGCGATTTCGTCAGGCATTGGATCTGATTCGCAAAAGCCCTTTGCCATTGTGATTGTAGGTGGCCTCAGCGCCACGCTGCTCTTGAGCGTTTACCTACTCCCCACAATTTATACTTGGATTGCCCGCGAGGGCGATGTGCTTCCGAAATATTTGCCGGGACCGACGGACCCGCAATAAGTGAGGTCGCGACTCAGGATTTGTTGTCCATAAGCGACCAATGTGCCATTGCCGGATTGGCCCTCTCTTTGGCTCAAAGGTGCGGCTACTTCATCGGAAGTGTACCCGTATGCCTTTTTTACGGCCTCAATCTCCGCGTTCCTATGGGAGACGAGCGATTCATTTCGAACCGCGCTAATCGTCGGATGCCGTTCCTCAACTCGTCGAGTCGGCGATGGCTGAACGGTCCGCACTGCCATTTTGGGTGTTCGAGCGATCTTAGGCGCATTGGCTAAGTAGACGGCACGCTGTGCGGGCGTCATCTTACTGCGGGCAGAGTTGAGAATCGTCTCCACATTCTCAGTGGGCGTCCTGACCGGAGGCTGTCGAACAAGTCGCCGTGCAGTTAGAACGGGCGATCCGGCCCAACTTATATGTAGCTCACTGCCCTCCAATCCCTGTGGAACAGTCTGCCCTGGCACGTTGAGCAAAGTCGGCAATACAGCTTGCCCTGGCAAGAATGTCACCCGCGTCTCGCCCGCGCTAGTCCCATTCGTCAAAACAACGGTGTTGCTCTGCACGGTTCCGGATGTCGCCCCGCTAGGCCACGGGAATCGAAATGTATATTCGTTGTCCAGGTAAGAAATGTAGTGTTCTTCCTCGGCGCAATAGCCCTCATCACTAAAGCTCCGGACAAAGAAGGCCCACGTATCGTCACTGAAGTCTGCGTTTGCGTGGATTGCCATCGCCCATGCCGGATGGGACTCAGGGCCAGTCGAGGCATGGGCGAAATCCACCGCCATTAAGCCGGTTAGAATCATGTCTTTGCTGTCTAGAAACGTGTGGGCTTGATCGTCACTGCTGTCGACGGCACTCTTTGAACTGCTGCCACCATGGAATCTTGAGATCGTCGGCAAGAATGTCGTTTGTCTCGGAGGCATCGAATTCTACATGTACCCCGTCCAGCCTTCCGGCGGTCGCCCCGGCCGCACTTGGTGTGTCAATGTTGACCGAATACTCATCGTCGAGTTCAGGGGCTGACTTTTCTTCCCAGAAGACCGTGCCCGTCTGCGCGTAGCGGCCATCCAGTTGGCGTGGCCGCCGTAGCCGTAATTTGAAGAAAAGGACTGGCAGAGACTGCAACTTGCACACTTCAGCAAAGACACAGGATTAGAGGCGCTGTAACCGGCAGTGTAGTCAAAGTCCGTGTTGGTAATGCCGGTTGTGCAGCTGACTGCACACACTTTGCCAATCCGGATTGAGCGGAATTCCGTTGTCATCAAACTGCGTCACCACTAAATCCCAGCTGTAGGTGGAAGGCGGCGCGGTGGTCGCCCCGTGATGCACAATTTCCAGCTGAACCCAGGCTGGCCTTCCTTCGGGACCCGCGCACTGGTTGTTAGGACCATCATCGTGACGGTAGTGGCCGTTGTCTCCATACGCGCCCTTTTCGTCCTCAAACCCGAGTTGCAAGTGAAGCTTCGCCACAGGCGCCGTATCGGCAATATGCACAGACTTGTTCCAATATTTCTGAATTCGTTCTACGACTCCGGTGGCAAACGGGATAGTGATCAACCCGTGATTAATAGCGGTCTGCGTCACCTCCAGTGGGAGCTACATATTGATGCCAAGTCTTGCCGACTCCACCGGATTGCACACAGCCGCCCGCGTGAATCGTGACGGTATAACCCGGCTGGAAGGTGACCTGTGGATATTCGGTTGACGTTGCGTTGGGTTCGGTCGATCAATCCGAACCACTTCATCTGTGCCGCGCGGCAGTGCCGGCCTGCTGATAATATCGGATTGCTCTGCGGCGCAAAGCGCGCTCCCCAAGGTGAACAGAACAGCTATCTTCCCCAAATTCATTACTGCTCCTTTTGGCATAAGTCTATGTCAACTCGAAATCATCGGTTAACGAAAATTTCTAAAATATCGATTCATGGGCCTGCTGGTGGATTTGGACATGTAAGGCGATAGGCTTGATTAGGCAGCCACCGGGACCATTCGCGAGACAAATTGCTGGTAAGGCGGGCGCAGGCTTCCTTGCGCAAATCACTGGAACGCCACGTCCACCAGGCGGCGGAACGGTCGTCGATTCGCGTGAGCAGATAGCGGCCGTTGGCAGTGAATGCGGCGGCAGTGGTCGCGGGAAACTCAGCCAGAGGCATGCCGTTGGCGGTATTTCTGACAGTAAAGTGGGTGTCTGTGACCGTGGCGAAAAAAGCCGAGGAAGGGTCGGTAACTATCAGGTTTATTTCGCCATCGCTGGATAAAGAGAATCTCCGCTTGCCAGATGGTATCTCCCGAGCATGAAGACCTTCACCTTCAGCGGTAAAGAGCATTGTGCCGGTTTGATTCAGCGTACAAATTGATCGTCCACAAGGACCTCCAAAAATAAATATTAGGCGTACTCTCTCTCTCCAGTTAATGAACTTGGTCCGGCAGACCATTTGAACATTCAACTTCCGTGGCACGCTCCTACAGCGGAGATGAAGACGATTCAAATCGTGAGAGCCGCCCACGAAACCCACGTCAATCTTGGAGGGGATGGTATCACTAACTGCACGAGCTGATAGATTTCCGGCCGGCAAGTTTTGGTTCGTCTAAAGGTCGAAGTGCCGGGGTTCGTTCGCAAGCACGCCTTTTAATCGTGCTGAAACAAGCGCGCATAAGGCGCGCCCGATATCGATTGCCAGCAGCCAGGGAGCAAGTATCAGCGCCCATAGCGTCATGTGGCGATCAACAGATTGTACGATGCTTTTCGGTATTATCTCCGAGCACCGCAGCCATGCCCAAGTCCTGACGATATGGCGAAGCAAGATCGGCTGAATTTGTTGGCCAGATTGGATCTCTGGGCATCGGTCGATGAGGCGAAGCAAATCCTCAGGCAGCGCCCCGGACGGCCGTTCGGCATACCACCATCCTCGATGATGCACTCCATACCGGGTGCAACGTAAAAGGTGCTCACTCGCCTGACCTCTGTCAGTGGCCAACTCGGCATGTGCGGCGCGGCCCAGTTTGCGCGATGGCCGGGCGGAAGGGTCCAAGAAGCAGAGATGTCGTCCCGCATTTGGCAACGCGCCCGCAAGGGGTGTTGTTCGTCTGACGTCGAAAGGGGATCGCCGACTGGAGGAGTCGCTCAGCAACAACGCACCGAACGGCAGCGCGACACCCGCCCTGCTGAACCATTCAATCCGGAGCGTCTGCCAGGAGGGCGGTATTTTGCGCCCCAGGGCGAATGGAAACGGCAGAGAGGTGCATGGGCAGCACGCCGACCTCGGGCCCAACAAGTCTGCCCCTTCATAATGACGAGTCATCAGCAGACGCCGCGGCGTGTCAAGGCCGTCCCTACGCAGCCGTATCAACAGTTCGCGGCTGGGTATCTCATCGGCATCGAGCAGCAGAAGCATGTCGTCCTCGCGCGCGTCGGGTAACGCAAAAAGGATGGCGTCGCGCTGAAAGCGTTCGCGGTCCCATGGGTCCACAGCGCCACCGGGCGCGGGTACGGCAAGGTGGGGCAGCGCCACATGGCGGATCTTCGCCGCGTACTTAGAAAAGCGGTCCCGCTGCGATCCAAAGGTCATGGCCTTCGCTTTGCCTTGAAACGTTTCGCCCGCCTCGACCAGCACGAATAAATCGATCAAATCATATGTTTCGGCCAGACGATGCTCCAGCAGAGAAATCTCGCTATCGAAAAGAAAAGCGTCAATGATTCTTGCGTACGGCATAAATCAGTCTAGAATCGTAAGTAGTAACTCCCCCAAATGCTCGAACTTCCTATACTTCCGGTTTCGGAGTCTCCGTACCCCCACATCACAGCGAACAAATTTCTTCCAGTGGACCGCTACCGGCAATTAGCCGCGTCGTTTCCGGTATGTCCGCCGTCGTCGGGTCCCACTGGATTCTCTTACTTTCGCGGCGATCCGACTTATGACAACTTAGTCGCCACAGACGAAGCATGGTCGTGGTTTGTTCATGCTGTCCAGTCGGAGGTGTTCGTTTCCTATTGTCTCCGTCAGTTTGCCAACTTCTGGTCTTCCACGGGCTGCCTTATCGACACTTCCCACGCTCACTATGTGGACTATTCCGAGTCACGCGCCGACAAAGAGCGCCGTCACATCGAGAAAGTAATCCATGCTCCCGAAGAGTTATGGGTAAGGCTCGACATTTTGCAGGCCCGGGTTGGTTATCGACGGAAACCGCATCTGGATCATCGGCGCCGCCTTGTGACCATGCTCATCTACTTTTGCGATTCGGCTGAAAACCAGATGATCGGCGGCGCGCTGGTTCTTCATGGAGCGGCAGCGAAGAACGGAACGGGCGAAGACCCGGAGCAGAGCAGTTTTGCCCCTCGGCAGAACTTCATGGCCGCTTTTCCTTGCACACCTGAGTCTTTTCACTCGGTGACCGAAATCAAGAGCCAGAGTGCCCCGCGTAATTTCGTTCAGATCACGATATCGAGTTCGGTCGATGCATGGCCTTCATAAGGCGGAACACGCAAGGCGGCGGGAAAGCGCAAAGGTTTGGGCTGCTTCGCTATGTCAACACCGGGAATCTTGGCGACGAAATCCAAAGCCTCGCGGCCCGGCGTTTTCTACCTCACGTTGACCGTCTGCTGGACAGAGACAGATTGAACGCTCCGGGGTGGGCGTGTCCACGTCTCAGGCTCATAATGAACGGCTGGTTTACGAATAGCCCCGAGAATTGGCCACCGCATTCCGTCATCGAGCCTCTCATCATCTCGTTTCATCTGTCGGATCAAATGACCACGGGCGGATTTTCCGCCGCCGAGGCTCTGGTTGTGGGAGAAAATGCCGCTTGGCTGCGGCACAACGGCCCAATCGGTGCGCGCGATCCGTGGACATTCGAACTATTGCGAAGAAACGACATCGATGCATGGTTTTCCGGTTGTCTGACTTTAACGCTGTGTCCACCATCAAATGTTGTCCGGAAAGACTATATTGTGCTGAGCGATGTAAGCGCCGAGATTGCGGCGAGCGCTTCGCGACAGACCCGTTCGAAGATGGTAACAACGACTCATGCGGAGACAAAAACTAATTCAAGCCGGGTCCGGTTCTCGATGGCGGAGAGTCTATTGCGCTTGTATGCGGAAGCCCGTTGCGTTGTGACGTCCCGTTTGCACTGCGCTTTGCCTTGCCTTGCTATGGATACGCCCGTTTTGTTGATCCCCCCTCGCAGTGCCGCCAAACGCATGGGCGGCCTTTCCAGCTTGGTTCGTACTTGCACTCCAGCCGAGTTCCTGGCCCGGCGCGCGGCATTCGATCTGGAGGCAGCGCCGAACAACCCGCAGGGCTTCCTACCTCTGCGCGCCAAATTGCTGGAGCAATGCAGGGCTTTCACGGAATAGACGAAAGTGTCAAACCTCCGCCTCAGTATTCTCGATCAATCTCCCATCTCCGAGGGATCTTCTCTTGGCGACGCATTGCGCAACACGATTGATTTAGCCCAGTTTGCGGACGGTCTCGGCTATGTGCGGTATTGGGTGGCGGAACACCATGGAACGAAGTCTTTCGCGTGCGCGAGTCCTGAAGTACTCTTAGGCTCAATTGCGGCGGTTACCTCCCGTTTGCGCATAGGAAGCGGTGGCATCATGTTGCCTCACTACAGTCCCTTCAAGGTTGCCGAAACCTTCACGATGCTCAGCGGACTCTACCCCGGGCGCATCGACCTCGGCATCGGTCGCTCGATCGGGCGCGACCAAAAGGTTGCTTTGGCACTGCAACGCGATCGCCGGCAGCTTCCGCCGGACGATTTTCCCGAACAACTCGATGAGTTGCTTAGCTATTTCTCGGCCAATCCGTCTTCCCCATTTGAAATTCCAGAATTATGGCTTCTCGGCTCGTCGGAAGAGAGTGCGGTATGGGCGGCGGAAAGGAGTCTGCCTTACGTTGTGGCCGATTTCATCAACCCCGATGGCGCTCGGCTGGCTCATCGATACCAGCAAGAATTCCGCTCCTCGGCGCGAGCAGCGCTGCCCCAAACAGGCGTGGCTTTGTGCGCGGTTTGTGCGGAGACCGATGCGGAGGCTGAGCGCCTTTGCGACAGTTTCAGGATGATGAAGACTGCGCTTTTCCTGGATCGATCTATCCCGGTTCCTCCGCTGGAGCGAGCGCAGCGTTTTCTTGCGGAGGGCGGACCGTTCGCGGTTCAAGCGCGTTCCGGCAGACGGATGATCACCGGCACGCCTGAGCGCGTCTGCAGGCTGATCCAAACGGTTGCGGAGGAATATGACGCGGAGGAAGTTTTCATAGTCAATGTTATGCACAACCATGCTGCGCGGCGACGGTCTTACGAACTGCTTGCAGAAGCATTCGCGAAGTCGAGCTCTTGCCCCTCAGCTAGCGGCTAAACCATCTCCGCCGGATGAAGCCCGTCACTCGCAGCGCCGGCAGCGCAAACGAGAAGCAGGGCGGTGAACGCCACTGCAGGAGATCGCCGGGGTGCAAAAGGAAACTGCAAGACAGTCAAGAAGGCGGGCGCGGATGCCATGCCGGCGCGCGATACAGCGCCCGTAGCGGAGGAGTTCCAAGTGTTCATTTATCGACCACGCATCAGCCGAAACTTTCCTGGTTTATGTCTGAAGTGCGAACCGGGCCAGTGGTCCGGCCTCTACCTCGCTTGCGATAACCTGCCGCCTGCTAGCGTCCGGCGCCGAGTTGTAAAGCGCCGGTCACCCGTGCTGAGCTGAGAGCCACCTCTCCCAATCCGGCGGCAGTCTGAACCAGCCGACGGCAACCGTGCGAACTCCCGATTCAACCCTTGTCAGACGATGCTGCCATCCTTGTCCGATTTTGAAGAGAAATGCGTCCCCCGGCACGGTGTGCTTCACCTCTCCGGTTACCCGCTTCTCCGAATCCCGAAGCTGGAACAACCCACCCCCGAAACGCTCTGAACTCAGGTTGATGTTGAGACCGAGGAGGCGGCCATCGGTCGCATCGTCGTGCCAGTCGATGTGCTGGTCCGTGGCAGCAGTCGTTCGATGCAGACGGCACGTGAACGTGCGTGGCCTCGGTACAGCACAAGCTTCAGCGGCCATATCGTATAGTGCTTCCCTGTTCAGCAAAAAGTACAAGGCTATCATCACGGGATCTGTTCTTGACATGAACTGCGTAGTGCCAAAAACCGCGCCGGACTTACGACTGATCTCGTCTTTCAGCTCGAAACTGGCAGATTCGATCATGTTCAACAAGAGTTCGAGTGGCCGGGGTGCCAGAAAACCGGGCAGCTGCGCGAGGCCGGTCTGGTTGAATTGCGAGCGCAGAGTGGTAAAGCTTCCGGGAGTAACCGTTAGACCATTCTGGTTAGTTTGAACCATGATTCCTACTTTATCGTGTTATGCGGTCAAAATACATGTAATTACCCACAAAGTCAACCCAATTTAAGAAGCCGAGTTAGTATAATAGGAACCGATGGGCCATTCCAGACTTGAACCGCACCGGACCCTGTCACGGCACTCCGATATTCTTTCCACGGAAGTGAGTGGGCAGATAGCGCTGATGAGCATTCCAAACGGATGCTATTACTCACTAAATTCCGTTGCCAGTGAAATCTGGCGAAAACTCGAGCAGCCCACACAGGTTGGCCAGATAGCTGCCACGCTGGCGGACGAGTACAGTGGCGATCCGGAGCAGATCGAGAAAGATCTGCAAGAGACGCTGGGACAGTGGCTGGCACTACATCTCATTGAAGTTTCCGCTCCTCTGCATCCGTAATTCATGTCCCGAACCTATTCGTTTTACGGCTGCCGGCTGGAAAGCGAGATACCCCTTTCGTTCGTGTCAAGCTTGGAGGACACACGGCCAGCGGAAGTGCGCCTCGATTCGGGTAACGTTCCTGGGCAACTGGCTGATGCGGTGTGGTCAGGACCGGTGGTGTCAATAGACCGCTGCGGGAAAGCACTCGTCAGTGTGGGACCGGTGGGCCGATTTCTGATCGAGGGCGGCACAAAGATTACGCTTCACGCGGCGCCGGAAGCAGTGCCAGTCGAGATCGAAGCTTTGCTGATAGGGCTGGTGGCCGGCATACTGCTGCACCAGCGCGGCGCGTTCCCTTTACATGCAAGCTGCGTCGAGATCGGCGGCATGGCGATCGCGCTGACAGGCCGCGTGGGATGCGGAAAATCGACGTTGGCCGCGGCGCTGGTTCGCCGTGGAGCCCGGCTGATGAGCGACGATATCTGTCCGGTTGCATTTTGCCGCGAAGCCGGCCCCATGGCGTTACCAGGGTCGGCCGGCTTGCGTTTGTGTCCCGATGCAAGGGAGATGTTCGCTGGAGCGGGGACGGTCTGGCTGCCGTACCGGCGGGGGAGAGCCAAGCACGTCGCAGTTCCCGCGCAAGGGGACCCGCCTACGGCACGCCGTCTGGGAGCGGTGGTCCGGCTTGTCTTGAACGCTGATCCGGGAGCAGAAATCAGACGACTGTACGGGCCGCCGGCAGTGTCGCCGATCGCGGAAGTCGTCTATCGCTTTCGTCTTGGACGCGCGCTGGATCGGACCGAAGGTTTGTTCCGGGATGCGATGGAACTTGCCGCAAAAGTGCCTGTATTCGAATTGCGGCGTCCCGAACGGCTAGATCAGGTTGAGAGGGCGGTTGATTGCGTGATTGCTGCTATGGGCTCGTGCAGTTGAGGTAGCGGCCAGCCTATGTGGACACGAGCGGACCGGTGGTAACAGTGGCCGCGCGCGCCGGGCGGGCTTCAGCCCAACGGATAAATGCACCGACGTGAAAGGCGCGGACCATTCTGGTGTCGAGTTCGATGCGCCGCCCCGCCATGGCTTCGGTAGTGGGCGGCCAATCCGCCAGCACACGCGCCAGTAGGTCGAGGTCCAGAAGCCGGGAAGCGATGGGTGATTCCCGCAGCCGCGCAAGTTCCAGGTCGAAACCGCGGCGGCGGTTATTCAAGCGGGTGGCCCATTCGGGACACCACTCGCCGCGCTTCGTGTTGGCGGTGATTTCGACCGGAACTCCGGCGTCGCGAAGCAGTCGTCGGGCCAGCCAGCGCGTCTGGCCGCAATGAAGGAATTGTTTTTCCGGCACGGACATACAAAAATCAATCAGCCTGACATCGTCCAGCGGGTCTCTCATTTCCATGCCGTAGCGCGCTCTTTTCCAGCCGAGATGCTCGCCGGCGAGTGCACGATGCACGGTAAGCATATCGATCCGTTGTTCCGTTCCATCGCGAGGAACGGCGTACCGCCGGTCGCCGGAAGCGCGCAGCCTGCCCATGGTGTCTAGCTCCGCTTCGGCGCGTGGATGCAACGAGATTCGCCCTCGCCAGCCGCTCTCGCGAAGCCGGGGCGGGATCAACGGGCCAAACGTCGCTCCCCATATGATGTGCGCGGTGGTCCTGGGACGATGGTCGGCGAGCGCGGCCGCTTCAGCTGCCAGCCGAACCCAGTGCCCCTCGCGGAACAAACTACCCAGCCTTGGTTTTCCATCCCAGGTGAGCGTCGCGTTCCCCATGTGTCCGGCTAGAAAGGAGGTGGCGCCTGTGTCACGCATGTTGCGGAACATCATGTCGGTCCATCCCGGCGCCACGATGCTGCTCAGGGGCACGGCGACATCCTCGAAGATGGTTTCTGGAGCGAACTCCACGTCCGGCCGCAGTCCCGGTTCAACGAGGTGCGTAGCCAGACGGGGAAACACGCGCTGCATTGCCAGCACAGCGGAACGCTCACTCGCGTAAGTATGAGGCCGTGATACGGCGGGCATATCGGGATTCGGCACCGTGCTGAAAAGGGGAACTTCCGGAGTATTGGTCTGCGCCAGAACGGACACCATGAGACAACAGGAGTCAAACCCTCCGCTTGCCTGGATCGGAACGGGGGCAATACTTCGAAGTCTGCATCTCACCGCCTTATCCAGAACCTCGCGGGCGGCCTCCACGTATTCCATATCGTTGCGCAGAATAAGGGGTGGGCGGCTGGCTGGATACCAATATTGCGCCACTTTCTCGCCGGATCCCCTGGACGTGACAGTGGTGCCTCTCAGG
>PMSX01000002.1 GCA_003167495.1 Bryobacterales bacterium | reverse complement strand
ACAGCGAAGCGGATGGGAGCCAAAACGCTCGTTCTTAAGTCCAGCCACGTTCCGATGATCTCGCGTCCCGGAGAAGTGGCCGATTTCATCGAAGAGGCCGCAAACGAGCTGGGCTCACTGGCGCGAACGCGGGTAGGCAGTTTATGAGAAGGTATGCATTAATCCTGAACGCCGGTCTGGCGCTGCTCACGGCTTCGGTGGCGGATGCACAGGAATCGGGTCATTTGTCGGCGAACTATTTAAAGCAAGCGACACCGCTTATCCACTGGCCGCAAGGTCTCGAACCCCGCAATGCCGATGTCTTCGTCCACAATGAGGGCTGGATCGACCCGCCATCAGGCATCGTCTGGACAAACCTGATCGACGCTGCGCAATGGCCGAGCTGGTATTCGAACTCGGCCGACATTCGCATCGAAGGCGGCCAATCCAAGCTCGCCAAGGGTGTCAGCTTCAGCTGGAAGACGTTCGGTTTTCCCATCCGAAGCACGGTGGATGCCTTCCAGCCGGGCCGCGAAATCGGTTGGAGCGTCGATAATCCGGGTTTTAAGGTTCACCACGCGTGGGTACTTGTCCCCGAGCGCGGTGGGGCGCGCGTCATCACTGAGGAAGCACAAAAGGGTGCTGATGCGATCAAATTCCGGCTCGATCAGCCGAACGCGATATACGACGGCCATGACTGGTGGATGTCTGCCCTGAAGGCTCGCTCCGAGCGGATGGCCCGCCACGAAAAGGCCGCAGCGGGGAAGCGAGCGGAGTCAACACTAAGGAGAAATCGCATGTCTCGTATCTTCATTTCCGGCTCATCCGCTGGACTCGGCCTCATGGCCGCCGATAGGCTCATCAACCAAGGTCATAAAGTTGTCCTGCACGCCCGCAACGCTGCCCGTGCTGAAGACGCCCAACGACAATTGCCCAAGACCGAAGCAATCGTGACTGGCGATGTCGAGACCATTGCCGGCGCAAAGGATATCGCCGCCCAGGTCAATGCGCTGGGTCGCTTTGATGCGGTGATCCAGAATGCGGCGGTCGGCTACCGCGAAGCGTCCCGCGTCACTGCCGATGGGCTGCCGCATGTCTTCGCCATCAACACGCTGTCGGCCTACATCCTGACTGCGCTGATCAACCGGCCAAAGCGGCTCGTCTATCTCAGTTCTGGCATGCATCATGGTGCCGACGCCAATCTTGACGATATCCTCTGGCAGAAGCGACGCTGGAACGGCTCGCAAGCCTACGCCGAAAGCAAACTCCACGATGCGATGCTCGCTTTTGCGATCGCGCGACGATGGACGGATGTTTTGTCGAACTCGCTGGAGCCGGGTTGGGTGCCGACAAAGATGGGCGGCCCGGGCGCGCCGGACGACATGGAGCAAGCGCACCTCACGCAAGTTTGGCTTGCCGCCGGTGACGATCCGAAGGCGCAGGTGACGGGCAAGTATTTCTATCATCTGAAACGGATGGACCCTAACCCGCAGGCCAATGATCCGGCGCTGCAGGACCGCCTTATCGCCATCTGCGCCGAAATTTCGCGGGAAGGGCTGCCCGTCTGACATGACGAATCCATCGTGCACCGAAGTTGAAAGGAGCTTTTCATGACAAGGAATGGACTGATTCAGAAGGCAGACCATTTGAAGCAAGCATCGCCACTTATCCCCTGGCCGCTCCGGCGAACCGGTATGAGACCGCTTCTCACGTCATTTATCGGTGGCCTAGCATTGATCGTCTTCGCCCCGGTGAGCATCGGCCATTTCCGACTGATTGAGCCCGCCTCGTGGCTCCAGGAATCCCAGCTTGGCGACCCGCAAAAGATGGCGCCATGCGGCGGGACATCCGCCGACCCTGGCAAGCCAACCGGCGCGGTGACAAGTGCCCAAGGCGGTGAGAACCTCCACATCAGGCTTCACGAGACAGTCTTTCATCCGGGATTCTATCGGGTCGCTCTCGCTGTGAACTCGCGCGACGAACTCCCGCCAGACCCGGAAGTGAAAACTGAGCCGTCCGCCCGAGGTCCCCGCTCCATCTCAGCCGCCATCCATTTCCCGCCGGTGCCGCCCATCCTCGCCGACGGCTTGTTCCCCCATACGACGAAATTCGACAAGGATCTCGAAACCGACGTTGAGCTCCCGAACATCAACTGCGCCAAATGTACGCTTCAAATTGTCGAGTTCATGGCCGCTCACGGTCTGAATAGTGACGGCGACTACAGCTATCACCATTGCGCTGTGCTGCAGATCCATGCGAATCCTGAAAAGCCTATCGACACCCGGTACCCGGCAGAGAAGAGGTAGTCAGCCGGGCCATATGAAGCAAGCATCGCCACTTATCCACTGGCCGGCGGGTCTCGAACCCCACAATGTCGATGTCTTCGTCCAGAATGAGGGTTGGATCGACGCACCGCCGGAAATCGTATGGGCAAACCTGATTGACGCCGAGCAATGGCCGAGCTGGTATGCGAACTCAGCCGACATGCGAATCGAGGGCGGCCAATCCAAGCTCGCCATGGGCGTAAGCTTCAATTGGAAGACTTTCGGCTTCCCGATCCGAAGCACTGTGGTGGCCTGCGAGCCGGGGCGCGAAATCGGTTGGAGCGTCGATAATTCGGAGTTCACGGTTCACCACGCCTGGGTCCTCGTCCCCGAGCGCGGCGGGACACTCGTCATTACCGAGGAAACACAAAAGGGTGCCGGCGCGATCAAGTTCAACATCGAGCAGCCGAAAGCGATGTACAACGGCCATGAGTTCTGGTTGTCAGCCTTGAAAGCTCGCTCCGAACTTATGGCTAGGCGCTGAGGCTGAGCAAATCTTTTCGAACGATGGCTGTTCCGGCGTTGTTCCAAAGATTCCCCAGTTGAATCGTGTGTGAATATGCCGTTTATCACACACGATCATCAAAGCCATGGAACCCATCGCAATCACTCTTTCCCCCGCTCCCGAACTCCAGCCAGCCGGCCTGTTTGCCCCGCACCCCAAAGCCGCCCGGCGCTTTCTGGAATTCTTCACCACCCAGGTCAATAACGATGGCACCCGCAAAGCCTATCTCCATGCCACCCGCCGTTTTGCCGCCTGGTGCGAGGCCCACGGCTTGGCCGAACTGGCCAGCATCCAAGCCTTTCATGTCGCCGCCTTCATCAAGGACCTGGAGGGCGAAGTCGCGCCACCCACGCCGCCGTGCGAATGCTGTTCGACTGGCTGGTGACTGGCCACGTTCTCGAAGTCAACCCGGCCCATGCCGTGCGCGGCCCCAAGTATGTAGTGAAGAAAGGTAAGACGCCCGTGCTGACCATCGACGAAGCGCGTACCCTGCTCAACAGCATCGCCGTCGTCGTCAAAACCACCGGCCCGGACGGCCAGGTTCGCGAATCGGCCGACCTCCCCGGCTTACGCGATCGCGCGCTTATCGGTGTCATGGTCTACACGTTCGCGCGCATCGGCGCCGTCCTGCAAATGAAAGTTGGCGACTACTTCGTGCAAGGGCGCCGCGGCTGGGTCCACTTACCTGAAAAAGGCGGTAAAGAGCACGAAGTGCCTTGCCACCACAAATTGGAAGACTTGCTCGACGCCTACATCACCGGCGCAGGCCTCGCCGGCGATCCGCATCAGCCGCTCTTTCAAACGGCGGCCGGAAAATCCGGCGTACTGAGCGGCAAACCACTTTGGCAGCAGGACGCTTACCGCATGATTCAACGGCGAACCGCCGTTGCGGGCATCGAAACGAAGATTGGGAACCACACGTTCCGCGCTACCGGCATCACCGCGTACCTCAAGAATGGCGGCACGCTCGAAATCGCGCAACAGATCGCCAATCACGAGTCGCCGCGCACGACCAAACTGTATGATCGTCGGCAGGATGAGATTTCCCTGGACGAGGTTGAGAGAATTGCCATCTGAACCCAATAATCATGAACGATCTTACGATGGCTCGACTATGCGAAAGATATCGCAAAGACTCTGAAAATGCTTTAAGGTCTTTAGCCGGAAATCGAGCACGCGGGTTGGCTAGGTTACTTAGCTTCCACTCTTGCGGCGTGGACTTGTTTGGCGTAGTTGGTCTCAACGGCTAAGAGCTTCGCGCGGTACTGCAGCAGGTTATTGGTCATGTCCGCCACCTCTGCGCACAGGTGCTCGGAATGCAGCCTGTTCCATCGCGCGATATTCACCTGATCCATCTCGGTCAGCCAGATCATTTTGTCTATGTTGAGGATCATTGATGGATCTTTGAAGTGTTGAGTTGTGTCAGCTAAATAGAGCTTCTATCCGCTCGGCGGTATCGATCGCAGTCTTCAAGCGAGTAACAACTCTCGAATCACCTGCCTGCTGATCCAGAACTCGGCTCCCATATCTCTAAGCTGGCGTATCCTATCTCGCGCCGTCGTATGCCAAGGTGATTCGTCGGCAAAGTTATAGATCAGGACGTCGGTATCGATAAAAACTTTGATTTCGTCGGTTGCCGTGGGCTCAGGTTTGCTCAGTGCCTTAGCGGTCGGCTCGCTAACGACCGTCGTCGCCATAAATGTCTCCGCGGCGAAAAGTCATGCTTGCATCGACAGGCCGCGTATGGATGGTAGGCAGGTCGAGGATAGAACGTCGAGCGGATTTTGCTCCTCGTGCGTCGGGAGGACGGAGAATAATGGCATCACCCTGCCGTTCAGCTTCAAGCGGGCTGTCAGGAGCGGCTTGTATCAATTCAGCCGGAAGCACAACGTCGCCGGAAGCATTCACTCTTAGGACCATAATTCATTCTCGTATGCCGATGTGCGCGGCTCATTCATAGGGTAACCTAAATCAATGTGAAGAGCGATCATGAAGACGCTTCTGGGTGCGGGACATAAATGTAAGAGGTAGGGACGATTCTTTTTTTGAACCTTATTTCCTGGCGTAGTGATACGCTGGGATTGGGGTGCCCCATGGCCGACGCTGCTGGAAACGCATCCGAAAACCGGCGCGGCGCAGCTTGTTGAATTGCGGGAGACGGTGAAGGCTTATCTATTCCGATGATCCGGCGATGGTTTTCAAGTGGCCCGTCACGCTTACACTGTTCACTTTTCTGACGGGACTGATTTGGGGTTTAGTCGCCGATTATCGCTATCGGTCTTCAATCATTGCCGGCCTTCCTTTTGATGGGTCGATCGTGGCAACGGTTGACGAATACAACAAGGAAGCCAAAGGCGACGGCATGCGTTATGCGGTCAAGCCTTGGAAGGACCGCTGAATGGCCAATAAGACGAAACAAGTGAAAACTCCGAGGGAGTTGGTGCCGTCATACCCGATGTTCGTTGAGGCAGAGGCAGCAGCTTTGCGGAAAGCGTTCGGTTGCTTTCCGATCTACCCTCGCACGCAAGAAGAGCAGGCAGCATTGACAGCCCTTCCCTACTTGCTTGGGACACTAACACCCATTTGTGGGAAGTCGAACGTGGAGGTCTGCGAATGACTGTGCTTTGCATTGCCTGGGCATCCTTGGCTTGATTCTTGGCCCAATTCTCATCCCGGCCGCGATGCTCGCCTGGGGAGCAAAGAACCGATGAGAACGAGGTTCAGTTCGATCCGGCTTCCCCAAGCGAAAGAAGCCTCGCATCAGTTCCGCATGGGCGACACAGGGACTGGAAAGACTAGCCTCACCTATCAGGATCTGTTGGACGCGGAAGAGAACGGCATTTGTTGCGTTGTGAATGATGCGAAGGGTGGCGAAGTAATCGCGCGGTTCTACCAACCGGAACGGGGTGACGTGATTTTGAACCCTACGGACGNNCCGCTGTGCTTATTGGAACATTTGCGGCGAAGGGTATGACCTAGCTACACATATTTCCGCAAGCCGTTTGCTCGTCAGAAATTCTTCCGTTTCGCTGCCTTCCCAGCCGCGCATGTCTCGTGCAGATGACGCCGGAGGCACGCATGTCTAACGGGACAAGAGATCTTGTGAACTCGGTACTGCACCTGGCTCGATAATCAGTTCATGGTCGACTTTCCCGATCTTCTCCAGAATGCCCTTCGGTCCAATGCCCCCATGACTGATCTCGACGCCGTGGTTCACGACCACCCGATCTTCCTGAAGCTCCGCCTAACAATTTCCGCTTGCGCCTGAGCAAGACGCCTACGAAAACAAGCGCTGATAATGCTCGGTACGTCGGCTCGGGTGCAAGCGTCGTTGTCAACGGCGTATACGTATAAAAAGCCTGAATATTGCCATTAATCATAACCTCGGTCGGGTCAACAATTAGGCTGCCGGCCGTGAGTCCACCCATTAACGACAAGGCTTCCAGCTCAAGAAAATCCTGATTGGAGAGAGTGAGCGGTAC
>PMSX01000310.1 GCA_003167495.1 Bryobacterales bacterium | reverse complement strand
CATCGACCGAACGGTTCATGCGACCGGTCTGCTCGGGTGCCATGTAGGCCAGCGTGCCGGAAATAATCTCCGGCGGTGCGGGCGGCTGGAGCTCGCGGGGCAACCGCGATGCAACTCCGAAGCCAGTAAGCCATACGCAGTTGGCGTCGTCGACGAGCACGTTTTCAGGCTTGATGTCCTTATGTATGAGTCCGTGCCGATGGACTTGGCAGAGCGCCGTCGTCAAGCCGATCGCGACGCGCAGGGCGCGGGTCAGATCGAGCGGTTGTCCCTGGCCTCGCTCAAGAATCAGATCCAGAGGATCACCGCCAGGGTCTTTGAGTACGAGGATCGCTCGCCCTTCGTGACGAGTGAGCGCCAGAGGCTTGGCTGCCCATGCTGGATCGACTTCGGCTGCGAACGAGTATTCGTGTTCCAGCCGCCGGAGACTCTGAGGCGACGGATACTCTGCCGCGAGAGCCACTACAAGGATGGGCGACAGGTTGCCGCCCTGCCATCCACGGTAAAGGGTGAATTCCCCACCTTCCCGCAGGGGTACGAAATCGTACCCAGAAAGCTCGATCCCGGATTGCGACATCGTCGACACGGCGGTACACCCCGGAACCATTCTGACAGCCGGCTCCGAGGACGTCAACGCCGATGCCAACGGCTGCAACCGTATGCACAGTTTGGTTCAGCTCCGGTGGAACCCGAGTGGCCTGTACGCTCCCTTCCTCGTCGGCATCGAGTGCCTGACAACGAAGCCTATTTATAGCAGTGCTCGGCGCTTTCATGCCGGCAAGATTTCGGGTTATAGTTCAACGCTGCCGGAAAAACTGAGCGACGACGAAGAAGTGAACCCGTGAGAAGTGTCCCTCGATCAGGGCACTCTACTCCCTGTCCCTCCGTGTCCCTCGCTCGACTCCGCCTGAGGACATTTCCCGGTGGCAGTCTCGCTTTACGACTGCGGTGTCAACACGTTAGCGATGGCAACTGTTTTGCCCTTTAAAGGCCGGCCGGCCGGACAACCGGGTTGACGAGAAGGAGAAGGATGACACGAAGGTAAAGCGCTCTAAGCGCAAAACCATGATCACGACTTGCCCCTCTCAAGGCATCGGCGGTGATATCACGAACGCGTTCTCAGACCCACGGCTACAAAGTCGTTGCCAATTCGCCAGGCGCTTTCAAAGCCCAGGATTTGAGCGACGGACTGGCGTTAGTCGAAGGAAACCTCGGCAAGGCTTCGGCACGGTTGAGTTACAAATGCAAAGACATAAAGGTTAATTACAATGCTTTCAAAACACACGATAATTTTGGTGGTCGGCCTCGTTTCTTTCGTGGGAAGCGCACGGTCACAAGAAACCAGTGGGCGCCCTGCTCAGAATGTCGATACTGGCTCGGGAGCAACAAATGGCACGAACGAGGCGAATAACCCGGTTAATCCCATGCTCACAATCGATCTGCAGAATTACTTCGTGCCTTCGCCGGAAGGATACTCCGGAAGAATTGGTGATCAGGGGCTGCTGCGAGTATCGGTGCCGATAGATGAATTCGGTCTTCACCAATTCGTACGCGTAATCCTGCCGATCGATGCCACTGCGACCGAGCAGGGCGGCCCAAATACCGGAGTTGGAGATCTGACGGTCTACGACCTTGTCCTTTTTCACGCGCACGGGACCACGATCGGAGCTGGGCCGCTCATCGCGGCGCCAACGGCCAGAGGATTTGCCTACGGTTCTGGGAAGTGGCAGGCTGGCGCTGCCGGAATCGTACTTAAGCCCTTTGACTGGGGATTATTGGGCGTGCTAGTCAACTATGAGCACACCTTCTCTGGGAACAATTCAGGCCCAGTCGGCCAGGAAACGACTGTACAGCCAATCATTCACTATAATTTCCACCATGGCTTCTACCTCCGATCTACCGGTGTCTGGACGTTCAATAGCTATTACCACGTGCACGACATCCCGCTGGGATTCGGCGTAGGCAAGGTATGGAAGCGTTCAAATGGTGACTTGGTGAACCTCTACATCGAGCCTCAATACTCCGTTTACCAGTCCGGTGTTCTATCGCCCAAATGGCAGATATTCGCAGGAGCCACGTTTAAATTCCCGGTTGGAAGACGCCAAACGGGGCGCTAGCATGCTCGGGGATGACGTTGGGAAGGAAGTATGGCTGATCAAGAGCCGGGCTGATCTCGTATCGGACGTCACGTGGGTCGTTCTGCAGGACGGGACGAAGTACGCGCCATTCGTGGCGTCTCGGGATTTCAACTGGCACCTAATCAGGCCTGAGGGCAAAGGGATCATGGCCAAAATCTTGTTCCGGTAAGCACGAACCGGCCAAGGAAGCCGAGAGGAACACTCCACGCACTTGACGTGCGTGGATCTGGGGGACCGACTTAGATGAACGACATTGGTTACAAGGAAATCCTACACGCCACAAGGATAGAACTGCAGCCTACAAGCCGGCTGCAAGATATCGAGGGCCATGACCTATCGCATTCCCGCAATCCGCGAGCGGAGAGCGTGTCGGAGACCGGCTTGCCACAAATCCGGGGCACTTGTGGGTCGCGTTCCATTGGGATCCTGCGCGCCGGGGATCTGAGAATGGATCTCGAATCGGCGTTTGCTCTGGAAGGCGAACGAGGAAGTCCACCTCACTCCCAAGGAGTTCGACCTTCTTTCCTATTTGTTCAAGAACGAGGGCGCTGTTGTTAGCCACGTGAAGCTCTTGCGTGGCGTTTGGGGCCCGCAATACGGAAACGAACTGGAATATCGGCGGACCTACATCCGCATACTTCGCAAGAAAATCGAAGATGATCCGGCCAGGCCGCAGTACATCCTGACAGAGCCTTGGGCGGGGTATAGATTTCGGAATCCGTCAGATCCCCGAGCCCAGAGCGTGCCGGAGAGCATGCCCGCCATGGATTGGTGCACCTCGATTGTCCATGACCTCCGGAACCCTGTGGCGACGATCTACGCCGGGAGCGAAATGCTAATGAATGTCGGTGCTATGCCGGCCGAAGTGAAACGGCTCGCGGCAAATATGTACCGTGCCGCAGGTCGCATGCAGGAAATGTTGGCCGAAGTCAGTTGCCTGACCTGTGGAAACAGATCGATCACAGAGAGTTGCGAGATCCGCGAGCTCATCGCCGGGGCCTCGGAGGCCGCATCCGCAGCCACGGAAAATCGTAGCGTGCGGATCTTGCTTGATGTGCCTCGGGAGATAGAGGCTCGACGGCATCCGCGCGTCCATCGGCCGACTGAGTGTCGTTGGCGCTGATCTGTTTTTCCGCCGAGATGACATAGATCATGAGGAAAACCTTGCAGTTGCTGGATCGCCGCGTTTGGAGAGAAACGTGCAAGAGTTGGGACTGAAACCTCAAAAAGGAGAGAAGTTCAAATGATAGACAAAAAGATAACAAAATGTGCACACATCCCCTGCAGGTGTGACGCGGCACCCGGTCAGCGGTATTGCGGAGACGCCTGTCGGGAAGCTGGGAACGAAGAAGTCGAGATCGCATGCCAATGTGGTCACGCGGCCTGCCCACTCACGGAACAGGCTGGGGCATTGCCTGCTGAGCATGGTTCAAACCCGCCTCTTGCGGATTGAACGTCAGGATGGGAGGAACCTGAAGTCATGGGAACGACACTCACAGTACTCGACAAAACGCCGAGTTTTAGTTTCAGTCGTGGCGATAGGAAGGGTCAAGAAATGGACGCCGTCTTATCTCATTGCTTACCTGCTTTATACCGCCGGGCTTTTCGGCATCTGGGAAATGCTGCCGACGCGGAGGACGCAGTTCAGGACGCCTTGCTGTGCGCCTTCAAGAACCTTGCACAATTCAGAGGCGAGGCGCAGATGTCGACATGGTTGACGGCAATCGTAACTAATGCGGCGCTAACTCAATTGCGCAGGCAGGCACGCGGGACGTACGTTCCTTTGGACGAACAGCCTCGAGACCACGAAGGCTACGCGTTGTCGGAGCGCTTGCGGGATCGAAGGCCAAGCCCCGAAGAAGAGCTTCGTAGAGCTGAACATTTAGCGCATCTTATGCACTTGGTGCGACAGCTCCCGCCGACCCTGCGGAAGGCATTTGAACTTCGCGATCTTGACGGCCTATCTATCCGGGAAATGACAGACATCTTGCGCCTGCCGGAGGGTACCGTGAAGGCACGGATTTCACGGGCACGCGCCAAACTTAGAAGTCTCATACAGAGCGCAAACCATAAATACAGTTTTGGCCACTATATTCGCGTTCGGCCTATCGGAACTCACCGGACAGCTTGGAGCTGCTGCCCAACTCGGATTGACCAGGACGACACTCATTGCTAATCCGTCGGGCTAACGACACTTCGAGAGCTGAACCGACTCCTCGAGACCAGGCTTCGATGGTTTGAGCGGCAGGGCCGCGCCAGAAGGAGTTCCAGGTTGCAAGGGTTAGCGAATCACGTAAGCGATTTTTGGAGGGCGCCATCTAGCGAGAAACCAAACCGTGGACGCGCTCTTGCAAACGCAGGAGCGAAGCGTATTTTGCGAATGGGAAGGTGAGCGCAATAGACCGCGTTGTCACCGAATCAAGCGGAAGGTGACCTTATCGTCTGCAAACATTCACAGGCCCGTGATTGGAAATAGCTTGGTGTAGCTGACAGCAAACGGTACAAATAAACCGCAGCGGGTTGCACGCAGTAACGAAATTTCAACTCCACTCGCTGATTCCCTCGTCCCTCAGCGCAATACGAATTGCACGAAAGCCAGGATCGTTGATCGCGAGAACCTGGATGGTCGCCCGGCCAATCTCTGTTCTGCCTATTAGGTCTACTCCGCTCCATTCAAAATGGTCGTCCCAACGGTCCTCCCGAGGATGAAACAACGGAACGATCTTGCCAGTTTCAGGATTCCTTCCAGCGATGTTGGGACCCTTCCGCTGGTTGCAGTGCAGGCACGCAAGGGCCAAATTCTCTATGATGGTTTCTCCGCCGTGCTGCCGGGCGACGATGTGGTCGACGTGGAAGGAACCCGCGTACCCGAATGACGGCATATGGCAATATTCACAGCGCCGGTTGGCCCGCTCCCAGACGTTGCGGATCAAATTCTGAGTCAAGAGTTGAGAGCATTGCGCATGGATTCGAAGCCGGGTTTTTTTAGAGCTACCCGAGCCTGGGAGTGCATAACCGACAGCACGTTTGCAATATTGACGTATCCGTCAAGCTCGGCCGTCTCCTCGAGTGTCAACGTGCCTTCATTCGATTTTTCCATCAATTCCTGCATGCGAGCATGGTCGGCATCACCGAAATCGATGGCCATAAGGTACCGGGCCGCCTCCGGCGAAATTGCCGCTTTGGGGGCCTGGATGAGTCGAGCCCATATGGCGGGCTCAAAGTCTAGGCTCGCTTTATCAACACTCATGACTCCAGTCTACGTCAGCGAACGTCTTCCTTTTTCAAGGAGCACCGGGATGAGAACGCCTCCGGCGATCGCGTCTTGGGCAAAAATCTGCTCGGAATTGGCACCATCAAGACCAAAAAAGCTGATTCTTAACCGTCCGCTTCCTGATGCGAGAACGCGTCCTTCCCCGAATTGCTCCTGGCGCACAAGTGTACTGACCATTTGATACTCTTCGCAGCTTTCGACACGGCGGAATTACATTTATATCAGGTAGGTATTGCGGCAGGGCAGGAATCTGCCGTCATCTGACGAAATTGTGGCCCAATATACGCTTCAAGACATGGCGAAGCCTTTTGGCATTTCCGAGACGCCACCGTCGTAACATATTGTCTTTCCACCAGCATCGTTCCGTCCTCCCGAACCGGCACCTTACGTTACAACCACCCGTCCCGTTCCGCTAGCCCCATTTCTTCGTCCAGCCATAATCCGTCAATCTCGCTGGCGATTCTCTTTATTCCTTTCTTCTGGCCTTTCCTTGACACGGCTTCGGGCGAAATTCCTGCGCCCTGCACACGGCGCTCCTTCTGCTTTCTACGGAACCACCAAAAGAATTTTTGTTCTCACTCGCTCACCGGCGCTCGCGGCCAACCGATGGGTAAAAAATTCTTTCTGTCATTTCGGAAATTATTTGCGAATCACCGAGCGCTATTTGCGAATGACCCTGGAGACAAGCACCCCAACCTCAATAAACACAAGGATCCGGCCACTCTCATCGTGATCCACTCATAAGGCGAGATTGGCTTTTCAGCCGATTCGGCGGCGCTGCGTCTCGGTCTGTTCATCATCGTGGCTCCTGGACCAGAAGTACTGCCTACAAAAAACACCCATCGTCGCAGCTCAATAGAATCAGTGGTTCCAGCGCTTTGCTCCAATCGCCTGGAGGAGCGAGCCATTCGCAAATAGCGCTCGGCCATTCGCATTTAATTTTCGGCAACCAGGCCGGATTCGCAAATAATTTCCGGATTGACACCAATCGACGGCTTAAGCGCCAACCAAGTCACAATGATTTATCCCATAATGGTGTTTCTGGACAAGAGCTTTGTCAGCCCATACCTTACCAACCTCTACTCGGAGCACTTTGACCGAAGAACTCTCCCGAGACGCCCAACAGTCACAGCGCCTTATGCGATTACAATCAGCGACCTCGAAAGCATCTTTCCCCACACTGATCAGCATGATTTGACCGATATCATTGACGATTACTATCGACACAACAAAACCCCGAAGGGAACGATGGCTTTCGGGAGCTTCAGATACGCCAATATTCCGATGCTCAAAGATGAGCCCCGCGGGAAAGACCTAGTTGATGAACGCTTCAAGCGGTTCAGCGACGATCTAATCAGCAACACATTCGAACAACGTGACTCCGACTCACGGACTAGCTGGAATGACGAACCTCTACGTAGCTGACGTTGGAGACGGAATGTCCGCCGGTAGAGCGGACATCGATCAGTATGAGCGCGGTGTGAGGCTTGGCGGTGGAGAAAGGGTCATATGACGTCCTTACTACGGAACGAAAGTCTGGATCGAAGCTACATTTTTACACTCCGGCGGAATCCGTTTCAGCAGTTCAAATGTATAAGCCCTCATTTCGCCCACGCGCTGGTAATACCGAAAGAAATCTTGTGTGGTTGGGGGTGCGACGACTGCAACAATGCGCAGGCTCGTATTCTTCCTCGAACAGACTTTTCCGGTCCAGGTTCGGTTTTCGTGGTTATACTTGACGATCGAAAACCCCTGAGGCCCAAGCAGGCCAGTCTGCTCTTCTTGGTTCAAAAGCCATATCTCGTGATCCTTTGGAAGACGCTTCAGTTTGCCGTGTACCGGAAAAGCGAATATCTGGCCCAATGGTGCCGGATCGGTCAACGCCTCACCGGGGCGCGGATGGGTGATCTGAATTTTCTGCCCGAACCATCTTTGGTAGGCCGCGGCTATCAGCGCAACGATGCCGGCGGCGATGAGGCTCCCGATGATCCCTGTTATCCATGTCATAGTATTTCGTTATCCATGTCACAGTATTTCAGGACGGCTCCCTAATCTAAGGGGGTCAAAGCGGCACGATGACCGTCGGTGTTGGTGGAATTGCCGAGTCCTGCGGGGCCACTGGACCGCCCCTTTCCCGGTATTCCGAGGATGAGCGTAGCTGGGAATCTCGCCCCTGCGAATCCGCGCTCATCGCGCTAGTGCACGATGCGGTGAAGCAGATTGAGCGACTGCAAGGCAGCGATAGCTTCGGACGCTAAACTCCAAATACATGCGGCTGAAAGATAAATTAAGGAATGTCAGCGCGCTTGTATCGCTCCTCATGTCGACTGCTTCTGCTTACGGCACCTCCATAACTGTGCAAATCAGCGGCACGCAAATTCTGTTTGTAGCCGATACGCATGAACAGCTGCTTTCCCCCGGAACCCAAACCAGCAATGACGACTTTTGCAAGATTGTTCCGCTTGGTCATGCTGCGGCTGCGTTCATCGGTAATGTCCATTACACTCCAAACGGCGTTTTGGATTTGATTCCATCTTGGGACACTCAGGTTGATGCACGTGAGGCATACACTTCTACTAGTCGTGATCTGCGCAAAACCGCGTCAGAGTGGGCCGAGAAGGCAAAGAATCACTACAGCTCGCTTTACCTGGCCGTTCCAGAGCTCGTTACTCAATTGGCCAAAGGGAACACCGCGAACATCCTATTGGCGGGCCTGTTCGCAGGTTATCGGGATGGAAAAGCGATGCTATTTATGCAGGTCGTGTCCCTGGACGAGACCCATTCACTAGCTCCAATTGTGAATCAAGAGATTGTGTTTGGTCCCGGAGACCTCACGTACCCAGCCCACCCGATTACACAGGAGTTGATGGAGGGAAACTCTGAGAGGGCCAAGTCTTCGCAAGCAGAGTGGACACGGAAAGCCAAATCGATTTCGATGTCAGAGCAAAGGTGGAGAAGACTCGAATACTTCATCCAGGAAACGGCAAAATATGACAAGTCTGTGGGCACTCGCGTTAACGTTCTTGAGATTTCGCTCGACGCTGACCAACGCTGGCTGCAGAATTCCACTTGCCCAGCCGTTTCGCAAAAACCTTGACGGGAGATGTCAAATCCATTTTTATTTGTTACTGATACAACGCTATTCGCAACTGAACATCACTCGAATGTGTCCGACATCAATAGACAGAGGCCTTAGCCGATTTCGCTCTCAAAGTTTCTGGTTACCATGAGGCAAATGCGGCGTTCATCGCGTGGGCACCACTCTCTCGACATGTGGCTGAGCTCTAGGTTTTTCCGCCCACGGCAAGATGCGTCCGAACGCGATAGAAACGAGCCCTTCAGCGATTCCGGCACCACTACGCCATTTGCAAATAACACTGTACGTTTGCACCTAATTTTGTGGAACAAGCCCTCAGTTGTGTTTATTTATGGATTTGACACTTGTTCAGAACTTACGAACGCTGTCATTTCCTGGCCGCATTCCGCACATCGAAACTTGCCAGTTTCCAGAGACCCAACGACAATCCCACCGCAATTGGAATGAAAGAACCGAACGTAATCTTGTAGGTCCATAATGTCATTGTGCCCAAGCCACTCTCACGAAAGCGCCGAGATGACATCAGGGCCGAAGTGTGGGCGAAGGCTGATCGCCAAGAGCAGACGCCAGTTGATGACAGAGTTACGAAACGGCTGAAATGCGGACATGAAGAAATGGTTGCGCCGGCGCTGAATCCAGAGCTCGCCGTTTGCTCGCAATGCAGACAGAAGAGTTTGCTTTCGAGAGCGTAGCGTGGAGCGTTTCGAATTCCCCAAAGACGATCAGCCATCGGTCCTTACGGGTGATTTATGCGAGCACTTCGGCGGGTGTGCTGAATGTCCGGGCTTCACAACAGCTGGCGAGCTGCAGGTTCCAGACAAAGACCCAAGTGAAGCGGTGTTCTGTACGCATTGGTGTCACCGCGCCAGTGCCCCAAATTGAACAATAGTTGGCTGGAATGTGGCGTGTACCAGTTCGCCGCTCGGCCACCGCTCAATCTCGATCAACATTGCGCTAGGCTTCGCAAGATGAATGACGAAGCGCTGAAACGACACCGCGACGCTGCAGCTTTCTTGTGTGCGTATTCCGGCGAAGGTG
>PMSX01000297.1 GCA_003167495.1 Bryobacterales bacterium | reverse complement strand
ATAGGCGCCCCTGCCCGATCGCCCGGTATTAACCATCTATGTAATGAAGTACAGCAACGCGGTCGATCCCGCCACTCATATAGGCGCAATCAATCAAAGGTTTGCCGCCGGACGAAACCCGGTGATCTCAACAAGTTGGTCTTCCAAATGGTGCAAGCTTTGGGCGGGGCTCGCTTGTCGGGCTAAAGCAGCGTGGACGGCCTCGGAAAACGCGTGGGATACTCTTTCGTAGGAGGCGCCAGCGAGCGCAGCTGGACGGGCCACTACCCCGGTCATGACTTTTCCGGCAAGTGCATCATGAAAGGGCGTATTTTTCATCAGATCGCCCCGTTGTTGGAGTGAGTACATGGGCGGTAAGGTGCCCGTCTGGATGGTGCGAAGACTCTCAACCTCCGCGCTCACCAGATATCGTAGGGCTGCGACGGCCTGCTCGCGATGACCGGAATAGCGTGAAACGGTCACGGCGATTCCCCCCAATGTTCGGGTAGTCCCATAATCGCCACCCGGAAGCGTGCTTACACCGAATCGATCATGTACAGGGCAGGAGAGTTTGGTCGCAAAACCATAGACATAACCCCAATTCCGCATAAACGCGGCGTTTCCGGTTTTCCAGACATTGAAAGAGTCATCTACATCGTAGGCAATAACTCCGGGAGGAGAGATGGTCCCAATCCAGGAGACGGCTCGCTCCAGTGCTCGAACCACCTCGCGATCACAGACGCGCACCGTACCATCGGGTTCCAGGATGTGGTTACCAGCTTGTGAACCGAACCACTCAAGCGCATTACAAGTCAGCCCTTCGCTAGCGCGGCCTTGCCAAACGAATCCCCAGAAATTCTTATTACCAGCTCGTCTTTCTCCCCGCTGAATTACTTTTGACATCGCTTCCAACTCAATCCAGGTTTTCGGCGGCGAGCGAAAGCCATACTTCTCCAAAAGATCCGACCGGTAGTATAAGAGGCCCGTATCTATTAAGAGGGGAACAGCAATAAGCCGTCCTTTGAAGGTAAATGGTTGGATCAGTTCTGGCGGGAAGGAACTTACGGCTGCCCCGAGATATGGTGTAAGATCCAAGAGATCTTCCGAGAGATTCGAAGGCCAGATGATGTCCATTTCAAGGAGATCCGGCACCGTGGAATGCTTTCGCAACAACTCCTGTGGAAGCGCAATCAGGCCGTCATCGGACTCGAATGTTGGGAGATGTTGAAAGTGAAAACCGTGCTGGGCAGCAAACAAACGTAAAGTCTTAGTTTCAAAGTCCTCACTAGGCCCACCGAGCAGGGACATCATCGAAAGCACCGGTTGTTCTTGTTCTGATTCCGGTGGGATTTTGGAGTCGATAACGCGAGCCGAGCAACTCGCAAAGAGCACCAATACCATAGGGATTGTGGATAGGAAAATTCCTCCACTCCTTCCGCTATATTGGCGCAAGATGTAATCGACGCCGGTTGGCACCTAAACTTTCCCCTCTCATTGCTAGTGGCTTTCTGTTCTTCTTTTTCGCCTACTAAGACGCTTCGTGACCCGATTGGCGCCGCGAATTCGCTCCACCCTGTCGCAAAGGACCTCTGTGACCGAAGAATAGAGAGACGGCACTAACATGCGCTTGACGGGATGGAGGGCTATACGGCGATATGCGTCACCGCAGGGGATGCCCATCGGTGCGCGGCTTGCCTTGTGCTTTGCCAGCCTACTGCTGCTATCCATGATTGCCAGTGTGTTGTCATTTTGGGAATTGGAGCGATATGATGCCCGTGTTCGTGAGCTGGACAAAGAGGCTCAACAGTTGGAGGCGGTTCAGCGAGTCAACACGAACGTTCTCGCCTATCAGCAGATGTTCCATAATGCTGTGGTTAGCCGCAATGCACCACACTTTGCCGAGGTAGTGAGTCCCTTCCAGACGCAGCTCACGCAGCTCATTGACCAAGCTTCTACGGAACTTCAGGTATCCGGGCATGGTTCACAAAAGAATGCCATGATCACTGCGGTCTTTACCTACTTCCGTGGTGTCATCCCACACCAGATCAACTCGGCCATGGAAATGGCAAACGCGGGAGATTGGGTTGCCCTTGAACTGAGATCGGAAAACCAGATCCGAAGCATGAGCGACATTCTAAGCTCACTGGTTCAGGATATGGATCGCGAAAGCGCGAACGCCCGCTCTCGATCGCTCCGAGCGCTTGAAAGAGAGCGGCAACGAGCAATGAGGATGGCGCTCATCTTCCGATTGTCCAACTTCTTGTTAGCCACCTTCCTGGCGGTGAGCGCAACGAAAAGCATCATTCGCCCGCTGAGACGGCTACAATCCGGTGCGAAGGCTTTAGGCGGGGGCCGTTTTGATCATCGCGTCCCGGTAACCGGCTTTGACGAATTCACGATTCTCAGCGAAGCACACAATCATGCGGCATCGCAACTTCAGGATCTTTATACGCAACTCGAAAGGCGAGTCGCGGAGCGAACTGCTGAGTTAGAAATCGCTAAAGAAGCGGCAGAAGCGGCCAGCCGCGCCAAGAGCGAGTTCCTGGCCAACATGAGNNCTTGCCAACATGAGCCACGAGATTCGTACCCCGATGAATGGGGTAATTGGCATGACGAGTTTGCTTCTCGATCATGAGCTATCCCCTGAGTCCCTCGACTGCGTCAATGTAATTCGTTCTTCGTCAAATGCTTTGCTCACTATCATTAACGACATTCTCGACTTCTCAAAAATAGAATCAGGCAAGCTTGATCTTGAGAATGAGCCGTTCTGCTTGCGCGATTGCGTTGAGGAGGTGCTCGAGTTGCTCGCGAATCAGGCCGCTGAGAAGAAGATCGAACTGATGGCAAGCATTGGTCCAGAAGTCAGCGAATGGATATCTGGTGATGTAACGCGTACCCGCCAAATTTTGCTGAACCTTGTCAGCAATGCAGTCAAGTTCACCGCACAGGGTGAGGTTGTGATCTCGGCGGCGCTCCGCGAGAGCGAAAGCGGGGAAAACATCTTGTACCTCGTAGTACGCGACACTGGCATCGGAATCACGCTAAAGAAAATAAAGGATCTGTTCCAGCCCTTTACACAGGTTGATTCTTCGACGACGCGCCGATTTGGCGGAACCGGGTTAGGTCTAGCTATCTCGAAGCGGTTGACCGAATTGATGGGGGGGAGCATCTGGGTTACCAGTGAGCCTAGACAAGGTTCTGTCTTCCATTTGAAAATCCCATATCGACCTGCACCTGCGCAAAAGCTTCCGAGGGCAGTGCCCGATGACTGGCGAAGCAAGCGAATCCTAGTAGTCGACGATAACCAAACAAATCTTCGTATCCTAACCGCTCATCTGGACCACTGGAAACTTACCTCTCTCGCCGTTTCTTCCGGTATAGAAGCTTTGGAGGCAATGCGAAAGGAGCGTTGGGATGCGGTTCTACTCGATTGGCACATGCCGGAAATGGACGGGGATCAGCTCGCGCTAGCGGTAAAGCAGGAATTTGGGAACGCCGCGCCGCCCATGATTATGTTGAGTTCGGGCACCGCTTTTTCCAAAGAACGTTTCGGAAATTTTGAAAACCCGCTCGCAGCCGTCTTACTAAAGCCAGTTCGCCGACAGCAACTGCAGAGAACATTGGCAGGGGTCCTGAACGGATTGACGGACCGGCGAATTGCGCGGAGTACCAAGACGCTTGATTCAAATTTCGCCAGACGTGTTCCGCTCCGTATCCTCCTAGCGGAGGACAACCCGGTGAACCAGAAAGTGGCAGTCCGCATCCTGGAACGGCTTGGCTATCGCCCTGATGTGGTCGGCAACGGCCTTGAAGTGCTCGAAGCACTGCGCAGACAAACCTACGATATGGTTTTGATGGACGTACACATGCCTGAAATGAATGGCCTCGACGCTACTCGCCACATCGTCATTACGCTTAGCAAGAATCGTCCCTGGATCACCGCCCTGACGGCTGGCGCTATGAAAGAGAATCGTGATGAATGCATTGCGGCAGGAGTTGACGATTATCTGACCAAACCGATCAATGTACAAGAGCTACAGGACGGGCTCGTGCGCTGCTTCCGAAATTTCAAAGCACGGGCCAATGAACAAGAACTGACTGTGCCGATCATAAGGCAAGCCTGATCACAATGACAACAGCCCAGCGGCGTTTAGACCCCGGCACTAGAAAAGCTCAGGCGTACGCCCATAGCTAAGCCCGTCAGCCTCAGATTACTGACGAAGAATTGAGGTGAGAACGTCGGCGTTCACTGGCCGTTGTGTTTAGCCCGCGAGCAATACAGGCCGAGGTCGAACCAGTGGCGCACATATGGAATGACCACGACGGCTTATGATGTTCACGGCAATCGTGATGGTATTTCATTGCAGCTGGAGTCTGGATCTATCGATTAGTAAATTTTCCGGCGGATAAGCCAGGCAACATTCGGACAGCTAAGCTCGACCCAACCGGTGGCTATGGCGTTAAGTGATTGAAGGGATTGGTCGGGGCGAGTGGATTCGAACCACCGGCCTCCTGGTCCCGAACCAGGCGCTCTAGCCAGGCTGAGCCACGCCCCGACAGCGACGAACGTACCTATTCTAGCAGTTCGGTGCCTTAATTGGACAAACTGATACGCTTGAGCTCTTTCTTCAATCCTTCGGTGCCTTCGCGCCGGTAAATGCTAGCCAGACGCTGCTCTTCGGGCGAGGTTGCCAGTTCACGGCGCAGCGCGAGGTCTTGCGTGGCGGCGTTGATATCGTCGCGGCTGGGAATCCACACGGTGCCATCGGCGAACTCCACATCGTTGACGAATGTCATGAGGCGGTCAATCACCATGGGCTGTCCGGTGGGAAGGGAAAAACGCAGCGTGCTCGATTCGCTGATGGAAGACGTCTGGACGGGTCCAATGGGTGAGCGCGAGGTTAAGGCGCCGGCGACAAAATCTGTTCCGTGGTCGTCGCGCACAATCCAGCCCATGGCTACGCTTGTCACGCGCAGTTTCGAGACGTTCTGAATGTCTACACGCGGGGCGCGCACTTCATTGCCTGCTACTTGGGCCGCTCCGCTCAACGGCTGAACGGGGGCTTTGGGGAAGTTGACTGGGTTGACTGTGAGCGCCTGTTCACGCGCGACGGGGGCATGTGGACCGCTCAAGAATTCCAGCCCGAGTTGGCGTGGAATCGGGTCCTGCATGCCAAAATTCAACTCTTCGCGCAGTTCGGGAATCCGACCGCTATCCAACAAGCGTGCCAGAAACTGGCGGTCGCGGCGGGCTTGCATTTCATAGACCATCAAGGTGCCGCGAGAATTCAGTTTGTCGGGGCCATAGGCTTTCAAATCACTAAACAGGGCGCAATCCAAACTCACTTGCACCATGGCCGATTCGGATTTCGCAGCGGCGATGGGGCGCAACAATTGCATGTCGACTTTCACCGGAAACTCTTCGCCGGGCAGCACGAAAAGGCTTGGCTTAGTGACGGACCCCTTGCCCCAAGGCGTAATGCCTTGCGCTTCCACGCGCAGAGTCAAGCCGCAAATCGGCTTTTTGCCGACATTCAGCAGGATGAGCGTTTCATGCAGATCGACCACCATGGACGACCCGCGCATCGTTACATTGGTGAAGCCCTTATGGTCACGCATGAGGACCGGTGAATCTTTGGGAAATTGCCAGTCGAGCCAGCCGCCTTTGTCTTGCGCGTGCGCGCGGGACGTGAGCATAACAAGGCCGACGATGAAGCGAAGCTTACTGGCCATACACATTGGTAATGGTGACCTGGCCGGAATCGTCGTCGATGTAACGCGCGGTGACGGAAGCCGGGCTCGACATGGAAACAACGGCCGATTGTGGATGAAGAAATGTGAGTGTGGCGCCTTGCGCGCGAACGGTAATCCCGTCACGCGTGGAACGCACAACGGTTCCATTGAAGGCCGGCTGCTCGAGCCCAACGGCGCGCCGCAACGCTAAAATGATACGCTGATTATCTTCCGGCGGCATGCGGGATATCCAGCCTGCTGCGAATAACGCCGTCATGCCGAATCCCCAGGCCAAGCGCGAAACGAAGCTGTGAGCACGGCCAACCTTCTCAATACAACGCGACGCGGCTACACCGACTCTGATGTTGCCGAGCATGTCGCTTTCGAGCGCATGCCAATCGGCGATGGCTTCAAAGCCAGTTAAGATTTCGCCATGCGCCTCACGCCGTAGTTCCACCTTGGCCGAGTGCAAAGAAAGCACCTGCTGTTCGCAGGCTGGGCACTCGCGGACATGCCTGCCGGTGTGGAAGCGCAGCAGGAGCGGCAGATCTCCGGCTGAATACAAGCTAAGAATTTCGACACTCGGATGTTCCGCGGTGTTCGACTTCATAAGGGCCGCCTTTCCGCCAGGTAGCGCCGGAACTTGATGCGCGCGTTGGCGATGTGCGACCGCACCGTGGCCATGGAACAATTCATGAGGGATGCTACTTCGTCGGCGGGCATATCTTCCACATCACGCAGCAGCAACGCCATGCGCTCGCGCTCGGTGAGTTCGGCCAAGCCACCGTCGAGGTGAAGCTTGCGCTCGCCGCGCAATAGGGATTGTTCCGGGTTCTCTAAGAGATCATGCGCCGTATCCGACAAATGATTCACATCAACGAACGAAAACTTCTTGTTGCGGCGTAGAAAATCGATGGCGGTGTTGGCGGCGATGCGCGAGAGCCAGTGGGAGGCTTTATCCAAATCCTTGAGCTGCGCTTGGCGCTGCAGCGCCTTGATGAAGGTTTCCTGCGTGAGGTCCTGTGCGTCGTCCACATTGCCCACGATGCGGTAGATCAGCAGAAAAATGCGTCGCAGATTCTGCTGCACAAAGCGGGTTTGCGCGTCGGCATCCGAATCGGTTTGCGATTGCGAAATGTGGGGCACAGGCTCAGGCATGCAGGCCTCGAGGGGCGCTGAATCGAGCACGGCGGCCGCCATGCGCTGCGTTCCGGGTTGCGCTCTGTTGCTTTGCATCGTCAAGGCACACTACGTTCGTTATTAAGAACTGACGAACAGAACGCAAAAACGTGCAAATCAAAGTGTAACGGGCAACCATTGTAGCCATCCGAGCTATCTTTAGGATATATGAGATCGGTGGCGGTGATCGGCATTGGGAAAACAGCCTTTGGGGCGTTTGCCGACCGGGATTTGCGGTCTTTGGCGGTAGAAGCTGTGGAAAACGCCCTGCGCGACGCCAACGTTGAGCCGAAACAGGTTGAGGCGTTCTATCTGGGTAATTTTGCAGGGCCGTCTTTTGTGGGCCAAAACCATTTGGCACCCTATGTCGGCATGGCCGCTGGATTTGAGGGTATTCCCTGCACGCGCTTTGAAGATGCGTGCGCCTCGAGCGGGTCGGCGTTTTTTCATGCCTGGCAAAGCGTGGCGGCGGGCATCTACGACTTGGTGGTAGCGGCGGGTGTGGAAAAAATGACTTCGCAATCTACGCCGCGCGTGGCCGAGATTCTGGCGGGCGCCGGCGACATGGCAGGGGAAGGGCGAGCGGGCGCGACGTTCCCGGCGTTGTTCGCGATGATCGCGCGCCGCCACATGCATCAATTCGGCACGACGCGCGCGCAGTTGGCGGCGGTGGCTGTGAAAAACCACGCCAACGGCGCGAAAAATCCGCTGGCGCATATGCGCAAGGTGATCACGATTGAGCAAGCGCTGGCGGGAAAGCCTATTGCCGAGCCCCTGACGGTTTACGATTGTTCGTTGATCAGCGATGGCGCGGCCGCTGTGGTGATTGTGCCGCTTGAACAAGCCGCCCGCTACCATGCGCGATTTGCCAAAGTGCTGGCGGTGACGCAGACTTCCGATCACGTTGCGCTGGATCATAAGGCCGACATCACATGCTTTCCCGCAGTGAAGGCGGCAGGCGAAAAGGCTTACAAACTGGCGGGCGTTGGGCCGAAGGAAATTGATTTGGCCGAATTGCACGATTGCTTCACCATTGCCGAGATTATTGCCAGCGAAGATTTGGGATTTGCCGCGAAAGGGCAGGGCGGGCCCTTGGCCGCGAGTGGAGCGACCGCGATTGGTGGTGAGATTCCCATCAACACCAGCGGTGGATTGAAGGCCAAAGGCCACCCGGTGGGCGCGACGGGCGTGGGGCAGATTTGCGATATCGTAATGCAGTTGCGCGGCGACGCGGGCGAGCGGCAGGTGGCCAAGCACAAGATTGGGTTGGCGCAGAACTTGGGTGGTAGCGGCGCCACCTGCGTGGTGACTATTTTGGAGGCGGCATAAATAAATGCCGCGCGATGGCGTTGTATACACGGAGACGGTGGTGCATGCGGCGCCTGAGCAATATGCCGCCGATGCGCCTTATCAACTGGGGATTATTGAACTGGATGGCGGGGGTCGCATTACGGCGCGCATTCTGGATCGCGCGCAGATTGGTGAACGGGTACGTTTTGTTGAAGAACGAAATGGCGTGGCGTATTACCGGAAGTAGGGAACTCTTCCAGATCTGCGCAGTATGTTACCTAGGCTGCGCTCTGCCGGGGTAATGTGTGAAATCCGCGCTGCCAGTCGGTGAAACTGGCGGTTTCCGGACCGTTCGGTTCCCCGCGCGCGCAACCCCGTTTTGCGACACTATAAGGCAACGGAAGCCAGAAGGGCTCTCCGGTTCGCCAGTACTTCGCCGTTTTTAACCACGCTCCGTTCGCGTCGCTATTGGGTGTCCATCCAACGAAACTTGGTAAAAAGGTAACTCAGTGACTAAACAAGAGATCATCCTCGCGCAGAAAGAATTTCTCTTCCCTTCGGTCTTTCACTATTTCAAAGACCCGCTGGTCGTGGAACGCGCCAAAGACCAATTTGTGTGGGATGCCGATGGGAACCAGTACCTTGATTTCTTCGGGGGCATCCTCACGGTCAGCGTTGGCCACTGCAACGACAAGGTCAATGCTAAGGTGCGCGAACAACTCGAGAAGGTCCAGCACGTCTCCACTGTCTTTCTCACTGAACCGCAAGTAGCGCTCGCCAAGAAAATCGCCTCCATCACTCCCGGCAACGTCAACAAATCTTTCTTCACCAATAGCGGGACCGAGGCCAACGAGACGGCCATCATGCTCGCGCGCTGCTATACGGGCTCAAGCGACATCATCGCCCTGCGCCACTCCTATCACGGGCGTTCCTCGATGGCTCTTGCTGTCACTGGCCAAGGCGCTTGGAAAGTCGGGCCGCAAACGCAGCCCGGCGTGGTGTTCGCGCACAATGCCTATTGCTATCGCTGCCCCTTCGGCCTCACTTATCCGTCTTGCCATGTCAAATGCGCGCAAGACGTTGAAGAACTCATCCGCACAACCACTCCCGGCCGCGTGGCGGGCATGATTGCCGAGCCCATCCAAGGAGTCGGCGGCTTCATCACGCCTCCCAAAGAGTATTTCCAAATCGTCTCGGAGATCGTCCGCAAATACGGTGGCATCTTTATCAGCGACGAAGTGCAAACCGGCTGGGGCCGCACCGGTAATAAGTGGTTCGGCATTGAGCAATGGGGCGTTACTCCCGACGTCATGACCAGCGCCAAAGGCCTGGGTAACGGTTTCCCTATCGGTCTCACAGTCGCGCGGCCGGAAGTCGCCGATGCCTGGAAAGGCGTTCACATCTCTACCTTCGGCGGCAATCCCATCACCAACACTGCCGCCAAAGCCGTGATTGATCTTATCGACGAGGAAAACCTGGCTGCCAATGCCGCTGACACGGGTGCCTATCTGCGCGCCAAACTCGAAGAGCTCCAGCAAAAGTATCCGATCATTGGCGATGTGCGGGGCATGGGTCTCATGCAAGGTCTGGAACTGGTGGAGGATCCAGCTTCGAAAAACCCCGCGCCGGAATACGCTCTGAAGCTCATGGAAGGGGCGCGCGAAAATCGCATTCTCATCGGCCGCGGCGGTCTCTACGGTAACGTCATCCGCCTCTCGCCGCCTCTCAATATTCAAAAATCCGACGTTGACGAATTCATCAAACGCCTCGATTCGGCTTTCCGGAGTCTCAATTGAATTTCGCGGAACTCCATCCTCCGTTAGCTCCACAGGCGGCGGTTGCGGAAGCGAACCGCTGCCTGTTTTGCTTTGACGCGCCGTGTGCCGCTGCTTGCCCCACGCATATCGACGTGCCGCGCTTCATCAAGAAAATCGCCACAGGCAACGTTTTCGGTTCAGCCGAAACCATCCTCGAAGCTAATGTTCTCGGCCTCAGTTGTTCGCGCGTTTGTCCGGTGCAAGTTCTCTGTGAAGGCGCTTGCGTTTATCACAACATCAATCACCAGCCCATCACCATCGGCCTCTTGCAGCGCCACGCGATGGAGCACTTCTACGCATCCGCCGGTAAACTGCCTTACAAAACCATTGCGAACGCCAAGAAAGTCGCCTGCATCGGCGCCGGTCCCGCTTCCCTCGCATGCGCCGCGGAGCTTCGTAAACACGGCATCGACGTTACCATCTTCGACAAGCGTTCGCAACCAGGCGGCCTAAACACCTATGGCGTAGCGCAGTACAAATTCACCCCCAATGATTCCGCCCGCGAAGTGGAACTCGTCCGCGCCACCGGAGTTGAATTTCGCAGCGGCGTTTCCGTTGGCGAAGATCTATCGATCGAAGATCTGGAACGTGATTTCGCTGCTATTTTCATCGGCATCGGTCTGGGATCGACGCAGCCGCTTGGTATTCCTGGCGAAGAAATGAAACACGTTGTCAACGCCCTGGAATTCATTGCCGCTTACAAAACGGCGCAGCCCATGCACGTCGGCCACTGTGTTGCCGTGATTGGCGGTGGCAATACTGCCATCGACGCTGCCATCGCCGCCAAGTATTTGGGCGCGGCACACGTTTCCATCCTCTACCGCCGGACCGAAGCCAACATGTCCGCCTTCTCTTTCGAATATGAGCATGCGCGCCGCGCTGGCATTAATTTCATCTGGAACGCTCGCCCCATTCGTTTTACGGAAAACTCTGTCGAGTGTGAGAACGGCGAAGTCGTTCCCGCCCAAACCGTCATCATCGCGATCGGGCAATCGCGTCTTCTTGAGACACTCCAAAAGATCCGCACCATCGAACTGCGCAACGGCCAAGTGGTTGTTAACCCAAAAACAGGCCAAACGGCCGATCCCAAATACTTTGCCGGTGGCGATTGCGTCAACGGAGGCCGGGAGGTTGTCGATGGCGCCGCCGAGGGCAAACGCGCCGGCCAAGGGATACTCCAATGGCTGACCTAACTACCCGATTCGCAGGCCGCATCCAATCTCCCAACCCCTTCTGGCTCGCCTCCGGACCTCCCGCCAACTGTGGCGAGCAGGTCAAACGCGCTTTCGATGCTGGCTGGGGCGGCGCTGTCTGGAAAACCATCGGCGAACCCATTGTCAACGTCTCCTCCCGTTACTCCTCCGTCGATCTCAACGGCCAGCGAATGATGGGTCTCAACAACATCGAACTCATCAGCGACCGTCCTATCGCGGAGAACCTCGGTGAAATCTCCGATGTCAAGAAACGTTACCCTAAACACGCTGTCATCGCGTCACTCATGGTCGAATCCAAACGTGAAACCTGGCATGAGATCGTCAAACGCGCCGAAGACGCCGGGTCCGACGGTCTCGAACTCAACTTTGGCTGCCCTCACGGCATGAGCGAACGAGGCATGGGCAGCGCCGTCGGCCAAGTGCCCGAATATGCCTGCATGATCACTGAGTGGGTGAAGGAAGTGGCGCGCACGCCGGTTCTGGTGAAACTAACTCCCAACATCAGTGACATTCGCGCCGTAGCTCGCGCCGCTAAAAAAGGGGGCGCCGATGCTCTCTCGGCCATCAACACCATCAACTCCATCACAGGCATCGATCTTGATACGCTCACGCCGCGTCCGAACGTCGGCGGCAAGTCATCTCACGGCGGGTATTGCGGACCTGCCGTCAAGCCCATCGCCCTGCACATGGTGCAGCAGATAGCTGGCGATCCGCAAGTCGAACTACCTATCTCGGCAATCGGAGGTATTTCTTCCTGGCGCGATGCCGCCGAGTTCATCCTTCTCGGGGCGGGCACTCTTCAAGCTTGCACTGCACCCATGCACTACGGGTTTCGTATCGTGGAAGACATGATCGACGGCCTCGGCCGCTGGATGGATTCCAAAGGCTACGCAAATATTGAGGCCTTCCGCGGTCTGTCTCTCCCACGCGTCACCGATTGGCAGCATCTGGATCTCAACTACAAAATCGTCGCCCGCATCGATCCCGATAGCTGCATAGGTTGTCAGCTTTGTTACACCGCTTGCTGGGACGGCGCCCATCAGTGCATCCATGTGAACGGAAGCGCTCCGCCCGAGGTCGGAGCCGCCGCGAGCGCCACGAGCATAGTTTCCACTCCCGCCACGCCTACTGTCTCCCATGCCACACCCACAAAACGCATTCCCACAGTCGATGAGCATGAGTGCGTGGGCTGTAATCTCTGCTGGCTGGTCTGCCCCGTTGAGAACTGTATCAGCATGGTGCGCGTTGACAAAGGCGACAAGCCGCAAAGCTGGGCTGAGAGAGTGAAATCCGCATGACCACTTTGATCAAGAACGGCACTATCGTCACCTCCCAACGCACCTATCGCGCCGATCTGTTGATCGAAAACGAGACCATCAAAGACATCGCCGAATCGATACCAGCCGCTAATCCCGAACGTGTCATTGATGCAACCGGGCTCCTACTCCTCCCAGGCGGCATCGACGTTCACACTCATCTGGATATGCCGTTCGGCGGCACTACTTCGGCTGACGATTTCGAAACGGGCACCAAAGCCGCTGCTTTCGGCGGTACTACTACGCTGATCGATTTCGCCATTCAACCCAAAGGCACTCGCATGCGCGACGCGCTCGACACCTGGTGGAAAAAAGCCGATAGCAAAGCCTCTATCGACTACGGCCTGCACATGATTGTCACTGATTTGGGGGAGGCCGGACTCGAAGATATGGACTCCCTGGTGGGTGAAGGCGTCGCCAGCTTCAAGCTCTTCATGGCCTATCCAGGCGTTCTGATGGTGGACGACGCGACTATCTTCAAAGCTCTGGGCCAGACTGCCAAGAACGGTGCTCTCATCTGCATGCATGCCGAAAACGGCGGTGTCATTGACGTGATTGTGCAACGCGCTTTGGCTGAAGGCAAACGCGCGCCGATCTATCACGCACTCACACGCCCAGTGAAGGCCGAAGCGGAGGCGGTTCATCGCGCCATCGCCATGGCCGAAATCTCCGGTGCTCCCATCTATATCGTTCACCTCTCATCCGAAGACGCCCTCAACGAAGTTCGCGAAGCGCGCGACCGCGGAGTGCCCGCCTTTGCCGAAACCTGTCCACAATATCTTCTTCTGACAGTCGACGAACTTGCGCGCGCCAATTTCGAAGGCGCGAAGTATGTCTTCACTCCCCCTCTCCGCGAAAAACACCACCTCGATAAACTTTGGCAGGGCCTGCGCGAAGATCATCTGCAGGTGGTCTCCACTGACCACTGCCCCTTCTGCTTCAAAGATCAAAAGACCCTTGGTATAGATGACTTCACCAAAATTCCTAACGGTGGTCCCGGCGTTGAAAACCGGCTACAACTTATCCACCATCACGGCGTGAATCAAGGCCGCCTCAACTTGAACCGCTTCGTCGAGCTCGTTTCCACAACGCCCGCCAAACTGTTCGGCCTCTATCCCAAAAAAGGCGAGATCGCCGTTGGCAGCGACGCCGACATCGTTATCTGGGATGCCAATGCCGATCATGTGATCAGTGCCGCCACTCACCACATGCGGGTGGATTATTCGATGTTCGAAGGCTTCCACGTCAAAGGCAACGCGAAAATCGTTCTGTCGCGCGGTGAGGTCATCGTTGAAAACGACAAGTTCATTGGCCGCACCGGTCGCGGCCGCTATTTGAAACGTCAAGCGAGAGGCGGAGCATGGAGTTAACCAATCCAGATCCCTCTCTTTATAATGAAGACCTTGCGCCCATACCCGCCTCACGCCGCGATTGGCGCACCTATAACTACGCCGCGCTCTGGATCGGCATGAGTGTCTGCATCCCCACCTACATGCTCGCCTCCGGTCTTATCGCGGGAGGAATGAGCTGGTGGCAAGCCATCGGCACTATTCTGCTGGGTAACTTGATCGTCTTGGTTCCCATGTTGCTCAACGCGCACGCCGGTGCAAAGTATGGCATTCCGTTTCCGGTCTTCGTCCGCGCTTCGTTCGGCGTGCGTGGCGCAAACGTTCCTGCGGTTTTACGCGCCTTGGTCGCCTGCGGCTGGTTCGGCATTCAAACCTGGATCGGAGGCTCGGCCATCAATTCCATGCTGCAAATTGTTTCGCCCGGTTGGGCGCATTTCGCCGCTGGGAAGTGGGTTTGCTTTTTCGCGTTTTGGGCGCTCAACATGCTCGTCGTCATTCGTGGCATCCATACCATCAAAATTCTCGAAGGCATCGCCGCACCCTTCATGCTCGCGATTGGTCTTCTTCTGCTCTGGTGGGTCACAAGTAAAGCCGGTGGTCTCGGACCCGTTCTTGTCGAGCCGAGCAAATTCAAAACGAATGCCGAATTCTTAACCTTTTTTATCCCCTCAGTCACCGGCATGGTTGGCTTCTGGGCTACTGTTGCGCTCAACATTCCCGATTTCACCCGTTACGCGGTCTCCCAAAAAGCGCAAATGGTGGGCCAAGCTCTCGGCCTCCCAACCGCCATGACACTCTATTCCTTCATCGGCGTCGCCGTCACATCCGCCTCCGCTGTTATCTTCGGCCAACCCATTTGGGACCCCGTCGAACTGCTCGGCCGCTTTAATCAGCCCGTCATCGCTTTCGTAGCTCTCATCGCCCTGCTCATTGCGACGCTCAACACCAACGTCGCCGCCAACGTTGTCTCGCCGTCTAACGATTTTTCAAACCTCAACCCGCGCCTCATCTCATTCCGCACCGGCGGCCTCATCACTGGCGTAGTGGGAGTGTTGATGATGCCCTGGAAGCTTCTTGGCGATTTCAGCTCGTATATTTTCGGCTGGCTTGTTGGCTATTCCGGCTTGCTCGGACCTATCGCGGGTGTCATGATTGCCGATTACTTCCTTGTCCGCAAAGCCTCACTCAACGTTGACGATCTTTACCGCCGTCACGGTGCATACGAATACTCAAAAGGCTTCAACTTAAACGCTCTTTGGGCGCTCGCTGGCGGCATCGTTGTTGCCCTGATCGGCCTTTTCGTTCCAGCGCTGGCATTCTTGTATCGCTATGCTTGGTTCGTCGGCTTCCTGGTTTCTGCTCTTGTATATTTCGCTTTAATGTCTTTGACTGGAGAAAAAGTATGGCCCTCACCGAAACAACAATCGCCAGCGCAGGTTTCCTGATCGACGGGAAATGGGAATCGCCCAATCGGGATCTTCATAACGTCGTCAATCCGTCCAGCGGCGAAGTCATCGCCCAAGTTCCGTATGCCACGGCGCAAGATGTCGATCGCGCCGTCAAAGCCGCGCACAATGCTTTTCTTGAATGGCGCGACATTCCGGTGGTCGACCGCGTGCAACCTCTCTATCGCTTCAAAGATCTGCTGGAAAAAAACTCTGTCGAACTGGCCATGATTCTTTCGCGTGAAAACGGCAAGACTCTGGATGACTCGAAGGCGGAAGTCCGCCGCGCTATCCAAATGGTCGAAGTCGCCGTCGGTATGCCGAGCCTGATGATGGGCGAGTCTCTAGAAAACGTTGCCAAGGGGATCGATTCCCATAGCATCCGCCAACCTTTGGGCGTCTGCGTAGGTATCACGCCGTTCAACTTTCCGTGTATGGTGCCCATGTGGATGTATCCGTTCGCCATCGCAGCCGGCAATGCGTTCATTTTGAAGCCGTCGGAAAAAGTTCCGCTTACTCCCACTCGTGTCTGCGAATTGTTAGCCGATGCAGGCCTTAAGCCTGGAGTGATTACGCTGCTGCACGGGGGCAGGGAAGTGGTGGACGCCCTTCTCAAACATCCTCTAGTTCGCGCCGTCTCGTTCGTCGGCTCCACGCCCGTCGCAAAATACATTTACGCGACTGCCGCCGCGGAGGGTAAACGTGTCCAAGCCTTGGGCGGCGCGAAGAACCACATGGTGGTTATGCCCGACGCCAATATAGAAAAATCCGCGGAAGCCATCATGAGTTCCGCCTTCGGCGCAGCCGGCGAACGCTGTCTGGCCGGCAGCGTTTTGGTACCCGTCGGCAAAGCAGCCGAACCGATTTTGGCCGCTCTCGTTGAGCGCTGCAAGCAGCTAAGAGTGGGCGATCCGATCGATTTATCGTCTGGCATGGGCCCAGTTGTGAGCAAAGAACACCGCGAAAAAATCGTCGGTTATATCGAAAAGGGGGTCGCGGAAGGGGCAAAACCCCTCTGCGATGGCCGCGAAAAAATGCTGGGCGACGGCTTTTTCCTGGGACCGACTATATTTGACGGGGTCAAGCCTGGTATGACGATCGCCAAAGAGGAGATCTTTGGGCCGGTCTTATCAGTGATCCGCGTCGACACTCTCAATGACGCTATAAACCTTGTGAACAGTTGCCCTTTCGGCAACACCACCACCATCTACACCTCTGATGGCCGCTCGGCTCGGGAATATGCGACGCGGATTGAGGTTGGCATGGTTGGAGTGAATATGGCTGTCGCCGCGCCCATGGCGTTCTTCCCATTCACGGGCTGGAAGCAATCTTTCTTCGGCGATCTCCACGCGCACGGCAAAGACGCCGTCGCTTTTTACACGGAGCAGAAAGTAATCATGTCCCGCTGGTTTTAGCTATAGTTGGCGCGGATTCCCAATAGGCGCGCGGGATGCCATCCCGCCTGGAATTTCTACATTTTTGTGAGATGCCGCAGCACTCTTGACACACACGTTTATGCCGGGTGGCGCAGGCGGTTTCGCCTGCGTTCCGATTTTTCAATGCTTGCGTACAAACGAAGACTGCCGCACTTGCACCCAGAGGGTTGCTATCTATTCCTCACGTGGCGTCTTTGGGGATCGCTTCCCGTCAGAATGCAATCCCCTGGGGATCGGACTCCCGGCCACTCCTTCGCGGCTATCGACCGTGTCGCGGACCGGCTCACCTCCGGTCCACTTTGGCTCCAGGACCACCGCATCGCCGCTCCGGTTTCCCACTCCATCTCAATGGGAGCTAGCGAACGGCGCTTCTACGATCTCTGTGCTTGGGTGGTCATGCCAAACCACGTGCATTTGTTAATCCTCCCCTTGGTTCCGGTTCCGTCGTTGATGCGGTGGCTGAAAGGATCGACAGCCAGAAGCGCAAACCGGATATTGGACCGAATCGGTCAACGATTTTGGCAGGACGAATCCTTTGATCATTACCTGCGCGGTTCGCATCAACTGGAACGGACGGCTGCCTATATTGAAAGAAACCCACTGTCCGCCGGGTTGGTTCGTTCGGCGGAGCAATGGCCTCGGTCCAGCGCCGGATGGCAGGCAAAACTGCCTGCCCCCCACAAAGCACAAAAATGTAGAAACTCCAGCCGGAGGTTTAGCTAGCTCTTCTTCATGCCGCCGTAGTTGAGTGCAATCCAGACTTCTGGTTTGAGCATGCCTTGGCCCCATTTGTCGTCGTAGGCTTTGAGCGGCCTATCTGCTTGCATTTGTTCGAGAGTCTTGCCTGCGGCGATTTGCTTGTGGAAGACATCGAGCGACGCGGCAAGCATGTCGGCGTATTCTTTGACGTCGCTTTTCTTCGCGACGGGACCATGGCCGGGGATGATGATTGTGCTGTCTTCGACCATCTTCAAAATTTTCTCTGCATTCGCCGCCATTCCCGCAAGTGAGCCGGCTGAGCCGTAGTCGATGAACGGATACATTCCGTTGAAGAGCAAATCGCCGCCGTGGAAGACGTTGGCGTTGTGGAAGTGGATGACGGCGTCGCCGTCTGTGTGGGCGGGCGGGAGCCATTGGTAGGGTGCGGTTTCATTGCCAAATTTGATTTTGCCTTTGTCCTTGAAAGTCTCGGAAGGGAGTCCCGCGGGATCCATCGGATCGACTTGGCGCTTGAAAAATGCCATGTACTGACCCTTGGCAAGGCGCGTTTTAACGTTTTCCTGCGCGATGATTTTTGCGCCTTTTTGCCCGAGTATTACATTGCTACCGGTGTGATCGGTGTGCCAGTGGGTATTGAACAGAGTGGTCACGTTACCTTTGCCGATCTTGTCGGTTTGAGCGAGAATATCCGCCGTGGAGTTGGAAAGTCCGCTGTCCACCATCAACAGGCCGTCGGGGCCTTCTTGAATGATGATGTTGCCGCCCGCGCCGGTTAGCAAGTACAGCTTGTCGCGCAGTGGCGTGACGCTGACGCCAGCCGCTTGGGCGCGTAACAATAGGCCGCCGGCGGAGGAGGCCACGATGTTGCGAAGAAACGATCGTCGAAGCATTGTTTTAGTCTATCCGTTAGAATCCTGGGATGCGCCAACAATTCTTCCTTTTGTTTTTAGCCTGTTCATTGCCCGCGATGACAGACGAACGGTTACCGGGGGATGGCAAGAACGTCGTGCTGATTGCGGGCGATGACGAATATCACTCCGAGCAAATGATGCCGCAGTTTGGCCGGATACTCGAAGAACGGCAGGGGTTCCACTGCATAGTGCTGTTTTCGAAAAACGAGAAAGGGGAGATTGATCCGCATGCTCGCGAGAACATTCCCGGCTTGGATGCGCTGAAGAATGCAGACTTGTTGATTCTATTTACGCGTTTTCGCGACCTGCCCGATAAACAAATGAAATACTTCGTCGACTACCTTGAATCAGGAAAACCGATTTTTGGAATTCGCACGGCGACGCATGCGTTCGAGATCGCCAGCGGCAAGACTTATGCGAAATATTCGTGGAACAGCAAAGAAACAGGATGGGAAGGCGGATTCGGACGGAAGGTATTGGGAGAAACCTGGATTGCGCATCATGGCAATCACGGCAAACAAAGCACGCGAGGCAGGATTGTGACTGAGCAGAAGACAAGCCCAATTTTGCGCGGCATCGCTGACGGAGAGATTTGGACTCGTACGGATGTCTATGAGGTAAGACTGCCGTTGCCGCCAACGTGCGTTCCGTTGATTGATGGAGAAGTGCTGACCGGGATGAAAGAAACAGACCCGGCAGTTGCGGGCAAACTCAACGAGCCGATGATGCCAGTGGCCTGGACGAACACATACAAGAAAGCGCGCGTGTTTACCACAACCATGGGCGCTGCCGAAGACTTCGAAAGCGAAGCATTGCGCAGGCTTTTTGTGAACGCCGCGTTGTGGGCCGTGGGCCGCGAAGCACTGATACCTGAGAAGAGCGACGTCAGACTTGTTGGAGACTACCATCCAACCTCGTTTCTACTATCCTATTAACAGGCGCTCACGCGCGTCCGGGGAATCATCTGTTCACGTATTTATCCACTGCCGTCGGGCTAGCGTTCGATTCGATACGGGCGCACAAACTGCGGAGTTTTTTGACATTGCTGGGAGTGATTGTCGGCGTGGCTAGCGTGATTTTGGTGGGCGCGGCAATTGACGGATTGGGTGCATACGCCGAGGAGATCACGTCGAAAGCCTTCGGCACGAACAGTTTTCTGGTGGCACAAATAGCCGCGGTGGGACGGATGTCGGCGCGGCAGCGAGTGGAAAAGCTCAAGTACAACAAGCAGGTTGGCAAAGACGAGGTGAGATTCCTGCGCTCGGCTGTTGGGGACAACGTCATGTACAGCTCCTATCAAAACAGAGTGGCGGATGTGAAAGCGGAGAACGAAACTTTCGAAGGGGCACAGATTATTGGCGTCTCGTACATCATGCCGGAGATTCGCGATATCCCAGTGGCGTACGGACGTTTTTTTACAGCGAGCGAGGAAGAACGGCACCGGCGCGTGGCCGTGATTGGGGATGATATCCGAATGGCCTTTTTTCCGGGGCGCGATCCACTTGACAAAACCGTTAAGATCTCTGGAGTGGAATTTACAGTGATTGGAGTGTTAGAACACCAGGGATCGGCGTTCGGACAAAGCCAGGACACGCCTATTTACATTCCAAGCGCGGTGTTCCAGTCGTTATTTGGGGGCGGTCAGAACCTTGCGATCTTTGGCAGGGCGATGGCTGCGTCGGGCCTGACTATGGCAAGCGCGCTGGACACGACTCGGGGAGCATTGCGCAGCCATTTTCACACGAAGCCAGGCAAGGAAGACAATTTTGACAACCTGACTCCGGATTCGGTGCGTTCGTTCACTGACAGTATATTGAGCGTGATTGCCGCGGTGGTGGTGCCGGTGACGAGTATTTCGTTGTTGGTGGGCGGAATCGTGATCATGAACATTATGTTGGTGAGCGTGACCGAGCGAACGCGCGAGATTGGCGTGAGAAAAAGCCTGGGTGCGCGGAAGACGGACATCATGTTGCAGTTTTTGATAGAGTCGCTGATGCTCTCGCTGGCCGGCGGGGCAATCGGCGTGGCAACCGGAGCGCTGCTGGCGTTGCTGATTACCGCCATTAGCGGCGCGACGCTAGCCATAACCGCGCCGTACGTGATGATCTCAATTTTTGTGTCAAGTATGGTGGGAATCATTTCGGGGTGGTATCCGGCGCGCAAAGCGGCAAATCTCGATCCAGTGGAGGCGCTGCGCGCGGAATGAACGCAACAGGCCTAAACATGCAGGCGACATTTGGCATGGCGTGGGGCGCCATATCAAGCCACAAACTGCGTTCGGGGCTGACCATACTGGGCATCGTTATTGGGATTACAACGGTGGTCACAGTTTCCTCTTTGCTGGGCGGACTGAAAGCCCAAATTGTGGATTTCTTTCAGGAGTTTGGGCCCGACAGCATATTCGTGAGCCGCTTGAGCGGCGATCCGAGCGGGCAGAACGCGCCGCCAAAGGAGCGCAGGCGGAAAAAAATCTTGCCCGAATACGCAACGTATTTAAGAGCGAATGTTCATTCCATTGAAGACATCGGGCTCAGCTTGTTTGTTATACCGCCCGGCAGCCAGATTCTGACGGCGAAGGTACCTGGATTTGAATCGGACAACCTGACCGTTGTGGGGGCGACACCGAGCATTTACGACATTACACCGCGCGCTGTCCGCCAGGGACGGATCTTCAGCGAATCGGAAGACCGGCGGGCGGCACGCGTGATCGTTTTGGGAGCTAACTTGGCCGATGCGTTGTTTCCCGCGAAAGATGCGGTGGGCAGGACGGCGATCATCGACGGCACAGAGTATACGGTGGTGGGCGTGTTCGAGCCGGCCAAAGGTGGATTCTTCGGCGAAAACGGTCAAGACCTTCAGGTCTCAATGCCACTGGCAACGGTGCGCTTGCGGTATCCACAGTCGGACAATTTTTTCATCACGGCAAAAGCGAAACCCGGGCTTAGGGATGATGCGGTGGCGGAAATGCGCGATGCGTTGCGACGCCTACGGCGCGTGCCGAAAGACAAGCCGGACGATTTTTCGTTGAGCACCCCGGACTCGATTATTGAGAACTTCAACAAGGTAACGGGCATGGTGCTGCTTGTTTCGATCGCGATTTCCGGCGTCGGGCTGCTGGTGGGCGGCATTGGCGTGATGAATATCATGCTGGTGAGCGTGACGGAGCGGACACGCGAGATTGGCGTCCGCAAGGCGGTAGGGGCGCGGCGTGGAGATATTGTGACGCAGTTTCTGATTGAGGCGATGACGCTCTCCGGCACCGGCGGATTGTTGGGCGTGGTGTTCGCGATAGTGGTCACGCTGTTTGTTAGTGCGCTTGTGCCTGCCTTACACACAGTTGTGCCACCGGTGGCCGTTCTGGTGGCGTTCACCGTCTCAGTATTAATTGGCGTATTCTTTGGCGTGTATCCGGCGGTGAAAGCTTCGCGGCTCGATCCGGTGGAATCGCTCAGGTACGAGTAGCTAACGGCATAGTGATCTCAGTTGGTCCTTTGGCAATCTGCGATGCCACGGGATTTCCAGGCGGCGGTAGCGCATGGTGAGCGAGAGAAAATCGCCGCCATGGCGGGTAGGCCATTGGGGTTCCACTTTATAAACCGGGTCGCTTGCGGCGTCTTCCAGAGTGATGAGCTTGAAGTTTTTCTGTTTGAGAAGCTTGAGGAGCTCAGGCAGCATCACTGTTTCGAATCCGCCCACGTGCAGCAGCATGATGTGTTTGATATCGCGGCCGTACAGGGTTTGAGACATTTGTTGGCCAAACTCAATACGGTCTTCGGCGGCTATTAAGTAATTGGATTTGAGCCAGTCAATGGCGACGGTATCGTTTTGTGCGAGGCAACGGGCGTAGGGCGCGTTCCACAGGAAGTCTTGAAAATCGAGAGTGACTTCGGCGACACGATAGTGATTCTTCCTCAGGAACGCGTAGACAGCCTCTTTCTTGCGGAGAGTGTCGCCCTCTTCCAAATACGGATACCGGAACCAGTGCCAGTAGGTTTTATCGGAAACGAGAGAACGCAGTACCGGCTCGTTCGCGGTTATGTCGCTGGTGTAGCGGCGAACAGAAGTTTCGGCGAGATTGAAATGGGAATAGCCGTGGCTGCCGAGAGGAAAGCCGGCGGCGGTCCAGGCCTTGAGAGCTTCGAGTTCTTCCGGAGCAGAGGCGAGTTTGCCGCCATTTACGAAACCGTAGACCCGTGGGGCGTGCGCGTCCTGAAGGATTTTCACGATGTGTTTTATGATGTCGACGCGCGTGGTTCCTGGTGGCAACTTGCCAGTGCGAGGGAGATCGTCAAATGTTAAGGCTACTTCTTGCGCTGGCAGCAGGGCGGCGGCAAAGAAGAAGGCACACCAGGGCAGATGATGCCTTCGAAGGTGGAACGTCATGAGTTAACTAAAGAATACCTTTTCGGGTGTTACGCTGAAAATTCCCATGCAACTAGAGAAGGTATACGAGCCGCAGCGGTTTGAACCGCATTGGGCTCAGTGGTGGATTGAGTCCGGCATCTATCATGCCGACGCCAAGAAGGCCATGCAAGGCCGGATGTTTTCGATTGTCATTCCGCCACCCAACGTTACAGGTTCGCTCCACATCGGCCACATGCTCGAACACACCATGATGGACGTGGCTGTGCGCTGGCACCGTATGCGCGGCGAAGAGACGCTGTGGCTGCCGGGTACCGACCATGCGGGTATTTCGACCCAGATGGTGGTGGAAAGGCAGCTCAAGACCGAAGGTTTGACACGGCGCGGTTTGGGGCGTGAAGCCTTTGAGAAGCGTGTTTGGGAGTGGAAAGAACAGTATGGCGGACTGATCAAAACGCAGATCCGGCGCGAAGGCGCAAGTGTGGATTGGTCGCGTGAACGCTTTACGCTCGATGCCGGTTTGTCGCGGGCGGTGCGCGAAAACTTTGTCCACCTCTGGAATAAAGGACTCATCTACCGCGGTGAGTATATGGTGAACTGGTGCCCCAGTTGTCAGACGGCCATTTCGGATCTAGAAACCATACACGAAGCGGTGGAAGGAAGCCTTTGGCATATTCGTTATCGGGTCACTGGCAGCGATGAAACGCTGACCGTTGCGACGACGAGGCCAGAGACGATGCTGGGCGATACGGCGCTGGTAGTGCATCCGGACGACAAGCGTTACGAACATTTGCTCGGCAAAACGGCGATTCTGCCCATCATGAACCGTGAAATTCCAATTCTTGCGGACACGATGGTTGATCCAAAATTTGGGACAGGCGTGGTGAAGGTAACGCCGGCACACGACCCGAACGATTTTGAGGCAGCGAAGAGATTGAAGCTGCCTTCGATCAAAGTGATTGGAGAGGATGCGCGCATGACAGCCGCCGCCGGGGCGTACGCGGGGCTGACTCGTGAAGAAGCACGCAAGCGGATTGTTGTGGCGCTGGAAGAATCGGGCGAACTGGTTAAGACCGAAAAATACATGGTCAATCTCAGTAAGTGCGAGCGCTCCAAAACGGTGATTGAGCCGCTGGTTTCCACACAGTGGTTTGTCCATATGAAGCCGCTGGCCCACAAAGCGATGGGAGCGGTGCGCAGCGGTCGAATCCGCTTTGTACCGGACGATCGCGAGACGCTGTTTTTTCAATGGATGGAGAACATTCGCGATTGGTGCATCTCGCGCCAGTTGTGGTGGGGTCATCGGATTCCGGCTTGGTATTGCAAGCCCTGCGGCCATATGACCGTGGCGCTGGAAGCTCCCGCTACTTGTCCGAAATGCCATTCGACTGAGCTGGAGCAAGATCCGGATGTGTTGGACACGTGGTTCAGTTCGGGCTTGTGGCCGTTTTCCACTTTGGGCTGGCCGGACAAAACAGAAGACTTGAAGGCGTTCTATCCAACGTCGCTGATGATCACCGGTTTCGACATTTTGTTCTTCTGGGTGTCGCGAATGATCATGCTTGGCCTTGAGCTGACAGGCGACGTGCCTTTCCGCGAAGTGCATATACACGGTTTGGTGCGCGATGCGGATAAGCAGAAAATGTCCAAAACCAAGGGTAACGTGGTGGACCCGCTCTTAATTATGGACAAGTACGGCACAGACGCCGTGCGTATTGCGCTGCTTCTTTCGGCGGCAGCGGGTAATGATATCGCGCTGAAAGACGATCGCATGGATTCGGGGCGCAGCTTCGCGAATAAATTGTGGAATGCTTCCCGGCTTTTGTTTCTGAATATGGAGCGGTCCGGCATCACAGCATGGGCTCCTGGTGATGCGGAGTTGACATCGGATGCGATTGAAGATAGGTGGATTTTCGCCAAGCTGAAGCATGCGACGGAAGTGGTGAACCGGGCGCTGGAGTTGCACCGCTATCACGAGGCGGCGCAAACGTTGTGGGATTTTGTCTGGCGGGAATTTTGCGATTGGTATTTGGAAGTCAAGAAGTTGCGGTTTCGCGAAAACTCGGGCGTCGATGCTCACTGGCAAGCGACACTTACTGTCTATGAAGCGGCATTGCGGTTGCTGCATCCGCTAATGCCGTTCGTGACGGAGGAGTTATGGCAGCGGCTGGTGCATGGCACAAGTGCGAATGCCGGGCAGCCGAAGTCGATTTCACTGGCGCCGTATCCGGTTTCTTCTAGTCCGCCATTCGATTCACATGAAGTGAAGACGTTTGCGTTACTCCAGGACGTAGTGACGGCCTCGCGCGAATTGCGCGCGGATAACAAACTTGACCCGAAGGCAACGATAGACACGACGTTGTATTTGCACGCGGGGCAATTTGCCGAAAAGGACCTGGCTGTCATTGGCACGTTAGCAAAACTGAAACTAGAGCAGCGCCCCGGCCAGTTGGCCGAGCATAAAGGGCTGATCCGCTCTACACCGGAGTTCGATTTGCAGTTACATGCAGAGCCTCCGGCGGCGAGTGCCCAAAATGGCGCGCTGGGAAGCGAGGCACGGGCGAGAATTGTGAAGGAAATTGAGTCGTTGGAACGCTTGATTGAGAATTCGAACCGGCAGTTGAATGATGAAACATTTTTGAGTAGAGCGCCGGAGAAAGTGGTGGCGTCTTTACGGGCGAAGCTGGCAGACTACCAGGAGCAACTCGCGAAGAACAAGAAACTGCTGGAGAACTTGGACTGACGCGATGTTCGACGTTGAACACGCGGACGTTCGCGAGGCGGTTGAACGGGCGTTGGCCGAGGATATTGGCGGCGGGGACATAACTTCGCAATTGACAGCGCCTGAGGATTTGAATGCGCACGGCAGTTTCATCGCGAAGCAGTCGCTGGTGCTGGCAGGCGTGGAATTGCTGCCGTTGGTATACGCCGTTCGCGGCGGAGCGTCACTCCAAATCTTGCAGCCTAGCGGCACAAAACTGGAGAAAGGCGCGGCGATTGCGAGTGTGGCAGGGCGGGCGCGTACGCTGCTTGAATGTGAGCGTGTGGCCTTGAATTTCATGCAGCGGTTGAGTGGCGTGGCCACTTTGGCCCGCAAGCATGTAGACGAAGTGGCGGGCACGAAGGTAAAGGTGCTTGACACACGCAAGACAACGCCAGGCTTGCGGCGGTTGGAGAAAATGGCCGCGGCCGCGGGAGGCGTGACTAACCATCGCTTCGGCTTATTCGATGCGGTCTTGATCAAGAACAATCACATTACGGCAGCAGGAGGCGTGCGGCAAGCGCTTGAAAAGGCGCATGCTTTCCAAGGTCCGGTTGAGATTGAAGTGAGAACGCGCGCGGAGTTGGAGGAAGCCCTCGCCTGCGGCGCCGAGCGGCTACTGCTGGATAACCTCACTCCGGCGCAGGCGGCGGAGTGGGTGCGCTACATTAATGGCCGGGCCAGCACAGAGCTTTCCGGTAACATCAATTTGTCGAATATTCGGGAGTATGCGCACGCCGGGCCTGATTTTATTTCGTGTGGAGCGATTACGCATTCGGCGAGGGCAGTGGATATTAGCTTCCGTCTGGAACTGAATCAGTGATGGACATTGAGACAATTCGGGCGTTACGAACGGCGAATCCGATTCACTTTTTTGAGAGCATTGGCTCTACGATGACGGAAGCCGCGAGCTTAGCGGAAGCGGGCGCGCCGCACGGCACGGTGGTGCTGGCGGAGGAACAATCGGCGGGCATAGGGCGGTTGGGCCGCAGCTGGCTTTCGCCGGCGGGAGCGGGGATTTACTGTTCCATTGTGCTGCGGCTGAAGCTTGCGCCTGCCAGCGCACCGATCGCCAGTCTCCTGGTGGGTTTAGCAGCCGCTGATGCAATCCAGAAAACGACAAATTTGTTGTGCGACCTGCGCTGGCCGAACGATGTTCTCATTGGCGAGAGGAAAGTGGCGGGTATTTTAACGCAATTGATCAACGATTGCGTCATTGCGGGCATCGGTATCAATGTCAATCAATTAGGGTTTCCGCGCGATCTAAGAACGGCCGCCACCTCGCTGCGGATGGAATTGAACGGCCGCGAGCAAGCGAGAGAACCATTGATTGTCCAGTTGCTCGAATCGATGGAAAGCTTTTGCGACAAACTGTGGAGCGAGGGCGCGAAGGGCATTTTACTGGCGTTTTCCGCGGCGTCGAGCTATGCGCGGCACCGGCGGGTGATTGTGGAAGACAGCGGCGCACACGGCACAACCACAGGGTTGGATGAGAACGGTTTTTTGCTGATACGCTTCGACGATGGGAAGACCCAACGGCTGGCCACCGGCGGAGTGCGGCCCGCGCCATAGAGCAATGAGTCAGAGGGAAACGCCCGAAGCCGATTGGCCGAGCAACTATTTCAACTACTTCACCGAGATCGAGGAACACTTCCAACGTGCGCGTGGAACGGGCTTGTTTCTGTTATCACCGCTCGATTGGGCGCTGATTGAAAGCTGGAAGATGGCAGGCATTCCGCTTGAGGCAGTTCTGAAGGGCATAGATGAAGCGTTTGAAAAGTGGCGTGGCCGGAAAGTAAAGCGACGCAACGTAAATTCAGTGGCCTATTGCGCGCAAGCAGTGATGGAAGCTGCGCAACGCAATCCCGCTACGGCGAAGCGCGGGCAGACTGAGGCGCCATTCAGAGTGGATGACCTGCGCGGGCATCTGGCGAAGGCAGCCGGCGCCTTGCGGGCGAATGCGAACAGTGCATTGCACGATGTGGCGGCGACACTTGAATCGCTGGCCTCCGACGCGGAAAATCGGATGCAAGAACTGGAAGACTTGGAACGCCGGTTGACCTCGCTCGAAGACAAGATCGTCGCCATTTTGCGCGCCCGGCAAACGGAAGAAGATTTGTATGCGATCCGCGAAGCGCTAGACCGGGAATTGAGTCCCTACCGTGGAAAGATGACAGCGGAGCAACTGTCCATGTTGGAGAGGCGCTATCTGGATACGGCGGTGTTGGAGCGCGGCAAAGTGCCACGGTTAAGTCTCTTTTACTTGCATTGAGTTTGATAGCCTTGGCGAGGATGACCGAGGCAAACATGAAACCACGAGCGCTGCACTGGTTTGCTCTTCTCTTGCTCGTGGCGTCGGTCTGTATCAATTATGCGGACCGCGGGAATCTGGCTATTGCGGCTGTCCGGCTGCGAGCTGAGTTGCATCTAACGGCGAACGTGATGGGGTTCCTCATGGGGGCCTTTTCTTTCACCTATGCGCTAGCTCAACTGGGAGCCGCGAAAATTATCGACCGTTGGAATGTCAACTGGCTATATGCGCTGGCCTTCTTTCTGTGGTCAGCGGCGACGGGCGCAACGGGTCTGGCGAATTTGTTTTGGCAGTTCTTTCTCCTGCGCCTGCTCCTCGGACTGAGCGAGTCTCTGGCTTATCCGGCCTACGCCAAGATGATGGTCGTCAGTTTTCCCGAAAGGCTGCGTGGAACCGCAAACGGTTTGATTGACGCAGGTTCGAAATTGGGTCCGGCGGTCGGGGCATTTGTTGGCATTGAAATTCTGGCCAAGTTTGATTGGCGCGGCATGTTCATTATCATTGGCGCTGCAAGCATGCTTTGGCTTGTGCCCTGGTGTACGGTGGCTGGGCGTTTACCGCACAAAATCCTGGTGGCCAAATCGTCAGAGATTGTGAAAGCCATGAGCTACCAGAAGCTGATGGAGTCGCGCGTTTTTTGGGGCACGGCGGTGGGGTTGTTCGGCGGGAATTATGCGTGGTATTTCACGCTCAACTGGCTACCTTACTATCTTGAAAACGAGCGCCATTATTCGGGCACGCATCTGAGAAATGTTGCGACGCTTTGCTATGTTGCGGTGGCTGTCGCGTCGGCGTTATTTGGGTTCCTGGCGGATTGGATTATCCGGCGGGGACATGATGCCGGTAAAGTCCGGCAACTGAGCATGTGTCTGGGATTGCTGTTTTGTTGCCCTTTAATGTTTGCGGCAGTGAGTGCGCCGAATGAGCAATGGAGTACGACGTTGCTCCTTTTGATGTTCATCGCCATGGGCGGGTGGTCTTCGAATCACTGGGCGTTAACGCAATTACTGGCGGGACCAGGTACAGCCGGGAAGTGGACGGGATTGCAGAACTGCATTGGTAATTTCGCCGGCATTTTTGCGCCGTGGATTACCGGCTATGCGCTGGACAAGACGAAAAGTTTCTTCGTCGCATTCGCCATTGCGAGCGGATTTCTGCTCGTGGCGGTGATTAGCTATTGGTTTGTGGTGGGGAAGCCGAGGCAGGTGTTTCATTTGGAGGAGAGTGGGCAGGAGAAAGTAGATGGGCGAGAGGAGTCAGTCCCACTTCCGGTGCCGGAATGAGAGCTACCTAGCCATTCTTTCTGGCCACAACCGAAATCCGAAACGCAGGCCTGTGAACGGTGACCTCGGGATCCGGAATGCCCGCGTTCTTGGCAAGTTCTCGAATTTCGCCGGCACGGAAGGCGGCGCGGATGGAGCACATGCCATCGTGCATCGTGATTGGCGTCCACCCGAAAAGCGGCTTGGTCAGAGGAAAGAACAGATAAGGCAAAATGTGGCGTTCCAGATCTGAAATTAGCAGCGCGCGGCGAGCAATGCGGTAAAAGCCGCCCATTAGCTCAGTCACCAACGGGTCTTCGAAATGATGTAAGAAAAGCGAGCAGAAAACGAAGTCGAAGCTGCCAGGCTTGATCGGAAGATGAAAAGCGTCGGCCAAAAGCTTTGGAAATGGCGCGTCCGCCAGGTTGACTGGGTTGAGATCAAGGCTGGTGACGGTTGCGGCCGGATAGAGTTGGGCAATGAGGTTGGCGGTATCGCCGGAAGCTGAGCCAATATCGAGCAAAGTAAAGGCCGGGTTGCCGTTTACTACTTGGGCCAGCGTGTTACGAAGCACGCTGTGACCACCAAAATGCTGGTTAAGGCGCGCGATTTGCGCCAAGTTTGCACGAGCTTCGTCGATGGGGGCATGTTCGAGAAGTTCCGGCTCTATGAAGCGTTTTGAAAGCAATATTTCCAATCCCGTCACCCAAAGTGGTACAAAAATGATTACATAGATTCCATGATGAATTCACATAGTCTTTCCCGCCGCGGACTATTGAAAGGCGCCGCGGCATTCGCAGCGACAGCGGCGGGTTCGAGCACAGGCATTGCGCAGGAGCACGCGGCAGACACCGGGCCACGCACATCCACGGTGGAAGCTCGCGAAAGGCGCATGCAATGGTGGCACGAGGCGCGCTTCGGCATGTTCATTCATTTCGGGCTGTACAGCGTGCTCGGACAACACGAATGGGCCATGGAAGAGGAAGGCATTCCGGTGGCCGAATACCAGCTGCTGGCTAAGCAGTTCAATCCGAAGCCCCACGCGGCGCGGGCATGGGCCAAATTAGCGAAGGCAGCGGGTATGAAGTATATGGTGATGACCACGAAGCACCACGAGGGGTTCTGCCTTTTCAATACTAAGCTCACCGACTATTGCGCGCCCAAGCAAGCCGCCGGCCGCGATCTGGTGGCCGAATATGTGGAAGCGGCGGAGGCGGAAGGTTTGCGGCATGGGTTTTATTATTCATTGATGGATTGGCATCATCCCGACGGGGCCCGTTGCAAGACAGATGAGGAGGCGCGGCGGCGCTTTGTCGATTACATTCATGGTCAGGTGCGCGAGTTATGCAGCAACTACGGCAAGGTGGCTGTGATGTGGTACGACGTAAACTGGCCGCTGACCGCGGAGGGCTGGGAATCGGAAAAAATGAACAAAATGGTGCGCGAACTGCAGCCCGATATTTTGATCAACAACCGTTCCGGGATTCCGGAAGATTTCACTACGCCCGAGCAGCATATCCAGGCGTCGGCTGCGCCTTGGGAAGCGTGCATGACGATGAACGATAGCTGGGGCTTTAATCGCGGAGACGATAATTGGAAATCGCCCAAAACCGTGGTGCGCAATTTGTTGCAATGCACGCGCGACCAGGGAAATTATCTTTTGAACATCGGACCGAAAGCAGACGGATCCATTCCGGAACAATCGGTAGACATTCTTACGAAGGTGGGCCGGTGGATGGATGGCCATAGCGAACTGATTCACAAAGCCGATAAGTGTCAGGCGCGGCATTCGGAGTTAGCCCAATTTACACGCCAGGGAAACACGTTGTATATTCACACGCATTTCTGGCCTGGCGAAACGCTCGCCGTGGGCGGTCTGCAGCAAAAGGTTCTCTCGGCCAAAATGTACCCGGGCCGGACCCCGGTAAAATTCGCCCAGGAGGATTTCCGGGTGCGCTTTATGGGGCTGCCGGCGAGCGCGCCGGATCCGCTGGTGACGACGCTGGCTGTGGAGTGTGACGGCGAACCGACGCAGGATATGAATGCTATTCGCGTAAACCGCAAGCGGGAGAGCGTTTAGAAATTGGAACTGCTTGTACCGAATACAGGCTGGATCGAAGCCATTTGCGGCCCCATGTTTTCCGGTAAGAGTGAGGAGTTGATACGGCGTCTGCGGCGGGCGGTGATCGCCCGTAAGCGGGTGCAGGTCTTCAAGCCGGCGATCGACGATCGCTATTCAATATCGGAAATCGTGACGCATGCCGATGTCCGGATGCGCTCCGAGCCAGTAAACGGCGCGGGGGAAATTTTGGCGAAACTCGACTGGCGGACTCAGGTTGTCGGCGTAGACGAATCGAATTTTTTCGGGCCGGAATTAGTCGCTGTGGCTAATCAGCTGGCCGATGGCGGCAAGCAGGTGATTATCGCGGGACTCGACACAGACTTCATGGGCAGGCCGTTCACGCCGATGCCGGATCTGCTGGCGGTGGCTGAGTCGATTACAAAAACACTGGCGATTTGCATGCGCTGCGGCGCTCCCGCGAAGCATACACAGCGATTAGTGGGTTCCGATGAGCTGATAATGGTGGGAGCGGACGGTGCGTATGAGGCGCGCTGCCGCCGTTGTTTTGAGCCGGGAGTACCAAAACAGGAAGTTTTAAACTTCGGTCTCGTAACCTCCGGAGGCGCAAATGAATCAAAAAAATAGCGTTGTGTGGCACGGATCCGACGCGTGGCGTTGACGCCGCTGGCGAGCCGCCTGTATAAAGCTTATATAATAAGTGAGTTAGTTCCGGAATCAAATCCTGACAGGAAAAGAGAAAATGGGAAGTCCACAACAGCCGACATACATCATTCCGCCACCATCGGGGCCGAACTGGAAAGCGCCACTCCTGATCGGGGCTCTGGTCTTGCTGGGAGTCTCGAGCATCTTCCAGTTTGTGCAACTGGATAAAGTGCGTAGCGAATCAAGGGCCGACATAACGAAGTTGACGAACGACGTCAACGCGGCCATTGATCGGATGAAGGTCGATTCCAACGAGCAAGTCCAAGCTTCAAAGCGCACAGTCGAAACATTGCAATCACAATTGCATCAGCAACAGATGCAAGCCAACGCCCTTGTCGGGCAAGCAAGGGTTGATGCACAGCGCAAGGTAGAAGCGTTGCAGGCGAAGGTTGCAGACGAGCAAAAGGCCGAGGAAGCGGCTATTTCACAGGTGAAAGCGACAGCCGATACCGCAACAACCCAACTGGCTTCGGTAACTACGGACGTGGGCACGGTGAAGACGGATCTGGGCACCACCAAGAGCCAGCTTGAGCAGACCATTTCGAACTTAAAGCGCGCGACGGGCGAGCTTGACAACCATTCGAGTCTGATCGCCACAAATGCCACTGAATTGAAAGCGCTTCGCGAATTAGGCGAACGCAACTATGCGGAATTCACGATCAACAAGAACAAGCAGTTTACGCGAGTAGCAGATGTCTCCATCGAATTGAAGAAGGCGGATCCGAAGAAAAACCGCTTCACGATTGAGATCACGGCGGACGACAAGACGGTCGAGAAGAAGGACCGGACGGTCAACGAGCCCATTCAGTTTTATACGTCGAAGGCGCGCCAGCCTTATGAAATCGTAATCAATTCGGTAAAGAAAGACGCGATTTCCGGTTACTTGGCGACACCGAAAGTCCAGACTGGCCGGGGCGGAGCTTAATCAACACATCATGCGTTATCCAGAGCATCTCATTGTTCCCATGCGTCAGGATTTGACGCAGTACGGAGTAGAAGAAGCAAGAACCGCGGAAGAGGTAAACCGTCTGCTGTCTCCTGGTAGCGGGACAGTTCTGATGATTACCAACTCCGTGTGCGGCTGTGCGGCTGGCAAAGCGCGGCCAGCCATTGGTTTGGCGCTAAACCATCCGAACCGGCCCGATAAGGCTGCTACTGTCTTTGCCGGCGCGGATATCGAAGCCGTGGCGCGGGTGCGTGAATTGTTGCCGGGTGTTCCGCCTTCGTCGCCCTCAGTGGCGATTTTTCGAGATGGGCAGCCGGTTTTCGCGCTGCACCGTTTCCAGATTGAAAGTTCGGACGCGGGCACGATTGCCAAGATGCTGACGGAAGCATTCGATCAGCATTGCGCGACGGCGAAGAAATAAGCCCGTCCGGCAGCGCCGCAACGCAAAGGTGGGGACAGCCAGCACGCGATGGTTGAGGATTCGGCTTCGCATCGGGGCTGATTCCGGGCGCTGTGGCAGTCCCCACCTTTGCTCGGTCGAGGCTCGAAGTAAGGTGAAACGTCTCGCGAATTCCCTTCACTCTCAGCCACTCATTTAGCGTGAAGACGGCATTTCGCGTGCGCGATAGCTCCGGCCGGCTGCGCCAGCTATCGCTGGAGGAAGCTCTCGCCGAAGCGTCGCGGAACCTAGCGGATGGTGAACACGCAAATGCCCTCGTGATCCTCGATAAGGCGGTGCGCTTTGCACCGTTCAATGCTGAGGCGCGGCACCTTCTTGGCCACGCCCAGGCAAATACCGGCAGCCTGGAGGAGGCCGCGTACAACCTGCGGAAAGCAGCAGACGCCGATCCAAACAGCGCTGCCTACCGAGCTTCTCTCGCGCACGTGCTCATGCCGGCGTACCCAAGCGAGGCTGTCCCACACTTCCTTGCCGCTATCGTACTCGGATCGAGCAACCCGCATGTATTTGGCAATCTCGCTTCAATACTGCTTGACCTACGTCGCGAAGAAGATGCGCTGAAGGTCTGCGAACTCAGTTTGCCGGCTTGTGGCGAGCAGTTTGACATTTTAGGTAGCCGATCCCTTGCGCTCCTCCGCCTCGGCCGACACGACGAAGCTCTGGCGTGTTGCCGGAGGCAGCGGGAACTGCGGCCTGACGATGTGAAGGCCCTGTGCAATATGGGCAATATTCTGGGCGAGCTTGGTCGTCTCGCCGAATCGGAAGAGGTACTCACGCATGCCTGCCTTCTCGATCCCCACAATGGCGTGGCGCACTGCAATTTGGCGCAGACACTACTCTTGGGCGGACAGTATCGGCAAGGATTTCGTGAATACGAATGGCGCTGGAGTACGGTGATGCGAGATCAGCGTCGAAACTTCATCCAGCCTTTGTGGGACGGCAGTTTCCTGGAGGGGAAACATATTCTGCTGCATGCCGAACAGGGCGCGGGCGACACTATTCAATTCGCCAGATATCTGCCGTTGGTTGCCAAGCTTGGCGGCCGGATTGCCTTGGAGGTTCCGCCTTCCCTGGAGCGGCTCTTGACTTGGCTTCAGGTGGAGCAGGAAGTCACACCAGCAGCACTCCCGGACGGCGGCTTTGTTACGCACTGTCCTTTGCTGAGTTTGCCGCTGATTTTTGGAACGGAGCTCGAATCTATTCCACCCCCAGCCTGTTTCACGATTCCGGCCGCCATTCGGGAATGTTGGGCGCAGCGTCTGGCCGGCGGCAGACCCAAGGTGGGTTTGGTTTGGGCGGGGCGTCCAGAGCACACGAACGACCGCTATCGTTCTCTCCCATTGCGTGCGTTCCTGCCACTGACTAACGTCAACGATGTTGAGTTCTTCAGCCTACAGGTGGGATCGCCCGCTCAGGAACTGCGAAGTGAGGGACTTGCTCACCGCATCCGCGATCTTTCGCCTTTCTTAACCGATTTCGCCGAAACCGCCGCAGCCCTTTCCTGCATGGATCTGCTCATCAGCGCCGACACTGCGGTAGCCCATTTAGCTGGAACGCTGGGCAAGCCAGTGTGGATGCTGACGCCATTCGCTCCCGATTGGCGCTGGCTCTTAAACCGCAACGATTCCCCTTGGTACCCAAGTATGCGCCTCTTTCGCCAAAAAACTCCTGGTGGCTGGGAGCCCGTAATCGGCCGAATTCTCGCCGCGTTGCCTACTGCTTTTCGAACTGGAGCGAACACGGGCGTCCCTCAATGCGGGTGCCCGTTCCCGTTTTCTCTTTGAAATGCGCGTCGATGTTGTACGCGTACTCCGTACCTCTCGGCGTGTCTCGC
>PMSX01000241.1 GCA_003167495.1 Bryobacterales bacterium | reverse complement strand
GGCTGATCGGAGTCAAGAGTTCTTATCGACGCTCCGGTTTGGCACCTCGATGTCGGTTCATCGCATCCTGGGGGTGTAGAAGCTCCCAAGGGTTGGGCTGTTCGCCCATTAAAGCGGTACGTGAGCTGGGTTCAGAACGTCGCGAGACAGTTCGGTCCCTATCTGTGGTGGGCGCAGGAGATTTGAAGGGGCTTGCCCTTAGTACGAGAGGACCAGGGTGAACAGACCTCTTGTGATCCAGTTGTCAGCAATGGCACAGCTGGGTAGCGAAGTCTGGTCAGGATAAGTGCTGAATGCATATAAGTACGAAACCTTCCCTAAGATGAGATCTCCCCGAAGAGCCGTGAAAGACGATCACGTTGATAGGACAGATGTGTAAGCACAGTAATGTGTTGAGCTGACTGTTACTAATAGCTCGTTCGGCTTGACCATAAAATTTATTCTGCGCTTCGCAAGCGCTGGTGCAATTTGTCGTTGCCCGCCAATAACTATTCAATCCTCCGAAACCGAACCAAGCGCAGAGAGCGCCCGGTTCCCAAAGTTTCGGGTGATAACAGCGAGAGGGTTCCACCCGTTCCCATCCCGAACACGGAAGTTAAGCCTCTCAGCCCCGATGGTACTGCATGCGCGAGTGTGTGGGAGAGTAGGACGTCGCCCGATTAAGTTAAAATAAAAAAGCCCCGGTAGAAACACACCCCGGGGCTTTTTGATTTTATACGATAGAAGTCTCCCCATCTGCCATGAACATCCACAAAATGATCACTGAATTACAGGCAGAAAAAGAACGTTTGGACGAAGCCATTAGCGCACTGGAACGTCTCTCAGCCGGCAGCAAAAGCAGACGCCGGCCCGCCAGATCCGCCACCCTCACAGAGCCCGCTTCAGAAGACGCTTCAACTCAGGCTGACGTACCGCACTCCCGCTCGCGTTAACTTCTCGCGGTCCAGCGTATGCCTGCCATCCAGAATTAACGGCGCCCGCATCTTTTTCGCCAGCGTTTCCCAATCCAATTCGCGGTAATCATTCCACTCCGTCACCAACACGACCGCATCGCAGTCTTCCACGACCTGCTCCGCGTTTTGACAAAGCTGAACACCCATTTTGCCGTACACCTGCTCAAATTTCTCCATCGCAATTGGATCGTGCGCCTTCACCCGCACTCCCCGGTCAATGAGCTTCTGGGCTATTTCAATAGCGGGGGCCTCGCGCAAATCGTCCGTATTCGGCTTGAACGCCAGACCAAGCAACCCGACTGTCCTGCCCTTCAAAATCTTCAATTCGTTCAGCAGTTTCTCCACAACCCGATCACGCTGTCGCGAATTGATCTTCTTGGCGGCTTCCACAATCGGCAAGTGCAGACCATACTCGCCGGCTGTCGCAATTAACGCCGCCGTGTCTTTGCCGAAACACGATCCGCCCCAGCCGATGCCCGCGCTCAAGAAACGCGGCCCAATTCGCGAATCCAGACCAATACCGCGTCCTACCTCGCTGATATTCGCCCCAACCCGTTCGGCTACTAATCCAATTTCGTTGATGAAACTGATCTTCAGCGCCAAGAAGGCGTTCGCCGCATACTTAATCAGCTCCGCCGAAGCCAAGTCCGTCGATAACAACGGCACCGCGCCCACCGTTTCCGGCCGCGGCAGGAAATTCGGCGGCGTAAATGTCTGATCCAAAATCGGCCGGTACAGCGTATAGAGCACTTCCAGCGCTCTTGGTTCATCGGCGCCGATTACGATCCGGTCCGGATACAAACTATCATGCAACGCCGAGCCTTCGCGCAGAAATTCAGGATTGGACGCCACGGCGAATTGCACCGCCGACCTGTCCGCCCGGCTGGCGACGGCTTCCCGTAATAACGAATCCACCCAGTTTCCGCTTCCAATGGGCACCGTCGATTTGTTCACTACCACCACAAAATCCCTGGTAATATGCTGGCCAATGCTCCGCGCCGCTTGCGACAAAAACTCCAGGTTTGGCGCGCCCGATGGCGTCGGCGGCGTACCCACGGCGATAAACACCACCTCCGCCTCCGGTATCGCCTCAGCGTAAGTAGACGTAAAGGTCAGGTTTACCAACGCCTCGTGAAAAACCTCTTCAAGAAAGGGCTCAAAAATGGGGATCTTGCCTTCCCACAAAGCCTTGATTTTGGCTTCGTCGGAGTCCAGGCACGATACAGTATGCCCCATAAAGGCCAGGCATACTCCAGTGGTCAGCCCGACGTACCCTGTTCCAATAATCGCTACGCGCATATTTTGTTGGTGTTTTGCCCGTGGTTCATTTCACCAGCGGCAATTCTGTATGATACCGCGTCGCACGATGATGGCGCGTTGCCCTGACGTAAATTCGTAGGTAGAAATTCGGGGGATACCTTTGCCTTTCCCCGGACATCTTCACAGTGAGGTATACGTAGATGACTTTACCTATGGCCACAACCCCAAGCCCCTCGCTCCCCCTTCCCAGAGTTCTTCTGGGCGACGACCACCCCCTGATTCTCGACGCTCTCACCCAAATGATGAAAGAGAATTTCGACGTTCATACTGTCGACAATTGCCAGTCTTTCATCGACGCCGTCGACGAATTTGAGCCCGACGTCGCCGTTCTCGATATCAGCATGCCGGGCGGCGACGGCTTCACCACCGCGCGCCGTGCGCTGCAGCGTCACCCCAAATTGCCGATCGTATTTCTATCGATGCACTCCGACGTCATGTATAAAGAGCAGGCCGCCAAGGTGGGTGCCAAAGCATTCGTTTCCAAGCGCTTGCCGGCCCAGGATTTGCTCTCCACTATAGAAAAGGTTTTGCTCAACGAGGATTTATCCGCCGGAAACCCCGAAGCCTTGCCGGAACCGTCAGAGGAAAAACTGACGATTCGCCAGCGCGAAGTCTTGCACCTGATCGCCACCGGTTGCACGGCGAAAGAAATCGCCCATCAACTGAGCATCTCCGTGCGTACGGCGGAGTTTCATCGTGCCGCCATCATGCACCGGCTAGGCCTCCACTCAACGGCCGAAATGACGCGTTACGCCATCGCTTCGGGCGTTGCCTGATCCCGCCCGACTATTTGCAACCTTGTCGGCCACCTCTAAGGATGGCCGGCTCTACTTGTCCTTTGGCGTGAGTTCAAGCCGTTCAAGTGCTGTATCGCCTTAAGTGACAGAGAGTACTTGAGCGGCCGCACGCAACCAGATCGTAACTGCTTGCGCTCCTGGATCACGATGACCAAGCACGCGATCGCCCAGATAACTGGACCGACCCAGACGGGGTTTCATTTGTGAAGTGGCTGCGGCGCCGCGCTCAGCTGCGGCGACCGCGAGGCCGAACGCTTCAGATGATGACTTCTCACCGACATCATTCTTTAGGGCCAACACAAATGGCTGTAATGCATCCAACATAGTGCGGTCACCCGGCTTCGCTCCCCCCAACTCACTGATCGCGTTACTGCCTTCTTGAATCGCGTCAACCCACTGTTCCATTCCTATCGTCCCCGCCGCTTCCAGAGTGCTGCCACAACGCAGAAAAAGTATTCCGTAGAGCGGCCCTGACGATCCGCCCAATTCGCGCCGAAGAGTGTGAGCAATTGCCTTGAGCGTGGCGGGAACGTTGTTCAATGGATAGGAATCCAACGCGGCCAGCACGGCGCGAGCCGCGCGCTCCATGCTGGTGCCCAAGTCGCCATCACCCGTGATGCGGTCAAGCTCAGTCAGTTCCGGTCCGGCTTTAATTAGGGCCTGGCATGCGGCCTCGATCGCCCGCCTGGTTCTTCTGCCTACCTCCGATTCAGCTTCCTTGGGTGCGCCCGAACTTACTTCTATTTTGACGTCCGGCGCGATTCTCCCTTGTATTCTGACCGGCGAGCGCTTCGAAACGTTCGGCCATGCGGGAGCTGTTGTCTCTGCGTCCAGCCAGCGCACCCACTCATCCGTCACGCCCAAGACAGAGATCGAGATTCCTGCCATATCAAGCGATGAGAGGAATGTTCCGGCATAGATCCGTTCGACGGTGAATCCCTTTTCTTCAAGAAAGGAAACCGCATGGCTGCCCACGATGGCAAGTTCCATTTCCGTGGTAGCGCCTAAGTTGTTCACCAACACCGCCACTCGTTTCCCGCCGAAACGTTCTTCTTTCAGAATTCCGGTCAACAGAGTATCTGTGAGAAGGTCCGCAGGCTCGATCTCAGTCCGCTGCACACCCGGTTCGCCGTGAATACCGAGGCCCAGTTCCATCTCGTGTTCGCCAAGTTCGAAGCTGGGCTTTCCGACGGCTGGAGCGGTTCCAGCCGAAAACGAAACGCCCATTGTTGCCAGCGATTCAACAGCGGCCTTGCCGATTGCGGCAACGTCGGCAAGACTCCGGCCCTCTGAAGCGGCGGCGCCCACCAGCTTGTGAATGAAAACAGTACCCGCGAGACCGCGTGCACCCGTTGCCTGAACTCTTCCTTTCAGGGCAACGTCATCGTCCACGATGACGATTTCGACCGTAATGCCTTCAGCGCGGGCCATCTCAGCCGCCAGGCCAAAGTTCAATCGGTCGCCAGTGTAGTTCTTGACCACCAGCAGTGCTCCGCGCTTTCCCGAAACCGCTTTGATGGCGGCGAAAACCGAATCGCTACTTGGTGAAGTGAAGACTTCTCCGGCCACAGCGGCACTTAACATACCAGCCCCAACATAACCCGCATGTGCGGGCTCATGACCGCTTCCTCCGCCGGAAAGGACCGCGACCTGCCTGTCGCGGGCAGTATCTGCATCGGCGCGGACTATTACCTTGAATCCGGGCAAACGGGCCAAGCCGGGGTGAAGTACTACGAACCCTTGCAGCATCTCTTCAACGACATTTTCCGGCCGGTTGATAAACTTTTTCATGCGACGCCCAATTTATCGTGTTTCTCTGGAAGATCTAGCACGATCCACGCGGGCGCATGGTCGCTAGCGTTCTCCTCGCCCCGTACCCATCGGTCCACACCGCCGCCGATAAGTCGTTCCGCCAACGGCGGCGAGAGCAGAAAGTGATCGAGCCGCATTCCTTTGTCAGCCGGCCACCGCTCGCGCTTGTAATCCCAAAACGTCCAGAGCGGCCCCTCCGGCTGCAGCTTCCTCAGTGCATCGGTCCACCCTTGCGTCAGCAATCGCGCAAAGGCCTGACGGCTGGCAGGTTGGATCAAAGCGTTGTTATCTAAGGATCGCGTCGGATAGATATCCTGTGTCGTCGGCACGACATTGTAATCACCTGCCAATATGACCGGCACACCGGCCGCCATCACTTCCGCAGCATGTTTGGTCAAGCGTTCGAACCAAGCCAACTTGTAATTGAACTTTGGGCCGGGTTGCGGGTTGCCATTTGGGAGGTAGATCGAAGCGATCAAGACTCCGTTGACCGCTGCCTCGATATAACGCGCCTGGCAATCGTCAGCATCGCCAGGCAGGCATTCGCGGGTCACCACCGGTTCACGGTCTCTCGCCAAAATCGCCACGCCGTTCCAAGACCGCTCGCCCCGCCATACCGCCTGATATCCAAGGTCTCGAAGGGCAAGCGCGGGAAATGCGCTCTGATCGGCTTTTAACTCTTGCAGGCAAACAACGTCTGGCTTGGCTTTTTCAAGCCATGCCAGGAGATTCGCCAATCGCTTGGTGACGTTGTTGATGTTAAACGTAGCGATCTTCATTGATTAGTCTATTTTGTCTCTTGTCTTTAGTTTTGTAGATCGCTAAGAACTCGCTACGCAGCGTCAACAATGTTTCAGCTTAAACGTCGAGCGACGATCTCTTCCCCGGCGGCCCTAGCAACGTAATCCCGCGGTTGCCTTTCGCTTTAGGAGCATACCGACCACAAACTCTTAGCGTGCAAACCAAGCGCGATGTCGATTTCGGCATGCTTTCCACAACGCGACCTTCACGGGAGTGTGGCTGAAAAACGGATAGTCTGACGACGTACATGCTGAACTGCTTTCGCATAGTGACACCGAACCTTAGCGGCAATTGGCTTGCGGTCAAATCCTTACAAAATTAAAGCCAACTTCCAGGAAGAATCATGGAGGTCATCTTGTCGGGTCGAAGGATGTTTTCAGAGCGCATAAAGGCATCGGCCGCGTCTATTTTGGCCGTTCCCGCTTGGCCTTCTAATTCTCCCCGGCGGCGTGAGACTGCGGCGGCGAACAACCGCAGATCTTGTTGACGCAATATTTCTTCCGCCTTTTCGAGCAGCCGCAAAGCATCGTTTCGACGCTTCATTCCCGCCATAATGCCGGCGCGGAGAAGAAGGTTAAAAGCTTCACCCCAGGCAGATTTTAGACTGGTAAGTTTGGCGGCAGACTTCTCGGTCTCAGCCCGCAAATGATGCGCCGCGGGGTCACGCAGCCATTCTGCCAGTGCGGTGCGGCCGCGTGCATAGAACAAGGTGGCGCGCACGATGTGACCTTTGCGGAACAGCAGGGAATGCCCAATGGCTGGCGCATCGGCCAGAAGCACAGCGCGTGCTTGTTCGGTGCGACCAGCGTAGAGATGACACTCCATGATGGCAAAAGTCGCGCCAAAATGCTGAAGGTCGTAGCGGGTTTTGCGCCATTGTTGAATGGCGTGAGTTGTTTCCGCAATGGCTCGCTCCGGATCGTCGTCGGCGAGATCGACAAGATGGGCAGTGTAGAAGGTGCGAATCGCAACGTCTGAATAGACATCACCGCGGGAGCGGGCATCCTGCAAAATAATAGGGAGTTTTTCCGAAAGCTCGCGGATTTTGCCGCCCCATCCGAGAAACCAACTGAGTATTAGGTTGTTCGTGCCTAACTCAAACGCGGTTGCGCGGCGATTGACTTTGTCGAGAATCTCCGTTGACGCGCGGCAATGATGGAGGCCCGCTTCAACCCGGCCGCAATTGAAATGAAGGCTAGCGCCGCAAAGTTCGATCATCGAAAGCAGGTATGGATCATTAAAGCGAGTGGCTAGTTCCGTGGCCAAATCCAACAGTTGGCGTCCCCGCTTCAATTCGGGGTACCCTTTGACAGATTCATAGAACGTTCCTAGCCCCAGGGAAAGCGCTAATCGAAAGGGTTCGCCCGTACGAAGGGCTTCCAGCATGTGCCGAGCCTGGAGATAGGTGCCAAAGATCGGATTTCCAGAAGCCAAAGCCTCCGCGCCAATCCAGAGGAGATCGAGCCTGCGCAGCGTTTCGGGTGCGATTTCGTTTTCGGTCCGTTCCCGCCAGCGTAGGCCGCGAACTCGGATGAAAAGCCGAATGGCGGTCATGCGAAGAATGCTTTCGAGTGGCGTCTTTGGAAATACAATACCGGCGGTTCGCATCAACTCCGCGAGGATGTGAGTGCCTTCGTCAAGATAGCCGCTGCACATCAACTGCTCTGCGGCCAAACGACGCATTTCATCGATAGAGCTTCGCGCGGGAGAGCGAGCTGCCTGCAGATAGGATTGAGCCGACTCATAGCCGCGTCCGGCTTTGGCTAACGCATCCGCACGCTTGCGATGCAAATTCGCTTGCGCCGCTTCATCTGCCTGGCCGGTTTGAAGAGCCTCCATATAAAACTGCGCTGCTTGTTCAAAAGCCAGAGCGTTTTCCGCTATTTTGGCAGCGCTGATGGCAGTTTCAAATGTGGCCGGCAAATTGCCTGACCCGCGATAATGCGGCAGCAGCTTCTGCGGATCGGGTTGGTCTTCTGTCTCCAGCACCTCGGCCAGGTGAGAGTGCCAACTGCGAAGGCCGGCTGCCGACAACCACGACAACGACGCTTCGCGGACCTGATCATGAAACGGTTCGAACTTTGTGCCGGCTTCGCTGCTGGTCACACGAATGAGATGTTCCTGAAGCAGGAGGCCAATGGCGCGAGCCGGATCCTCATCGGTTTGGTTGACGGTCCGGTAGAGTGTTGCTCCGCTTAAGGGCTCTCCGGCCACCGACAGAGCCTCAAGCAATTCACGGGCAGTTAGGGAGAGCGTACTGGCCCGATGGCGAATCATCTCGGTAATGAGCTTGCCCTTTACGCCATTAGCGGTTTTATCCGTGGAGAAGTGCAGTAACTCGCTCAAGAACAGTGGGATTCCCCCCGACTCGGTTAGTATCTCCTCCGATCGCTCTGCGCTAATGGGTTTGAGTTGATCCTGCAGGAGCCGTAAGAGCTCGCGGCCTTCCGCCTCCGAGAGTCCGTGAACCGGGATCTCGAGCCAAGAATCCGCATCGTTGAGCCTCGGCTGGAGTTTGCGCAATCCCTCCAATGCCGCACTTGTGCCAGACTCTTCGCTCCGAAATGATAAGAGCAGAAGCAGGGTTGGTGCGTTCGCCGCCAGCGTAAGCTCGGCAAGGAAGGCCAGGCTGTCAAGATCCGCCCATTGCAGATCGTCAATCCACATGACAATCCGATTTCGATCGGACATTCGGCCAAGCAGTTCGCAAAGCGCCTCAAAGGCTCGGCGGCGCATTTGCTGTTCATCTAAATCGGCGGCGCCCCCAGCAGAGGGCGGGTGTAAGTTCTCCAGCTGTCCGAACACTGGGAACAGGAGTCTGAGTAATTCAGGATGCCGCGGCAGGACGGCCATGGCCACTGGCTCGGGAACAAACTGCAAATACCGCACAAGTTCGTCCGCTATAGAATCCAAGGCTTTGTAAGGCACCGACTCATATTCGCGGCAGCGGCCCTTCAAAATAATGGTGGAGGGATTCTGATGTTTAACGTCGATCAAGAACCGATGGACGAGCGACGTCTTGCCGATACCGGAGCGACCTCCTAGCAGCACAACCTGGCGATTGCCGGAGGAGAGTGCCGAGAAGCGCTGTTGCAAAAGATCGAGCTCACGCCGGCGACCCACAAATATTTCCTGCTTACGCTCCGCTATGATGGCGGGGCGGTTTGCCATCGCCCGCAAGATCGACACACCCTTTGCACGAAGATTCGGATCGCGCTCCAGCAGGTGGCGACACGCTTCGTCCAAATCGTCTGGTACGGTTGGGTTGAGGACTCTGCTGGGCGGGGAATCTTCGCTCTGCTTTCGATCAAGTATCTCTTTCCAAGTGCCGCTAAAAGGAAGCTGCCCGGTAATTGCTTTGTAGAGCATGACGCCCACAGCATACCAATCCGTCATTTCACTAATGCAGCGCTGGGTCCCTTGCTCCGGTGCCATGTACGCAGGCGACCCGGCGAACGCGAAGCTCTGCTCAATTGACTCCGCGTCGATTTCTTTCACTAATCCAAAATCAAGAATGACGACTCGGCCCTGTGGGGTGACCAAGACGTTCGGGGGCTTTAAATCGCGGTGTAAACGGCCCATCGAATGCAAATCTTGAACGCCATTTGCCAGGTCGCCGAGCGCGGCGCGCAGCCTGTCCCAGTTGACGTCGGCGCTGCTCGTCCGCACGTAAGAGACGAAATCCACTCCGTCAATCAGCTCCATGGTGAAAAACCACTGACGTTGCTCGCCAAACAATTCGTATAACTGGACCAAGTTCGGGTGAATCAGACCAACCAACGATCGGAACTCGTGCTTGAATCGCAGTAGCTGCGCTGGGTCGTACTGGATCAACTTTTTAAGAGCGACGACTCCGTTGCGTTGCCGATCGAACGCGCGGTATACGATGCCGAAGGTTCCCGCGCCCAGCCGGTTCAGACACTCGAAGCGAATGGAACTCGGGAATTCGTCATCCGTTCGCTGCCGGGGCGCAACAAATCCGCCGATGGAAGCTGTCGCAGTCTGGCTCAAGAAGCTGCCAGCCTGGTTGTATTGCGAAAGAAGGTGTTCCACCTCGGCGCGCACAATCTCACTCGAACAGTGGCCGGCCAGAAAGGCGGTGCGAGTCTCAACGGATTGGGCCAGAGCCTCGTGAAAACGCTCTTTGATTTCCGCCCACTGCTCCGATGTCATGGCGCTGGCGCTCGACCGGCCAGTTCTCCGATGAGGGGCAAATGTTGGGCCAGCCGGCGCAGTTCGACATGCAACAATTCGAACAGCTTGGGCGCTGCTCCTTGTTCATGCTGCTCCAGTTCCATCAGCAGGTGAGTGACCTCGCCCGATGCCTTATACACCCTAGTTGGACTCCATCGGGTCATTCTACCTTCTCAACCTTAACCTAACAGGTGGCGGCCTGCCCTTCTCTTGAATAATCCGGTTAGCCCGTCATTTGGCGTTTCCGACAACGCCGTACCAGCTCGAAAACACGCGCGACGCCATCATTGCGGTTTGAGCGCTTTCACTTCCCGCTGGCGGTCCAGGTAGCTTTGGCCATCAGTAATCCAGGTGGGACCCGATTCGCCTTTCAAGTAGTGCCCGAACCAAGCGAAGATCCGGTGTTGATAGTCGATCTGGTCCGGCTTCTTCTTCAGTCCGTGGTCCTCCCCCGCGTAGACGAGCATGACCACTTCTTTCCTTGCCCGGCGGGCGATGTTGTAAAGCTCTACGCCCTGATGAAAGAACACTGTTCCGTCACTATCTCCCACTTCGATGAGCAGTGGCGTCGTCATGTTCTGCACATTGAATACCGCTGAGTTTCGAATGTAAGCTTGGAGGTCCTCCCAAAGCGGGACCTGCATGCGTTGCTGGCCAGTTTCAATGTGGTCGGTCTCGGCGATGCCGGAGCTCCAGTGATGGTTACCGTAGTTGCTGACAAGATCGGTAATTGGCGCGCCGGCTACGGCGGCAGCAAAAATATTGGTGTGGGTAGCCAGGTATGTAGTATCGAAACCTCCCCACGAGTGACCGATGACTCCGATCTTTTGCTCATCGACCACGTTCTTTTGCAGCACTTTCTTTACTGCCGCAGTTACACAGTCGACAACGGAGACGCCGGGTTCGCGCGCCCGAAACAGAATATCGGGCATCAGAAGAAAGTAGCCGTGACTTGTCATCGCGCTGGCATCATAATAGCGGCGCTCGGAAAGCGGAGAGTAACCATGCAACTGATCAGATAGCTTTTCATAAAGGTAAACGATCATGGGATACTTGCGGCCAGCTTCGTATCCGGCAGGATAGAAAAGTGCGCCCTGGAGGCGCTCGCCGTGGCTGTTCTTATACTCGACCAACTCCGAGCGGCCCCAGCCGTACTTGCTTTGGAACTCGTTTGTTTTGGTCAACTGCTTAGCGTCTTTCCAGTCCGTTTTCTGTGGACTCACTACAAAAATATTTGGCGAATCTTCAAACGTCTCGGAAACGTAGGAAAACACATCCGCATTCTTGGCCTTGGCGAGATTGAACACATGTTTATCAAGGCAAAGCAAATGGTGATCATGGCCGCCGCCTGGTTCGAGTCGCGCGTAGCCGGATTTCTTTGTCCAGATTCCAAATAGGCTTAGGTAGATGGGTTTGGACGTATCGATGAATTCATCATCCTGGTCGAGCCGGATGTAGCGATGTCGTGTCTCGTCCTCGGCGCCATCGGTCAGCCGAGCAGCGTGCAAGCCGTCGGGCGACACTTGCCAGAGGTCGAACTTATCGTAAAGAATAACGCTCGAATCGTCTTTGGTCCAACCGGCAACCCCGAACGCGGGCTTTTGCTTAATGGCGGCATCAGACTCCCTGTCAACAAATGACGCCTTTATGTTTTTCGTGAAATTCACGATGGCGTGGGTAGCCGTGTCAACGGTCCAGTAATGGTCGTCTTGAAAATAGAGAAGGTAACGCCCGCCGGGACTGGCCTGAACGTAACGATCCTCTATCAGATGGTCGCGGATTTTGCGGCGCTCGCCAGTGGCGAGATCGACTAAATAGATATCCGCTGCGGGGCGGCCAATGGTGCGGTCGAGCGCGTAGGCTTTCCAGTCGGCGAGCCACGCGAGGTCCTGATGCTTGACCGGAGTGACTTGCTCTGTGATAGCGCGACCGAGCTGGACAAGTGAACCTGACTCAGGATGCCAGGCGGCAAGCATGTTGCGCTGTGAGTCGTTGCGAGCGTTTAGTTTCTGCTTAGGCATAACGTCCAAGTCGTGCCAGTGCCAGACGTTCACTTCGGGAGGCTCATCGACGTCCGCCGCGGCTTCCTTTTCCGTTGCCGCTTTTTTTGCCGGCGGTGGTTTCTCAACCCATTGCGCCATACCGAGGAACACAATCTTGCCGTTATCGGACCAAGTCAGCTTGCGATAAGGGACGGTGCGCATGCCCGGAGGGAATTTTGCGTCGCTCGCGGGATCGTAGCGGTAGTTGGACTCCGCCGGTTCGCCGAGGTGGCACCACGCTAGCGCAATGCTGATTGGGCCTTGGTGCTTGTCGTCGCTTTTCGAGCGGAGGAACGCGAGGTCGGAACTGTCTTTGCGCCACGAGAGGCTGCTGTAGTCGGAGGAGGCGGAGTCGAGCAATCTAAGACTGCCCGTCTCGGAATCAAACAACTGAACGCCATTACCGGTTTTCTCATCTGCCGAACTCGCGGCATTAATTGCCATGGCTAAAAGGTGACCATGCAGGCGAAGATCCTGCCAGGCGAACTCAGAGACGTTGCCGAAAGTTGTATCCCGGCTGGTGGCAAGTTGGCGAACGATCAAAGTGGCGCCAGCCGAAGGCGGTTCCTCATCGGGCGGAATTACGGGGGCTGCTGGATCTTTCTTCTCGGGAGCGTAACGCCGCATGGCGAGGAAAGTGCCGGTGGGACTGAATGCAAAAGACTCGATCTCGTCTACAACGGTTTGTTCGCCTGTTGTCAGGTTAAGCAACCCGAGTTTATTGTGGATGGGCTTTTTATCTTTGCGAAACTTGTCTTGCTGAGCTTCCGAATAGCCGATGGTGTAGGCCGCCCAAAGTGAGTTAGGCGAGAAAGCCGCCTGCATGCCGAAAGCGATGACTTTCTGTGTGCCTGTCGCGACGTTAGCGAAGCGCAGTTCGTCACTGCCGTTCGATCGATCAATTACATAAGCGAGCCACTTCCCGTCGGGCGATAAACCATCGCCGAAATGTGTATTGGATACGAGCGTCTCCCATTGGCCGTAGTCAGCCGGTGTAGGCGGAGCTTTGGTTTGGCCAGGGGCTAGAAGACAGATGGAGAAAAGGACGGGTAGCCTCATTTGGAGCTTGAGGATACCATAATGTCAGGCATTCGAGAAATACGCGTCGACCGCAGTTCAGCTCAACGGGAGGACGCTGCTGTGCAAGGACGCAGCGTGAAACGCCGACTCGCCAACCTACCGACCAGTCGAAAAGTTCACGAAGCGCGATTCATGGGTATGATCGAACTGGCGGGCTTACCTGTCATGAGGTGCCATGAAACTTCTTGCGTTGCTCCTGTTGGCTGGTGCGGTTGTGCCGGCTGCTGATTCTCCGATTCCGCCGGCGATGAACGCTTTCACCACGGATATCTACAAGCAACTGGCGGCAAGCGACGGCAACCTGATGCTTTCACCGTTCAACATCGCGACGGCGCTATCGATGCTTCTGACTGGTGCCCGCGGCGAGACGGCTAAAGAGATGGAATCTGTTCTTCACGTTCATGCCGATCCCAATTACGATGCGGCGCTAGGATCGTTCCTCGCGAATCTCAATACAGCCTGCAACACCGGAGACAACAAGCTGCAAACTGCGAACGGGCTTTGGGTGCAGAAAGGGTTTGCGATTGAGGCGGCCTTTGACGATACGCTAACCAAGGCCTATCACGCGCGGCTCACTCCGCTGGACTTTATCAAGGATCCGGAGGGTGCGAGATCGCGGATCAATTCCTGGACCGAAGAACAAACGAAAGAAAAGATCAAAGACCTGCTGCCGCCCGGCTCAGTGGATGCGAGCACACGTCTGGTGCTCACAAGCGCCATCTACTTCTACGGCAAATGGCAGAACACGTTTGTGCCGACGAGCACTAAGCCCGCACCATTTATGCTAGCGGCGGGCGGCATCACGCAGACCGACTTCATGAACCAGACGTTTTATACGGGCTATAGTGAAACGGCAGCGGCGCAGATTCTCGAAATGAACTATGCCGGCACCGGAATCGCCTTCGATGTTCTGCTTCCGAAAGCGGGGACGAGTCTGGCGGATCTTGAGAGGTCGCTAACGGTGGAGAACCTGACAGGGTGGCTGGGCGCGCTAACTCATAAAAACGTGCAGGTGAGCTTGCCAAAGTTTCACTTGGATGCGAGCTTTTCGTTAAGCAAGACGCTCTCAAAGATGGGTATGTCATCGGCTTTCGCACGGCAAGCGAATTTCTCAGGGATAGACGCGCACAGGAATCTAGTGGTGGGGAACGTGTTCCACAAGGCGTTCGTCGATGTGTCGGAACAGGGAACGGAAGCGACCGCGGCTACCGGGATTACGATCCGCGCACTGGTAGCCCGGCGGATGGAACCGCCAGTGGTTTTCCGCGCTGATCACCCGTTCCTTTTCTTAATCCGCGACACGCGTAGCGGGGTGATTCTCTTTCTGGGCCGTTTGATTAAACCGCAGTAAGCATCTTATTTCGGTTTCCCGGCCATTTGAGGGAGAATAAACTGAAGATTCAGTTTTTATCTCAAGAGAAACATGCGTCGTTCCAAACTGATTCACTGGCTTTTAGCTTCCGCCTTCGCCGCGGCGGCGTACCTATACGGCCAAGAGCCCCGCGTCAACCTAAACACGCCCGCGCCCGCCACCGCGAACGCGGGCGTAAGCGCCGCCGCGATATCCGGCTCGGGCCAAGATCCTGCCGCCTTCGAGCGCGGGGGCAAAGTGTTCGCCACCTACTGCGCCGGCTGCCACGGCGCGGCCGGAAAGGGCGGGCCCGGTGCGCCAGATCTCATCCGCTCGGTTCTCGTTCTCGATGACGAAAAAGGCATCCTCATCGCGCCCGTGATTCGCGAAGGCCGCGCCGACAAAGGCATGCCGAAGCTGCCGCTGAGCGAAGCGCAGATTGCCGATGTCGTCGCCTGGCTCCACGTCCGCACCTATTCGGCCGGCCATCGCGGCACGTATACGTACGGCAACGTTGTTACTGGCGACGCCGGCAAAGGGGAGGCTTACTTTAACGGCGCAGGCCAATGCAGCACCTGCCACTCTACAACCGGAGATCTGGCAGGCATTGGCAAAAAGTACGAACCTTTCTCCTTACAAGCGCGCTGGCTTCAACCCCGCAGCAACTCCAGACGCGGAGGGACCACTGCCGCTAGCAACACTTTGCCGACCGTTAAAGTTACTCTGCCCAGCGGAGAATCGTTTTCGGGCACTCTCGATCATATCGATGATTTCACTGTCTCGCTCCGCGATTCCTCCGGCCAGTTCCACTCCTTCACCCGCGAGGCCGACACACCTAAGGTTGAAGTGCACGATCCGCTCAAAGCGCATACCGATCTGCTTCGCCGTTACAGCGACGCCGACATTCACAACATCACGGCCTACCTGGTGACGCTCAAATGAATTTACGCCGATTCCTCTTCTTTCTCCTGGCGCTTCCCGTCGTCCTTTGTGCGCAGGGTCTGGATCCCGCTGCATTGCTCCATCAGCCGCCCAACGTCTGGCCGACTTATAACGGCGATTACTCCGGCCGCCGCTTCAGTCCTTTGAGTCAGATTAACTCGTCCAATGTTCAAAGTTTGTCGCTCCTCTGGGCCGCGCGTTTCACCAGCAGCAGTGCCAATGGCATCACCATTAAGTCCACGCCCCTGCTGGTAAATGGCGTTCTCTATTTCACCGCGCCCAACAACGTGTGGGCCGCCGACGTCCGCAGCGGCCGCGAACTCTGGCATTACACCTATCCGCCCAATACCGGCAGCACCATTGGCAATCGCGGCGTGGGCATGTATGAAAATTGGCTGTTCTTTGAAACACCCGACAGCCACCTCGTCAGCCTCGATGCCCGCACCGGCAAGGAACGCTGGAAGGTAGAGATCGCCGATCCTAAGCTCGACTACACATCCACCGTTGCGCCCGTGGTCATTCGCAATCACGTCATTCTAGGCATTGGCGGTGATCACCTCGACAACCCCGGGTTCGTTCAATCGCGCGATCCGGAAACTGGCGCGCTGCAATGGAAGTTTTTCACCACGCCGCGCAAGGGTGAGCCGGGCATTGAGACTTGGCCCGATGAATACGCGTCCGCGCATGGCACCGGCCAGCCTTGGATGCCTGGCACCTACGACCCGGATCTAAATCTTTACTATGTGGGCACAGGCAATCCGAATCCGGTAATGGCCGAAAAGAGTCGAAAGGGCGACAATCTCTACACCTGCTCGATCGTCGCCATCAACCCCGATACCGGCAAGCTTGTTTGGTACTACCAAGTCTCGCCGCATGACGTTCACGATTGGGATGCGGCCGAAACGCCGGTACTGATCGACGGCGTCATCGATGGGCAGCCACGAAAATTGCTCGCGCAAGCCAGCCGGAACGGCTACTATTTTCTGCTGGACCGTACCAACGGCAAGCACCTTGTCACCACGCCCCTTATCGACACGTTGAATTGGGCGAAAGGCTTGAATGCCAATGGTCAGCCGATTCCTGATCCCGCGAAATATCCGGCCACCGATGGCGTGCTGGTTTCGCCATCGTCCAACGGCGCCACCAATTGGCCCGCGCCCAGTTTCAATCCTGAAACCGGTTTGCTCTATGTTGGCTCCAGCCGGACCTTCAGCATGTTCTACCTCACCGATATCGACGAACGTCCGGAAGGCTGGGGTGGTCTCGATAACATGGTTGGCGGCGATGGCGGCGCGTTGCTCGCCATCGATTACAAAACGGGCAAAACCGTCTGGCGGCACGATTGGCCCAGCGGCGGTGGTGTCGTATCAAACTTGTCCACGGCCGGAAAGCTTTTGTTCACCAGCAATCTGAATTACCTCATCGCTTTCGAACCGTCCACCGGTAAGATCTTGTGGCACGCGGGCCTGACCGGTATCCCGAGCGCCGGTCCCATTACATATATGGTGGACGGCAGGCAGCAAATTCTCGTTGCGGCGGGCGATACGCTCTTCGCTTTCACACTGAATTAGAAGGAACAACATTAAGCCGGATCGGCCGAGTATTTGAGCTGCTATAATCCTTGACCAAATGCAGGCTAGTTGCTCGCTGTTCCTCTGTTTTCTGTGCTTGAGCGCAACTGCGCAGGAGCCTTTCCTGTCATCTTCCCAATGGAGATCGCTCAGTGCAGAAACCAGCGGCGCCGCAGCCTATGAGAATCTTCGCTACCTGACCGCTCTTCATCGGGTCCCAGGCACACCCGCTTTTGAGCAAGCAGCACAATTTATCGTGGACCGCGCCCATGAATACGGTCTTGACGATGCCCACAGCGAGGCGTTTCCGATTGATGGTATTCGCACATATGGCCTCATGCGGTCCTATTTAGCTTGGAGCGTCCAAGCCGGTGAATTGTGGGAGGTTCGACCACACCATCAGCTGCTAGGAGACGCGAAAACGGATCCAATCAGGCTTGCTGACTACAGCCATACCGCATCGGTAGAGGCCTCGCTCGTCGACGTGGGAGATGGAACGAACGCCAGGGACTACATAGGAAAGGATGTGCAAGCGAAGATTGTGCTGGCAGATGGGCTTTTAACCCGAGTACAACAATTGGCGATCGCAGAACATGGAGCCGCCGGCATTGTGAGCGACATGCCGAATCAAGCATCGGCGTGGTCAGGTCTCGATCCGACATTAGTGCGGTGGGGACATTTGGACGCGCGCCAAGCAAAGGGGTTCGCCTTTATGATCTCTCGCCAGACAGCAGATTTCTTGCGAATGCGGCTCGCCGCGCATGAGGATATTGTCTTGAAAGCGGAGGTACAGGCGACGGTCGGACCGGGGCATTGGACTGTAGACACGGCAACGATCTCGGGCACGGATCCCTTGGCGGGACAGGTTGTTTTCAGCTGCCACCTGGATCATGAGCGGCCGGGCGCGAACGACGATGGGAGCGGCTGCGTGGGTATCCTCGAAGTGGCGCGCACGCTTCACCGCCTGATCGAATCTGGCGCTCTCGCCCGGCCGAAGCGAACCATCCGCTTCATTTGGGGACCAGAGCACGAAGGGACAATGGCTTTCCTCGCAACGCACCCTGAAATCATGAAAGATCTGCGCGCCGACGTTCATATGGACATGGTGGGTGGCGACCCGTTCAAGAATAAATCGATTATGCACGTCACTGAGACGCCTTGGTCACTGCCGAGCTTTGTGACAGATGTTGGGAGCGCCTTTCTGGAAAAGATTCGCGCGGGCGCGAGCGAATACGCTGAAGGAAGCGGTTCGCCCGACGAGGCGCTCTTGGAAGCGCGAACTACAGCCGGTGGCACACGCAACGAATTCATGGCAGATGTCACGCCATTTGAAGCCGGTAGCGATCACGATGATTACGACTCTTCGATGATTGCGGTCCCGTCTCTATATTTGCGGGATTGGCCGGATATCTTTATTCATACGGACCACGACAGTCTTGAACAAATAGACGCAACAAAGTTACGGCGGGTGGCAGCTCTTGGGGCCGCCGCCGGTTATGTTTATGCCAATCTCGATGCCCGGCAACTTCCGTTGCTGCTTCCCTTTATCACGGCGCAATGCGAGGGGCGGATTGCCAAGACGTTTATTATCGCGCAGAGGTTGGTGAATAACTCGGACTTGTCTCCAGACGTTGCATGGTACGAGTCTCGGAATCTGCTGTCACAATCCGTTCGCCGCGAGTCGGAGGTCCTTCACTCCCTGGTAATTTTTTGCGGAGGCCCGGCCAATAGCGAATCCACCTCAGTCGGTGCGGTCACTTCGCAGGCGTCAAGTTTCGTTAGCTGGCTGGATGCGGAGGCGAAAGTTCGGGGCGCAAAGGCTCCCGTCTCACCTTGGACAGACGACGCGGCGGCGCGGCGAATACCGGTGCGAATCGCGCCGTTTGGACCCGTAAACAATCAAAACGACAACGCGTTGCTGGCTCGTTTAGGCCGCGAGCGGTATGACAAAATCGAGTTCGCCGAGCCTTATGCTTACGAGACCCTCAACTTAGTCAATGGCAAGCGGACCGTTGGTGAAATTCGCGATGCAGTGTCGGCGGAATATGGGCCGATAGCGATTGAACCGGTGGTTCAATATTTGAGCGCTTTGGCAGAGGCGAAGATTATCGAATTCACTGGGCCGAAGTAGCTTGTGCTCGAGCGAAGCGCCGATTGCCAATCGGCGCCCTACTTTAGGGCCGCATAGCCGGGCGGCGGCGCGAATCCGCCAATCTCTTCCGCCAGCAGTGCCGCGAATTCGATCGGCGTTGCGTCTTCCCAGAATGGGCCCATCACTTGAATCGCGACAGGCAGGCCAGTCGCCGACGGCCCAATCGGAGCGGTTGTCGACGGACAACCAGTCAAGGTAGGCGTCACGATCCACGGCATGAAATCCATATAGGGGCGCTTGCCATCGGGAGTCTCTACCGAACGCGTGTTCATGTCACCGTCGTGAATGTGCCGGAAGGCAACCGAAAAGGCCGCGGGCATCAAGAAAACGTCCACTCCCTCAAAATAGTGCTGCCATATCTGCCTGTAGGCGAGTTGCTGAAACCGCTGCTTCTGCCACTGCTCATAGGAAGTCAGCGCTCCATCGGCCCAAGCGAAGCCGCCCTTCTCAAACGTTTTGCGTTCTCGCGCCTGCTGTTCGGCTGGCTCTTGTGTGAAGTTGAAGGCCGACAACAGAAACTGATCGGTATACACGGCCTGTTTCAATTCATAACCCGAAGGCCAGCCTGGACGAACCTGAACTCCCGCGCGTTCGAGAGCCGTCACAGCGCGCTCGAGAATCGGCTTCACCTCAGAGGTCGGTTGCGCCATAGGGTCATCCATGACAAAGCCAACACGGAAGTCCTTCAGCCTGCGCTGTCTCGGCGGTGGCATCTTCCAACTCCAAGCCTTCTTGTCATAGCCATCCGGCCCGCCCAGTAAGGCGAGCGCAGCCGCGAGATCTCGAGCGCTCCGCGCCATAGGCCCGGCTACCGCCAACCCGGTCGAAAAGCCGTGCAGACCCGCGAAACCGCCAGGGATCTGGCCTCTCGTAGGCACAAGATCGATGGTGGGCTTATGCGAATACACTCCGCAGAACATGGCGGGGATTCGCAGGGAGCCGCCAATATCGCTCCCGACACTGAGATAGGTCAGCCCCGCCGCGAGTGCCGCCGCACTTCCGCCCGATGATCCGCCCGGCGTGCGGCTCACGTCCCATGGATTGTTTGCCGTCCCGTAGATTGCGTTGTAGCTTTGCCAATCCATCAGATTCAACGGCACGTTCGTTCCACCGGTCAGCACTGCGCCACCGGCTTCCAGCCGCTCGACGGCGGCTGAGTCTGCAGGGGCCTTCGTATTCCTGAATTCGGGGATGCCCCACGTATCCGGCTCACCCATGACAGCAAACGACTCCTTGATTGCGAACGGCACTCCTTCGAACACGCCGAGTTCTTCGCCACGAGTGACCGCTTCGTCGGCCCTGCGCGCTTCCTCGAGCGCCCGCTCCCGAGTAACGTAGACGAAGGCGTCGAGCTTCGGGTTATAGCGCTCGATGCGTGCGAGCATGCGTTCGGTCAGCTCAACCGAAGAGACGCGTTTTTTCCGGATTGCGGCTGCCGCGTCAAGAGCTGATGCAAAATCCAAATCCAGCGCCCCAGAGGCAAGTCCCGCGGCTCTCGATCCGGTCGCGCACACCGTGGCCGCGAGTATTTCCCGCCTCGTCATATCAGCCCATTCTAGTGCTTAATTGTGTAAATTGGAGTATCGTTGCCGCTCCTTCACGGCTCAGTAAGGGCTTCCGAGCCGGAGCCTTGTGCGCAAACTTATCGAGACACATGAGCGCGATCTGAAACGGAAACTGCTCCATTGGCCACCACTTCGCCGCGCCGGCTCTGGTCGGCCAGGCGCTTGAGCGATAAGCGCGGGAAGACATGTTCGGCAAAATGGTAAGCCTCTTCCAGATGCGGATAGCCAGAGAGGATGAAGGTGTCAATACCCAGCGCGGCGTAGTCCTGAATGAGACTCGCCACGGTTGCGCCATCTCCCACCATAGCCGTCCCTGCTCCACCACGAACTTGCCCAACACCGGCCCATAAATCCGGCCGCAACCATAAACCCTCACGGCCGCCGCGCTGAAGTTCCAGCATGCGCCGTTGGCCATCGGAATCATACTTGGCAAGCGCCTTTTGCCCTTGTGCGGCGATCTCAGGCGTAATATGCTGGATCAACTTTTCCGCATCATCGTGCGCTTCCTGATTGGTATCGCGAACAATCACATGCAGCCTGATCCCGAAACGTAGTTCCCGTCCTTCTGCCGCAGCCAGTTCCCGCGTTCGTTTGATCTTTTCCGCCACCTGTTGCGGCGGCTCGCCCCAAGTCAAGTAAAGATCGATGTACTTGGCAGCGACTTGCACCCGATAGTAGTCGCCAGTATGGTCCACTGTCTCGCCGTGGTCCAGCCCTCGCCAGATCGAAAGGAACTCGTCTGTTTGCGCGTAGCGTTCGTCGTGCGAAAGAAATAAGCCATCGCCATGCATCTCCTCAACATCGCCACCGGTAACGACGTTGACAAGAATTCGCCCGCGCGTCTGCCGGTCGAAAGTGCTTGCCATGCGGTAGGCGAGAGTGGGACTGACGAGCCCCGGACGAATCGCGACTAAAAACTTGAGCCGTTGAGTCACTGCTGCGAGCCCAGCCGCCGTCACCCAAGCATCTTCGCAGCCTCGGCCGGTAGGCAGCAGAACGCCCTCGTAGCCCAGGCTGTCCGCGGCGCGCGCCACCTAGGAATAATAGTCGAACGTAGCAGGCCTACCCCCCGCAGCCGTTCCCAGAAATCTTCCATCGCCATGCGTGGGGATGAACCAGAAAATATTAAGCGCCATTACTTGCCCCCTCCTTCTATCAGATCCCATACTGCCGCTTTGACGTCAATTCTCTTCGGCAATAAACCCAGTTCGAAGTAACGATCCGCTAAAGACTGTTGCGAAGCGATAACATCTCCAGTCATGGATTGCGTTTCGTAGCGATGCCGCCGCGACTCGGCGAGATCCACTGCCGATAACGGGATGCCGGTATCCGCCGCCAGAAAACGGTTGACCTCGGCAGAATGCTCTTTCGCCCATGCTTTCACGCTCTCGAGTTCTGTTAGAAAATCTTTCACGAGTTGCGGCTGGCTTTCCACGATTCGTCGGGACGCCAAGTAAAATTCGCGGCCGTCGACGTAGTTTTTGCCTGTGGTCAACTCGCGATAGCCGCCCCCCTCCTGCGCCACCGCGAGATATGGGTCCCAAATGGACCACGCATCGATCGAGCCTGCCTCCAAAGCAGCACGGCCATCGGCAGGCGGAAGATAGATCTGACTGATTTCAGAAAGCGAAAGACCGTTTTTTTCGAGGTAACGCAGAATCATGGTGTGAGCGCTCGTCCCCTTGGCGAAGCCGACGCGACGCCCGCGCAAATCGGCTGGCCGCGAATATTTCCGTCACGCTTCACCAGGATCGCTGAACTGTCGGGGCTCGACGAGGACAACCGCAAAGTAGACAAACGGGATATTTGCGGCTTGTGCAAAAAGCGGCGGCTAGTCGCCTGTGTGTCCGAGGTCTATGCTGCCGGCATTGAGTGCCTCAAGAAGCGGCGGCCCGGCAGAAAACTCGATCCATTGGATGTCTATGCGTTTGGGCTTGAAAGCCGCGGCCAATTTACCTGATGTTTTCTTTCAACAAAAGGGAATCGTCGGGGAAAGGTGGACAGAGTTCTCTCACGGCTGGCGTGGTGGCCGTGGAGCTTGGGGGCAAAAAACGTCAGACTAGGTCGCTGACGCTCCCCGCTCGGTTTCGGGATTGCGTTCAAACCGCGGTTAGGTGGTCGCCTACATGGTTTCGGTTTTGGGATCGCACTCAAATTGCGATTTAGGCGGTGGCTTGCATGGAATCGGTTAGCTCCTCGTATTGAATTGCGGGGGTTTGGCTGGCTAGGAAAGTGATGAAGCGCTCTTTTGAAAATTCAAAGCCAAAGGACGCGAAATCGAAGGGCTTTTTGTAGTGACGCGCGGCGATGTAGGCTCGGGCGGCTTTCATGAGTTCTTCAGTTTCTTGTGCTTTGCGTTCGGCTTGGAGGGCACGGAGTTCGACCATTTCCTTTTCACGGCGGCGGGCGAGACGGGCTTCCTGAAGATGAAGATTGCGGAAGTCTTTCTCGTAGGCGAGGCGGATTTGCATTTCGAGGACTGGGCCGAGGTCGGTGCGGTTGAAATTGTCATCCTGAGCGGCCAATTCGTCGCGGCCGATGGTGATGAGTGCCATTTCGAGAGCGGGGATGCGGTTGAGACGCCAGCGAATATCGGCGATGGATTGGGCGAGGGCGCATTCTTCGGGTCCGACGGGTTTGAATTGTTTTTCGTAGGAGAGGATATGGGATTTGTAGGCGTCGGCGTCATCGGAGGGGAGGAGGACGGTGACACCGGTTAGACCGGTTTTGAGGGCGTTCAGAGAGCTGACGGCGCGGCCCTGGGAAGTTTTTGGTCCGGTACTGTGTTGTGCGTTGGCTCGGTTAGCAGCGAGGCGGGCTTCGGAGGGTTCGGCTTTGCGGGCCGCTTTGAGGGCTTCGCGCTCGGCGGCGCGGCGGATAGAACGGGGTGACATCAAATGGTCTCCTTCGATTGAAAGTTAGCTTGCGAGGGTGGGAGGCCGAATGGGGGTTGTGGGGTGAAGATTGGTAAGTGGTTGATGAGATTGGGGATGGGGGTGAAAGAAATAATTTCTCGGGCTGTGAACGTGAAAAACATTACTTGCCTCCGACCATTTTTTTTGGGCTTCTCTTGACAGAAACTATGTGAGAACCCAGCCTCAGCCTTATGGAAGTCCAATTGACCCCCCTCGCTGTTGGTGATACGCCGTCGCGCGGGAATTGGCGTACGGGTAGCACGTCCCAGAGTTTGCGAGTTGCCCCCGAGTTTCCGAGTTCCGAGTTTCCCAACGGTTTAAGCACCGCGGTCTGGATCGAGCAGCGCCTTGGCAATGGTGACGCGCTGGATGTTGCTGGTGCCTTCGTAGATTCGGCCGATTTTGGCGTCGCGATACAGCTTCTCCACCGGGTAATCTTTGGTGAAACCGACACCGCCCAGGACTTCGATAGCTTTGGACGCAGCTTCTTCGGCAATGGTGGAGCAGAAATACTTCGCCATCGCGGCTTGGGTCACGAACGGCCGGCCGGCATCGCGTAGGCGGGCGGCGTTGTAGACCATGAGGCGCGCGGCTTCGATTTGTGTCGCCATTTCGGCGAGTTCAAACTGTACGCCTTGAAAATCTCCAATTCGTTTACCGAACTGTTTGCGTTCGCGGGCGTGCTTCAGAGCGTGTTCCAATGCGCCTTCCGCTAAGCCCAGCATCTGCGCGGCGATACCGATGCGCCCCTCGTTCAGCGTTTCGATGGCGATTTTGTAGCCTTTGCCGATTTCGCCCATAACGTGGCTGCGCGAAACGGCGACATCATCCAGAATCAATTCACAGGTCGATGACGCGCGGATGCCGAGTTTGTCTTCCTTCTTGCCGACGCTGAAGCCTTTGCTATCGCGTTCCAGGAGAAAGCAGGTGATGCCTTTATAGCCAGTGTCCGGATCGACCGTGGCGAAGACAAGAAATATGTCGGCCTCGGCAGCATTGGTGATCCAGAGTTTTCGGCCTGAAATGACGAAGCCGTCGCTGGTCGGCGTGGCTTTGGTGGTGAGGGCGAAGGCATCGGAACCGGAGGCGGGCTCGGAGAGTGCGTAGGCGCCTACGCTTTGGGTTGCCAGACGCGAGAGATAATTCGTCTTTTGCTCGACGTTGCCCCAGGCTTCGATCGCATTGCTGACCAAAGTGTTCTGCACATCAACAATGACGGAAGCCGACGGATCTACTTTGGCGAGTTCTTCGATGGCGAGAATAGATTGAAAGAACGACCCGCCCTGCCCACCGTACTCCTCTTTGATGTCGATACCCATGAGGCCGAGCTGGAACATTTCATGCAAAAGATCTTTGCGGAAACGACCTTCTTCGTCCATGGAGCGGACGTGGGGCGCTAAGCGTTCTTTGGCAAATTGCCGAACGGACGATTGGAACAGGCGTTCTTCCTCGTGGAGCACGGTAAGGGGCGCTATTGTGAGCGATTCAAGGGCGTGGGGCATAACAAAAGCATAATAGCGTTTGCTTTTACGGAAAATGTGGGAGGAAGGGCTTGAAAGGGAGGATATACTGTGGTATTGTAGAGCCATGAATGTTTCGAGGTGGGGCAATAGCTTGGCAGTGCGCCTTCCCGCAACAGTTGTGGAAGCCCTGGAACTGAAAGAAGGCGATGAAATTGAAATTGGCATCGCTGGACCCCGTGAATTCATCGTGGCGCGAGATCACAGCCGTGAGAAGGCGCTGGAAACGATCCGCCGATTGGCGCGGCCGCTGCCCGCGGGTTTTAAGTTTGATCGTGAAGAAATGAATGAGCGTTAAGCCGTTCTTCGACACGAACATTCTGGTCTATGCGTTCAGTCAAGACGATCCTCGCAGCGAAGTTGCGAGGATCCTGTTAATCACCGGCGGAATCATTAGTGTCCAGGTGTTAAACGAGCTTACTTCGATACTAAGGCGCAAACTGAACCTGAGTTGTGAGGACGTGTCCGAGGCCTTGGTTGCCGTGAGAACGCTGTGCCCCTCGATTGGTTCGTTAACCGTGGATACACACGACGTAGCGTTGAAGATTGCAGAACGTTATGGCTACCGGATTTACGATTCGCTGATCATCGCCGCAGCTCTTGCAGCCAAGACAGTCACGCTTTATTCAGAAGACATGAATGACGGCCAGGTAATAGAGGACGTTTTGACTATCAAGAATCCGTTCAACGGCAAGGCGTAATTACCAGGCGTCGCGGTTGGTGATGGTGACGCGATAGTAAGGCTTGTCTTTTTCCGCCGCGTCGATGGTGAATTCTTCGGAAGTCTTCGCGGGATCGTAGCCACGCCAAAGCCAAGTAAGCGATTCAGGCAAATCGATTCCCGCCTGCGCGGAATCATGCGTGGCCAGGCCGAAGCGGAAGTGGAAATCGTACTCGCGGAATTTGAGGGAATTCGCGAGTTGGATGTTCTGCAGCGGCCAGGAGCCGTGATTGTTTTCCAAATCGTCGGCACCATCGCTCATCCAGATACGAATGTTGCGTTTCGGCAGTTTGCGAACCATGAACGGATACAGATTGCCGCCGTCGAGTTTGTCTTCCGGGCGCCATTGAATGGAAGTGTAACTGCCGATGGTAGAGTGGACACGCGCGAACTTAGCGGGCATGAACCAAGCGGCGTTCAGGGAACAGATGCCACCGGAGGATTCGCCCGCAAGGCCGCGGCTGTATCCATCTTGACGGAGCTTGTAGACTTTTTCGACTTCCGGCAGAACTTCTTCCAATAAAAAACGGTCATAGCGGTCGCTCACGGTGTCATACTCAATCGAACGCAATGCCTTGCCGTCGGGCGAGAAGCCTGGAGCAATCAAGACGTGAACCATGGGTGGGATGAGTTTCTGAGCGACGAGATTTTCGGTAACAGTGAACAGCCGAAGTTTGGAAAGATCACCGGCAATGAGGCCTTGGCCGTCTTGCCAAACCATGAGTGGGGCAGGAACGTTCGGATCGACGCCGGGCGAGGCGTAATACCAATAGTCGGCTTTCATCCCGTCGTAGATCTTGCTGACGATGGTTTGCTTGTCGCTCAGTTTTCCTTTCGGAATGCCTGGGTGCGGATAGGAATCCGGATTGTAGCCCGAGACGTCGGTACGGTTGCCAACGGGCTTGCCATCGGCGACGTATTGGTAGGCATGCGTGACGCCGGTGCGCATTTTAACGAGACGCATCCAGAGCGTTGAGCCCGGAATTTTCTCCAGGGCGAGGGCGGGTTGCATATCGATGGATACGCCGGCAGAAGTAGCGCTGACGGGCTCATTCTTGGGTCCGACGGTGAGATCGGAGACGAAGAGATAATCCTGCCCCCAGACAGCGACGCCACCATGCGCCGAGAGTATCTTGCCGACGAGATCGGATAGGCCCGGAGCAGCCGGACCTTGGCGAGCAGTTTCAATCAGTTGCTCAAGTGGATGAGACTGAGCGAGTGCTACAGAGGCAAAGAGTAAAAAGAGCGCGAGCTTGTTCATCAGGAAAGGTCTGCGAGATAGTTCAGGCGGCCTTGGCTATCGCCGAGCTTATCAGTGGGCACTCCCATGGTATCGAGCATGCTCAAGTAGAGATTCGCCACCGGAATGCTATCCGAAAGCTTCACATGGCGGCCTGTTTTGAACGCGCGGCTACCGCCGGCTAGCAAGACGGGGAGATCGTCGTGATTGTGCTTGTTGCCATCGCTAATGCCGCTGCCGTATACGATCATAGTGTGATCGAGCAAAGAGCCGTCGCCATCGGGCGTAGCTTTCATCTTCTGCAAGAAGGTGGCGAACTGCTCCATGTGATGGTGGTTAATCGCAGCAACTTTGTCCATTAGAGCGGGGTCGTTGCGATGATGCGAGAGGCCGTGATGTCCTTCAGGCACGCCGATCTCGCGGTAAGAACGGTTGCTGCCTTCGCGAGCCATCATGAAGGTAGAGATGCGGGTGACGTCCGATTGCAAGGCGATGGTCATCAGGTTGAACATGAGTTGCGCATGTTCGGCGAATTCGAGCGGTATGCCTTCGGGCTTAGGCATGTTCGGCGTTGCCACGGCGTTTTCTTCCGCCTGCTTTTCGCCGACTTGCACCTGGCGTTCCACTTCGCGGACGGCGGTGAGATATTCGTCGAGCTTGCGGCGGTCTGTTGGCCCAAGGTCGCGCTGCAAACGCTTGGTGTCGTCGGAGACTACGTCAAGAATGCTTTGATCGAGACGGGCGTTGCGTGCACGGGCGGCTGGATCGGCGGCATCTTCTTCGCTGCCGAAGAGACGTTCAAACACGGCGCGGGGATTGATTTCCGGAGGATTGGGAACGGTGGGAGTGCGCCAAGAAATGCTATTAACGTAGGCGCAAGCGTAACCGGAATCGCAGTTGCCGGCGAGGTGGCCGTCTTCGCAACCGAGTTCGAGAGAGGCGAGGCGGGTAGCGGAGCCGATCTTTTGCGCGGCGACCTGATCGACGGAGATGCCCACTGAAATATCCGATCCGGCGGTCTTGCGCGGGTGGACGCCGGTCAGAAAACTGGCCGCGGCACGAGCGTGATCGCCTGGACCATCGCCCAACGCGTCGCCATTGTGATCTTTGAGACCGCTGAAAACGAGTAAGTTTTCACGCACGGGGGCAAGGGGAGACAGAATCTTGGGAAGATCGAACGCGCTGCCGACGGTCGTAGGGCGCCAGTTGCGCATGTCGATGCCATTCGGGACATAGACGAAAACCATACGGTTTGGCGCAACGCGCGCAGCGGTTTTAGAAGCCGAACTCAATGCTGGGAACATGGCATCAAGAACGGGAAGGGCAACGGCGGTGCCGATTCCGCGCAACAGACCACGGCGTGAGAGGTGTTTTTGGGTAAGAATCATTCTGTAATATTTCCTCCGTCGGCGCGTCCGAGCTGGAATGGGGCGCTGTCGACGATTCCATTGATCAAAACTGAGAAACGATAACCGTTGGCAGCCAAATCGGAAACGATT
>PMSX01000382.1 GCA_003167495.1 Bryobacterales bacterium | reverse complement strand
GGTAGATGTCATAGGTCCAGACCGTGGTGAAGGCGCTCACGTTCCCCGCCATGCCCGACATGAACCCCGCAATCAGTGCCGTAATACCCAAACCCAGCAAACCCGGCCCACAGTAACGCGCCAGCATCAGCGGCAGAACATCATTAAAAGTGTGCGCGCCAGGGTTCGCCGCTTGCGCCGATTCCGCCACCAATTTCTCCGGCAGCACGGCCAGCCCCAACAGCCCCGGCAAAATCACTATCAGCGGCACCGCCATCTTGAACGCCGCGCCAATAATCGGCGCCATCTTCGCGCTTCGCAAATCTTTCGCCGCAAGCACGCGCTGCACAACCAGAAAGTCAGTCGTCCAATAGCCGAACGAAATCACGAAACCCAGTCCCAGCACAATACCAGTCCAGTGAATGCCCATCGGATTGTCACTGAACGACCCCAGGCCTGACCACATGTGCGTGTAATCCTGCCCCGGCATGCTGCGTTCGTGAATGCGATGCACCACGCCGCTCCACCCGCCGGTTTCATACAGGCCCAAAATAGTCACCACCAGCGCGCCTAACCAGATCAGAAAGAACTGCAGCACTTCATTGAAAATGGCTGAAAGCAATCCGCCGAAGAACACATAGCCCGCCACCGTTAACGACGAGATCCAAATGCTGAAATTCAGATCCCAACCCAGAACAATCTGCATCACCTTTGCCATTGAGAACATATTGATGCCGCTCATCAGCACCGTCATGAACCCGAAAGAGACAGCGGCCAGCAAACGCGACGATTCACCGAACCGCAGCTTGAGATAGCCCGGCACCGAGTGTGTCTTAGAAATGTAATAAAACGGCATCATCACAATGGCCAGGAACAGCATGGCCGGAATCGCGCCAATCCAATACCAATGCGCGGCCAGAATGCCGTATTGATAGGCCGACCCCGCCCAGCCCATCAGTTCCAGTGCACCCAAATTGGCGGCCACAAAGCTGAGTCCAGCAATCCAGGCGCTCATATCCCGGCCGGCCATGAAAAATTCCTCACCGGTTTTGGTGTAATTCTTCAGGTAATAGCCAATGCCCAGAACCATCAAAAAGTAGAGAGCGATGATGACAATGTCGATAGCGCTAAGCGATACAAGTTTCTTGCTGGCTTGAAAAAGGAAGAGCGCGATAAAAGGGTGCATTTTGTGTGTCGAGTCTCACTAGGACCGCAAACGCCGCGGATCAGAGCCACAGCGCATCCTATGAGTTATATCACGCGAGGGCAGAATGAAAGCGCTTACGTTAGGCGCTCTTCTTTTCGCTGCTCGCTGCAAGGCTTTTGCGTTAACTGGCCGAAGCTATTCTGGTCTCGGAGGCCCTGCGCAGGATATCGCGAAGTGTCGTTTTGTCTGAAAGCGTCAGCGCGTCAATGAAGGGTAGCGGGTCGAAGAGCCGGTCAAGCAATCGATCGCGGAACTTCTCTCCATCCTTCGTCAAGGCGATCAATTTCACGCGCCGATCTTTCGGATCGCCTCGGCGCTCAAGCAACCCGCGTCGCTCGAGTCTGTCAATTAACCCCGTTACGTTTGAGTCGTGGCAGTGCAGCACTCTTGCCAACGACACCATCGTTACGGCCTGGCCAGGTTCCAGTGAGCAAAGAAGGTCGCCCTGGGCGGACGAAAGGTCAAATTCCGCCCAAACGTTGAGCAAAGCGCCTTGATCCGCTCTCAGCAGGCGCAAGAGCAGTGTCCACGCTTCTCTCCCTGGATCCGTTTTGGATATGGGTCCCCTCTTTGGCGCAGGTCTTCGAGAGCGGTGGCCCTTCATGTCTTTTATTGTATCGGCAATGATATCGATTTTATGTACTCTTGATACTTGACACACTGGAGTATCTATCAGCTATACTACTGTTGACTGAACGTCCCGCCAATTCGTCAGGGCGTTCCGAGGAGAATCCATGAGTAATCCGGGAATGATGTCTGAGCGGGTGCATGCCGGGTCCGCTAAGACGAGCAAGAGTATGGGAGGGACCGCCCCCCACGTGATCGGAATCGTGCTGGGTCTGTTCTTAGGTTCGGCCGGCGTGTTGAAATTGTTCGATTTTTCCAGGTTCGCGGAGTACTACGCACAGGCCGGCCAACCGCGTTGGGTGTTTTTCGGTTCAGGAGTAGTGGAACTTTTGGCAGGAGCGGCAATGCTTGTGCCGCGAACCCGGCTTTATGCGGCGTGGGCGCTGTTGGGAATGATATTCCTCATCTGTTGGAAGCCATGGTCAGTCCACGAAATGTTTTTTCCTGTAGCGCAATCGGCGGCGATCACGCTTCTAGTCGTACTGGTTTGGCTTCTTGGATCGCGACGGCGTCAGGAGTGAACGCGAGAACGAAGCATCCCGGGAAGTGACGTTGCGGGCCTTAGCGCCTTAGTGCACCAGCCCTGTCAACTTTCTCATCTCGGAAAACGCCACCGCTCCATAAACATCGGCGAAGTCTCGGATTAGAAACGGCTGCACCTTGATCTTCTGCGCTTGCGCTGTGTTCCCGGCCCTGTCTAACGAAGCCGCCAGCATCGTCCGCACGCGCAAATCTGTCCCCTCACTCGCCTCATACGCCTTGCGCCACTCCGCTACGGCTTCGTTGTAATGCCCGTTGAGAAAAAACCCATAGGCGAGGATCGGCTGTTTCATGGCCGGGTTGATGGGCGAACCTTCCACTTTCTTGCGCCACTCCTCCGGCGTTTGGTCGCCACTCACCAGCAGCGAAGAAACAACCGTAATCGCTGTGGGGTGATTATCCGATTGCACGGCCAGATCCGCAGTCTTCCTGGCGCCCACGAAATCCTTGTTCATGAGCCGCCAAACAGTCGCCTCGCTCAACGCCATGCCGCGAATTTGCGGAACCGTGAATTTTGTGCCCTCCGCGAGCGCCAGTGCCTTCGTTCGGTCACCCGAAAGCTCAATCCAGGTGGCTCGCAAAATCGCTTGGTAATCGGGGTTCGGCACCGTCGCGATAAATTTCTCAGCCGTATCCGTAGCGCGTTTCACATCGCCTTCAAGCAGAATCGTCGTCGCCAATTCCGCCAGCGCCGCCGGATTTTTGTCGAACTTCGCCAGCACTTGCTCGGCCTCCGCAAAGCGCCTGCTTTGCACCAGTCCTTCTGCCAGCTGCGCTTTCAAATTCGCGTTCTGCGGATTCAATTGGATCGCCTTATTCAAAGCTTCCGTGCCGCCATTGGCGTCGCCGTTTAGAAAACGAATCCCTGAAATCATCGTCAGCGCATCAATGTCGTTCGGCGCCAGCTTCAGAAGCCCCTCTGCCGCCGCCGTCCGCTGCGCCATCGGCGCTCGTTCCAGCTGCACATCGAGCAATTGAAAGCGCGCCCGATCATACGGCGGGAACGAAGCGCTGTGGTTCTTGGCCTGTGACAAAAGCGTCTGGTAGTTAGCCGGTCCGAGACGTGCAACCATTTCCAGTGCCACAAAGTAAGCCATGCCAAAATTCTGATCCGTATCAATCGCTTTCTTTAGAAGATCGAAGCGCTTCTGCTGATCCTGCTCCTGCCCGGCGTTGATCAGCAACTTTAACGCTTCGCTGTTCTTGCTCGAGAATTCCCCCGCCCCTGAATCAAGCTGTTTGGCCAGCTTGTCCACGGCCGGAATCAAAGTCTCCGCGGAACTTCCTTCCACGTCGGCGGTGCTGGTGGTCTTCTTCGTCCCGGCGTCGAATACTGTCGCCGTAATATGAATCTTTCCCTTCGGGTCTTCAATCTTGAGCCGCAAAATATCCTGCGCCCCCATTTGCCCCGCGCCCGCTTCGTCGTTTACAATCGCCGCCGCGGTAAATTGCGACGACTTCAAATCCTGCTGCAAAACCAGCGGCACGCCGATCTTCATCCACTCGGCGGCGGGGTTGCCAATCAACACGTTTGCCGGAATAATCGCCATCCGGCGCAGCACGGTCTTTTTCTTGGTACAGCCTGAAAAAAAGATCGCTCCCGAAACAAGGATCAGGAGCGGTCCGGTGAACTTACGAAATGTAAAAAACAGAATGTCCTCTAGAGCGGTCTTGGATTTTCGGCGAGCAATTGCAGGAAAGCCGGATCTGTCTTGAGCACGGCGAACTCCGGTATGCTCGGTATCTTCGCGCGGTCCTTCACTCCCTCCTCCAATGCTTTACGCAAATAGATTAGCGCACGTGCGTTGGCTCCCGCCTTGGCATACATTTTCGCCATATACAAATGGAACGTCGCGCGCTCTTCCACGTCGCGTTCTATCATTAACGTGCCGAAATTGCTGTGATGCTCGAAAACATCCGGATCAAGTTGCAGCGCATGCTGGTAACACTCCGTCGCCGTCTTGTAATCCTTGCGCCCGAAGTAGGCCGACCCCAGATTGGAATAGACGGAAGCGCTCTCGGAACTGAACTTCAGCGATCGTTTGTAGGACTTGATAGCGCGACCGTAATCCTTTTGCGCGTAATAGATGGTCCCAAGGTTGTTAATGGCCTCAGCGTACTTCGAATCCAGCTTTATGGCCCGCTGGTAGTTCTTGCGCGCCAACTCAAGCTGCGACATCTGGTGAAACGCTATGCCAACCTTATTCGCCAGCACCGCCGAGTTCGCTGGCCCTTGCCGGTACATGTCTATGGCTTCGCGGTACATTTTCCGGGCCATGTAAATGTCACCGCGCGTTTCGGCCGAAAGCATCGGCTTCTCGGAGCTGACGGCGGGGACATCTCCCCTCGGCTGAAACCCGTTGGCCCCGTCCTGAGCCACGGCCATGACAGCAAAAGCGCAAATAAAGCAGAAAGTTCGGGTAGAAGAGATCATTTTCGACCCTCCTTTGTTCTTACTATATACCCAATCTAGCCGGGCCGCAGCACAAATCGGAAACGCATGTCTTCCCCAAACCATTGCACATAGTTCGTACCCCAGCTATTGTTGAAGAGATTAAAGTGAATTCCGTTTGAAAGATCCGGTTGCGCTTTTGAAAAGTAAATGGGCGACATTTGA
>PMSX01000359.1 GCA_003167495.1 Bryobacterales bacterium | reverse complement strand
CAGCCGAGGGGGCAGGCCCAAGTCAACCCGATGTCACTTGGCCGTATAACGCGCTAACGTTTGATTTGAACTCCGGCGTTGTCCCCGATTTGGGAAGCTTCGTCGGATCAGGAACGCGAACGCCCTTCTGGGAAACATTTCCAGTGGTTTGAGTTAGGTGTCATTTCGGACGACGACTCTGTCACTGGGGCGCGCAACCCCCGAAGTGGAGTTCGCAGACCGGGAATTCGAGAGTGGTATCGAATTGGCCGCGTAGCTCTTGCGCGAGCGCCTCAGCGGAGGAGTCGGCATAGCGCAGTTCTTTCGGCGGTAGCGTCTCGTCCGGTACCACACAGAGGATGTAAACGGCTAGCTGCTTGCAGGCGAAACAGTGCTGAAAGGCTTTGGGAATCGCGCCGTCGCGGTCTCGAATCTCTGACACGCGGACGGCAGCTTTCGCGTCCACGCTGGCTTATCGTTTGTTGCCCATTATTTCAGCCTGCTGTTTCGTTCTTAAATTCTAACTCTCCAGGTCTAGGGCAACCAGCCGGTGATGATTAGGCCGGATCGCTGGCCGGTTGGTCCTCCAGGTGATCGGGGGCCGCTGCTTGGACATCATTCTTGTTGAGGTCCAGAGCCGCATTGAGTTCAGTTTGTTTCACCAGCAGTTCTTTCAGCCGCGCTTCGTGTTCGAAAGGCTTTGCCAATTCCATTCGGAAAGCCGCCAGGTTTCCTTCGAGTTGGCGAAGCTGTTCCCGCTCGCGCTCCCCAGCCCGTTCCAGTGAGCGGAGGGTGTACTCGATGCTCTGGATGGTCCCTACCGGATTCGCCGGATTCAGGCTGGCGGAGTAGGTGCCGCTGCCGCGCAGGAAGATCGACGGCACGGGATCGGATTCCAGAAAGGACGGGCGCTTGCCTTGGCTTACGATGTCAAAGCCTCGGAAGTGCGCGCGGACTTGGCGCGATTCGTCGTCTTTCCAGGTGAGGATGAGGTACGTCAAGGCCTTGGCCGCTTCTTCGCGAGACCCCTTGCCGGCGAAGGTCCGGTTGCCTATGGTCATCGAAAACGATTCGGAATCATTCCGATCTCGCAAGGCGATATCAGCCTCGATCTGGGCGATCATCTGCTTGGACCGCTCGACACGAAACGGCAGTTCAGAAACTTCGCGGGTGACCCGGTAAAGCTGGTTTTGATGCGAGGCCCGCAGCGCGTCGAGCTTGCGGATCTCGGTATCGACACGGACTTTCTCCATCACGAGCGGATTCCCGGACGCAATGGCTTTGATTTCGGCGAAGGTGAGCGCGGCGTTCTCGAGATCTTCGACACGGCGTGTGGAGACATCGCCGCACATGACCTGGGCGATGAAGCGTGCTTTGACTTCGAGCAATTGCCAGATATAGGCATCGAACGATCCGGCGGTGACGTAGCGGAAGATGCGGACCTTTTGGTAGCGATTGCCTTGCCTGAGGATGCGCCCTTCCCGTTGCTCGATGTCCCTGGGGCGCCAAGGCGGATCGAGTTGCGTGAGTGCCGCCAGCCGTTTTTGGACATTGGTGCCCGCGCCCATCTTCTCGGTGCTGCCCAGCAGGATGCGAATGCGGCCGGCATTGACGGCATCGAAGAGCAACTTCTTTTTGGCATCGGTATCGGCTTCGTGGATGAAGGCGATTTCGGGCTTGGAGATGCCGAGATTCACGAGGTGCTCGCGCACTTCGTCGTAAACATTCCAGCGCTGTGGATCGGGCGTGGAGAGATCGCAGAAGACGAGTTGCGTGCCGCGTTCGGCGGCGGTTTCCTGCCAAACGGCAAAGATGCGGCGGGTGGCGCGCTTGAGTTTGGTGTCGTGCTCTGGGTCTTCACGCAGTCCCACCAGGCGTAGGTCGAGAGCCGCTTTTCGTCCATCGCCAGTGATCTTGAGCATATTGTCAACGCTGGGATCGATCTTCTGTGTCTTGAGGGCCTCGGCGCGTTTGACCAGGGTTTGGATGTATTTCTTGAGCGTGTCACTCGCCGGCGATGCTTCGATGATCGGCTTGCCGGTTTCGAGTTCCGGGCGGGGCAGTTGCAGCATGTCGGCGGTTTGGATATCGGCCACGGAGCGGAACATGGTCAGCAGTTCCGGCATATTGATGAAGCGGGCGAAGCGGGTGTTCATGCGGTAGCCGCTGCCATCGGGGGCGAGTTCCAGGGCGGTGACGGATTCGGCGAAGCTGGCGGCCCAGGCATCGAAGTGCCGGGTGCCAGTGCTTTCGAGGAGGTTCGGTGCCAGATAGCGCAGCACGGTATACATTTCGGCGAGGGTGTTGCTGATGGGCGTGCCGGTGGCAAAGACCACGCCGCGGGTGTGCGGGCTTTGCTGAATATAGCGGATCTTCAGATACATATCGAAGGCGCGGAACGAGTCGGAATTCGGCAGCCCGGCGATGCGCGGCATTTTGGAAATGTAGGCCAGGTTTTTGAAGGCGTCGGCTTCATCAACCATCAACTGGCTAATGCCTAGGCACTCAAAGGTTATTCCGTCGTCCTTATGGTCGCGATTAGCCCGTTTTTCGAAGCGGACCTTCAATCGCTTCTTGGCCGTTTCGAGTTGCTTGACGATGCGGCGGTTGTCGCCGTCGCCGGCGTTCATGCGGACCAGCTCGTCGTCGATTTCACTGAGTTCTTCGTCGAGGAACCGTTTAAAGAGATCGTCCGAGAGGGGCAGAAATTCGAAACTGCGGAAGGAGACGATGATGGCGTCGTAGTTACCGGTGGCAATGCGCGCCATGGCCCGCTGGCGGTTGCCGGTGGCGAACTGGTCTTTGCCGGCGACGAAGAGATTGGCGTGCGGATAGAGTTTGAGAAATTCGGTGGCCCATTGGTCGACTAGATGATTGGGAACCACGAGCATCGTTTTCTGAGCGAGGCCGAGGCGTTTGAGCTCCATCGCGGCCGCTGTTAGGATGAACGACTTGCCGGCGCCGACGACATGGCCGATCAAGGCGGAATTGGATTGCAGAATGCGCGAGGCGGCGTTTTTCTGGTGCGGCGCCAGCTCGCCGTTGCGGAGGCTATGCCGGCACATGCCGGGGAACGTTAAATGGGACCCGTCGTAGGTGCGGAGTCGCAGGTGATTGAACTGATCGTTGTATTGGCGCGCCAGGCGCTGCGCGCGATCGGCATCCTGCCAGATCCATTTTTGGAAGTTGTCCTTCAACTCCTGCTGGCGTTCGCGTGCGGCCAGGGTCTCGTTCTGATTGACGACAAGTTTGGGTTGGCCATCGGAACCGGTGATTTCGTCGTAGGCTGTGGGGGTGCGGTTGTTGAGGGCGTGCTCGACCAGGACGGCGGCGGTGAAGCGTGCCGTGCCGTAGGTAGTGGTGTTCGGAGCGGCGTATTTGGCGGCGTAACCGAGATCGACGGTCCAACTCGCAATGCTTTGGGCGTGCGAGATCGTGACGTGTTGCTCTTCGGTGGAAAGCAGCTCGCAGAGAAAGCGCTGGATATCGGCTGCGGGAATCCACGGGGAGCCCAGGCGAGCATCGATATCGCCCGGTTCGAGATCGCGGGGCTGCACGGTGCGGAGGGCTTCTACATTAGCGGTGAACTCGGGCGAAACGGCGGCAGCGGCCTCGGCGGTTTCGAGCTTGCGCCTGACATTGCCGGAAAGGTAGGCATCGGCGGGCTCCCAGGCGTTGCCCTCGGGATTGCGGAACACCAGCCCGGTCAGTTCGTGTTGCAGAGCGGGAATGCTTCTTTGGGTGAGACTCGCGATGCGGAGCCAATCGACTTGCCCGGTTTCATTAAGACTGACGAGCAGCGCCTCGGCGGCGGTTTCGACGTGTTCGACGGGTTGGTAGCCTTCGATGGTGCGTTGATGAAAGATGGGCGTTTTGGCGGCGCGCCTGGTGTCCGGATCGTAGTCTTCGAGCGAGAGCAGAAGCGGGTGATCGGGATCGCCAGCAAAGGCGCGGAAGTTCTCCTTCGAGGAGATGGGACCGAAGCGGTAGAAGAAGCGGTCGTATTCGAGGTGGAGCTGGCGGCGGGCGCGGAGGATTTGATCTTCGCTGGCGTTTTCCAACTGGGTACGCAGCACTTCGCGAACGGCATCGCGAACGGTTAAGAGGAGCCGGATGCGGGACTCGACGGATGTTCCAAGATTCACGGGTTCGAGTGCATCGCCATTGCGAATGACCAGGGCGTTATCGGCAAGCCCGTACGCGCCGTCTTTGATGGCGCCCAAGCCGGCGGCAGAGAGCGGAGCGAGGGGTGTGATCCTAACCGATCTTGTCGATGTTGTATATAAGCCAGCGGGCACGGCGCTGAGAGCATCGGCGAAGCGTTCCGGGCAGAAATGTCCCTTGAGAGTGAATTCAGCAGCGGCGTACTGCGTCGAGTCGAGTGCGGGCGTACCGAGCATGTGCTGCGGGTGATCGACGAAATACTCATTGATCTCGACGGGGCCGTCGCCCGTTTTGTGACTTGAAGCATAAAGTG
>PMSX01000153.1 GCA_003167495.1 Bryobacterales bacterium | reverse complement strand
AAATGGAAACGCAGGGCCGAATGATTCAGCGCGCAGTCAATCGCCGCAACGGAGTGGGAGCGACAGTCAGCGTGACTGCCCTCCGTTCCGACCCTACAGTCAGCGACCCCAGGTAGTTAGTTGAAACAACGGTCCAGAGGAACAGTCATGAACACATTTTGGGAACTTCGCGACGCCTTGGTAGGCTATGGCTGGCCAGTTCGGGTAATCCCTCCCGAGTTGCACGAGCATCTGCTCGCAGGATCACAAACAAGTCTACTTGAATGGGTTGTTCCACACCGGCGGTCTCGCGATGGCGTTTCTTCGACGGGCCGCCCTCTTCCACGGTGGCCCATTCCATCTCGATGCGCTTGCTCAGCAGGCGCCCGCCACTCTCGGCTATCAGAATTAGCAAGTCGAATGTCTTTGGACCAAGCGTGACCACCGTGCCGGAACGCGTCAGAACTCGCGATGCGGCATCTAGCCGGTAGGAGCCAAACGTGTATAAACCGCTCGATGCATTCGACATAACACTCTAGGAATTTGCTTTGCGAACGTTAAGCCAACTCTCACCGTTCTCAAAGGACGCGCGGACCACCCCGGTCGCAGGCTTACGCCATTAACCTCTCATGGCGAAGTCTTCATAGTGTAATACCCCGGCACTGGTTTTTATGCTATTCGGGTGCTGGGCATTATAGATCTTGCCGCTGCCAACCAAGATTGCGCGATCCGAGATACGGAAACGGTACGGAAACTCGATTTGGACCGGTGTCGCGCGTAACCCGTCAGGCCCTCGAAAAGTTGGCAGTATTGCGTTAAATAACGACGACTACCCATCACTCAAGGCGCGAAGAGAGCTCATTAATTAAAGAGATGACGAATCCGTAGCGCGGTTTAGATAAGGCCCCCTACGCGACTAAAGTTTCCTTCCAATGCATACATGAAAAACGCGTCGTTGGGCTCAAGGTCTCAGTTGGAGGCGCACGCGAGAGTGATTTGGAGGAGCCCCTTCAAATTCAACTGCTCCTGGATCGCCGACGGTCGGAAGACTTGGCCTAATGACTTTGGCTCATGATCGTTCGCCCGCCGTCGTAATTGGCTAGAACACCCGCTACGCACCAAAGATCCCGGCTTACTCGCCCCAAAACGGCGCGGGGTTTTACTAGCTAGCTAGGCCTCCCGCGTGGTTCACAAACCCGAATAGTGGTGCGAATCTCCGGCCTGAAAAGGTTACGTTTCCTTAAGTTAGAGCCATGGCGTGTCACCCGCGTGGATCATTAAACAGCGCGTGGTAAATCAGATGCGTCGCCGCATCGACGTGCCGATTCAACTGGACTCTAGATAAGCGCGTGGCTTGTGATAACAGATTCCAAAAGAAGCTATCCATGGCGCGCGCCAAGCCGTTACTGTCAACGCCTTGGCGTGCGCGAGGCAATTGCTGGAGAAAACGAAACAGCGCAGTGACCCGAGACGTAGTCCAGGCTTGAATCTCTTCCTGCATTTGCGCGAGCTCCGAATCCGACAACACCGCTTCCTGCCAAGCCCTGTATGCGCCAAGGTAACGCAGATCGTGAGAAAAGGCGTCCGACAACAAACGCCGGATGCCAGCGCGGACGTCGCTCATGGTTCCTGGCTGGAGATCGATTTGGCCCAGCCCTTCGAGCAGATCATCCATGAGCACCAATAAGAGTTGGCGCTTGGAGCGAAAGTGCTGATAGAAGCCGCCCACGGCGAGATCCGCTCGTCGAGCCACGTCCTCAATTGAAGTGCGCTCATAGCCTTTCTCGCCAAACAGGGAAAGCCCCGCGTCTTTCAAGCGGGCGCGCTTATCCAGGCTGCGCGCCTGCATAGGTTTGCGTGGGAGATCTTCACCGGCGAGGAGTTGAGGGCGCTTTTTCAAGCTCGTCTGCTTAGCGGAATGATTGCACCCACCAGCGTGCCCGCGCAGCACCAAAGCACCCACCCTCCGAACACTCCGGCCACCGCGGGAGCCATGTTGGGAAACACGACCGGGAAGAAAGCGCTGGAAAATGGATCGAGCAACAACGACGGCAAGGCAAAGGAAACCGCCCCGCGAAGCCATTGCTCAGGCGGCAACCGGCGGCAGATCCAGCGGACAATCAAGGCCATCAAGGGAAAGCTGACGAGAAACACGAAAAGCGTTCCACTAGTGTTGCCGGCGTGAAAGAGACGTTGCCCGCCTAAGCGTAAGGCGATGGTGGCGCCCACCCAAATCGCAAGGCCGGAAAGGGAGAGTCGAATATTCATAATGTGAACCAGAATTCATGTTCTCATATTTTTTCGCGCCGGCATTTTCGGCGCTAACATTTCGAAGGCCGAGACGATGACCTCATCTGTAATGAGATCGGGCGTGAGAAATCTGGTAAAGAGGAGGCCGTCTGTCAATGCGTGGAGCACGCGGATGAAGCGCTCCGCCGGCATGGGCAGTTCCTTCGCCGGGATGAGTTGGGTCAGCCCTTGGGCCATCGTGCGATAGATCTCCGCGTTCTGTTTGCTGATCCGAGCGCGCATTTCCGGATGAGTGAGCGCGAAAAGTTGAAACGACACAGCCCCTACTGCGCTGCGTTGCCGCACGGGCGCGGCGGCGACTACCGCTTTGCCGATCGCGCGCATATGCTCGCGAAATGTCGCTCCGGGCTTGAAATCCGGCACGATAGGCTCCCAGCGCTGTTTGACCACCGCGAGAAAGAGATCTTCACGGTTTTTGAAGTTGCCATAAATGGCGCCGCGCGACATACCCACGCGGGCGGCGACCTCGTCCAGGGTGGTTTCATGAAAACCTTTTTCGCCGATGATTTGAGCGGCTGCATCGATGAGACGGGCCCGCGTGCGCGCACGCTTGCCTGCCGGTCCCGGTCCAGCCGGCGGCGATTTAAGTTGCTTGGTCATCACTCCCAGTGTAAAATACACTTGCGTATTTTATACACATGCGTATATTCTAGTTGCATGACCACCCAGATTTGGCTGCTACTGAGCGCAATCATCCTGCTGATTGGGTTGCTGGCCGCTGGGTTTTTCTACGAGAGACGCTCCCGGCGCAGGGATGCGCGTCGTTTCCCACCACCAGGCTGGCTGATCGACGTTGGCGGGCATCGCTTGCATCTGTTAACAAAGGGGACCGATGGGCCAACGGTTGTGTTCGAACAAGGTGCCGGCGGACCTTCGCTCGGTTGGCTCGGGCTGCAGGAACAAATTTCGAAGTTCGCGCGCGTTTGCCTCTACGACCGCGCTGGCTATCAGTGGAGCGATGAGGTTCGAGGGCCGCGGAATATGCAAGCTCGAGTCAGAGACCTGCATGAGTTGCTCGTTAGAGCTGCGCTGCCTGAGCCTTACGTGCTGGTGGGTCATTCTTACGGCGGTTTCCTAGTGCGCCTTTTCGCTAGAGATTACCCGGAGAGCGTGGCCGGATTGGTGCTAGTGGATACGCCGCATGAACAAGGGTATTTGCGGCGCGAGGTGTTGTCGCTGTATTCCAAGTTGACTTGGGTGTTTCGAGGGTTGAAGATTCTTTCGATATTCGGAGTGCCGCGGCTATTCAGTCGCTGGCTTGTGAAACCTGAACCGGGTCTGCCGGTTGAAGTCTGCGAGCAGTTGGCTGCCATGACCGTGCGCCGTGAATACTTTGCTACCGCGATTGACGACGTGCGCTCCTGTACGAGTGATCTTCTGAAATCGCGCCCTTTCGGCGCCTTGGGAGATTTGCCGCTTGCCGTGATCACGCACGCCAAGCCTTTTCCCGGCCCTTTTGCTGTTTTGGAAACGGGTTGGCGGGAAGGGCAGGAACGGCTGGCCGCGCTATCGACGAATGGTGTGTTGATCGTGGCCGAAAAAGCCAACCATATGATTCATATGGATGAACCTGAAATGATCGTCGACGCGATTCGAACGCTCGTCGAGCGCGCACGGCAGCCGGTACCGTAACGGAGATAACAAGGTTTCTGGCAAGTTTTGCTTCAATGACCGCTAGTATCCTCGTGCGCTCGGAGTAATGCCTCCCTTTCGGCGCGGAGTTTCTCCGTAGCGTCCGCACATTGATTCATAGCAGCAGCGAGGGAAAGTGGATCGCTACCTTTTCCGCCACCTAAGTAAAGGGAGGCTTGGCCATTATTCCAAGCGAGAGGACACGCTAACGGGCCGCCCGGATTCTTCTGATTCACCATTTTGACAATTTCCGATTGCGATTCGGGAAGAGAATTAAACGCATCCTGCAGTCGGTCTACGGCCAAGGCGAATTGGATATCCTCGGGCGAGCTAGACTGATCTTTTTGTTGGACATGGGGGAGTGGTAGGGGAGTTTCGGCTGCTCTACGCACCGCTAATGAAGGGACCGGAGCCGCAGAAATCGGAGCCATGGCAAACGGCGCAACGATCTTGGCAGGCTCTTGGGAGTGAATATAGCCAACATAAGCGACTTTGAGGACCGCTGTACCCATCACGACCGCGGTAACAGTCGCGGCAAGCGTTCGAAAATTAATTTTAGTTTTTCCAGTGGAGGTGGTGATTATGTGCTCGCGAAGTTCGCTTGCCTCGCGCCGCGCCGCCGCCGCCTCGGTTTTCGCTTGCTCCATAGCCGAAAACATCTTGATCAACTGAGCGCGCGATCTTGCCAGTTCGCGTTCGCGAGTCGTTACCAGCAAACTCTTTTTGGGCGGGGGCTGGGTTGCCTTGTCTTTTTTGTCTACTGCCATGCTCGGTATCTGTCAATTAGTAAAACTGAGCGGCCAGATCACGACCAGCTATAACGCTTATCGGAACAGCAAGCCTCCGCCGATAGCGTTTGTAGGGCTAGATCGAAACTAGGCCGAAAAAAGGTGGCAGTAAGCTGAGGTCACCGCAAATGGCCAATCTCCAGTCGAGCTAACCGTTGGCTAGCTTGCTGAGGCGTTCTCCCGCCTCGTCGAGCGTCTCTAGTTTCTTAGCAAAGCAGAAGCGGATAAGATTTTTGCCATGCGCAGGGTCGGCAAAAAAGCTCGAACCGGGCACTGCGCCCACACCGATGTTTTCCACGAGATGGCGGCAAAACGCGACATCGTCGGCGAAACCAAATGCAGAAATGTCGCACATCACATAATACGCGCCTTTGGGCACATGACAACGGAAGCCGATTTTTTCAAGAATGCCAACCAGGTGATCGCGCTTGGTTTGATAGGTCGCACTGAGGTTCGAGAAATAGCTGTCAGGCATCTGGAGTGCGGTAATGCCGGCGTGTTGGAATGGCGTGGCGGCGCCTACCGTCAGAAAGTCATGCACCTTGCGGATCGAATTGGTGAGCTCCGGAGGGGCGATGACCCACCCCACGCGCCAGCCTGTGACGGAAAATGTTTTGCTTAGACTGTTGATGGCCACGGTACGGTCGCGGAGCGATCCCAAGCTGATGGGAGCAATGTGCTTTTCGCCGTCGAAAATGATGTGTTCGTAAATTTCGTCACAAACGACGAGGCAATCAAACTCTTCGCAAAGTTCGCCCAGTATTTTGAGTTGAGCGAGAGAGAACACCTTGCCTGTCGGGTTATTCGGTGAATTGATAATGACGGCGCGGGTGCGCGGAGTAAACGCGGCCTTTAGTTCATCTTTGAGGAAATCCCAATCGGGTGGGCGTAGACGCACGTATCTGACGTTTGCGCCGCTCAACTGCGAATCGGGCCAATAGTTCTCGTAGAACGGCTCGAACACAATGACTTCGTCGGCTTGATTTAACAGGGCCAACAGCGTGGCGATCATGCCTTCCGTGGCACCGCAGCAGACCGTCACCTCACGCTCCGGATCCACATCCAGGTTGTAGAACCGCTTATAGGATTGGCAAATGGCATCGCGAAACGGTTTGATACCCCAGGTGATGGGGTATTGATTGAAATCGTCGGCGATGGCCTTCTGCGCCGCCGCCTTCAATTCGCCGGGTGCGGGAAAGTCGGGAAAGCCTTGCGCGAGATTGACGGCGCCATTCTTTATGGCCAGGCGCGTCATTTCACGAATCACTGATTCGCGAAACTCGACGATGCGCGCGCTCTGGAATCGCCGAGCGGAAGTGATTTGAGCCATTTTGCCAATTTTACCCTCGATGTTTCTTGCGATGGTGAATTTTAGCGGCGGTTTTCACGCCAGGCTTCGCCACCACCTTCGTCGGAGCGGGCTTTGGCCGGTAGGGCGGAATATCGGCGTGTGTACCGGCATATAGGCGCCGGTACACTTCGGCGTTGCGCAAAACGATCTGAATGTAGCCTCGTGTCTCGTGAAAGGGCACGACTTCGGTAAATTCGGCGGGTTCGTGGAACGGACCCCAGGTGCGCCAAAGCGCGCTACGGCCTGGCCCGGCGTTATACGAAGCCAGCGCGATCTCGGGCTCGCCGCCACTGCCATCCAGGAGTTCCTTAAAAAAATAAGTTCCCAGTTGAATATTGCGGTCGGACGTCAAAAGCTCGCTTGCGCTAAGGCGGCGAATACCAAAGTGCCGCGCCAATTGCCGGCCGGTACTTGGCAAGACTTGCATCAAGCCATAGGCATTAGCGTGCGAAATGGAATGGGCATTGAACTCCGACTCCTGCCGGATGAGCGCCGCGACGAGAAACGGATCCAAGCCCTGTAGCTTGCTGTACTGTTCAATGGACGCGCGAAACGGAAAAGGAAAAGCCAACCGCCAGAATTCAAGCGGCGCCTGATCCAATGGCATATACAAATAGCCGGGGGCGAACGTCTTAATGTAAAGCAAGGCCTCATCCGGCGCGCCGTGAGCGGAAGCAAACTTCGCCAGTTCGTAGGCATATACGTTGCTCTGCCCTTCTTCGTTGCGCGAACCGAATTTGAGTTCGTCTTCCGCCATGTCATGCATCCCGCTGGCAAGCAGCAACTGCGCCCGCGCCACGCGCTTTTGAACCAGCGGCCCTCCTATGAAACTCGGGAACTGCGGACGGGCAGGCCAGGCGATTGCCTGCAACGTTGCAGAAGTGGCTGGATCGGCATTCACCACGCTCAGTTCGGGCGATTTGATACGGGCCTGTCCAAGCGTCGCGAAATAAGTGTTGGGCAGATGATCCGTCAAAACGTCGTAGCAAGCCCGCGCTTCCGCTAACTTGTTCTGTCTTTCTTGCCATCTGCCTAGGAAGTACAGCGCATCTGAGGCGTCGCTAGCCGTGGGATAGCTCTTGATGTAGTTGAGCAGCAAATCGCCAGCGTCGGAATCGTCGGTGTGAAACGCGTCAAAGGCGGCTCGCCAAGCGCACCAACCCGCGCGGTCGCTTTTATCGAAGCCCGTCGCACAGGCCCGGTAAAGGGGTACGTAAGTGGCGGCATCATTTTCAACGCGTGCTTGATCGGCCACATTGATGAGCGCGTCCAACCGCCATTCGGACGCTGGGTGGCTGTGCGCTAGTTCGTCAAGATAGGCCTTGACGTCAGACTTCTTATCCAGATTTCTCGCGCAACGCACTAAATAGGCCTGCCGTTCGGCGTCGGCTTCGGAATCGTCTACCTGGAGCGTTTTGAGATATTCGAAGGCTTCAGAAACTTTTCCATCACGGAAATCGGCCTCGCCAAGCCGCACGCGCGCTTGGTCGCGCTGCACTCCGGTCAACTGCGGAATGGCCGCGTACAGTTCGATCCTGGCATCGCTGGTGCGCCGTGCTTCCAGCAATTTCTCAGCGCGGCCCAGCATGGCAGCCGGCATTATCGGAGGGTAGCCATCCGCCAGCTTGATTTTCAAATCGGCTAGCGCGGTCGCGGCATCGGCAGCCTCTCTCGAGTTCGGATAGTTGTAATAAACCCGCTGGAAATACTCGGCGGCCTGTGGCAAATCGCCATTGGCCTGCAAGCAGCGAGCCAGCAAAAGCGTGGCTTGCGGCTGTGGAATCTTATCGAAGTATTTCTTCACCAGATCGAATGCCTGCTTGGGATTACCCGCATCGAGATAGGCCGAAACGCCGACGGCCGCCGACGCACCCGTCAGCGGCGACAGCAGTTGCTGATTGAAGACCTGCGTGACCGATTTGCTGACCTCCGCGTAGTTCTTGAGCTGGTATTCGGCCTGTGCGCGGTAATACTGGGCATAATCGTTCAATTGCGGCACCTTCACCGCGGCAATGTTCGCCTGCTCTAATGCGGCTGAGGGGTTGTTAACTTGCAAGTACTGCTTGGCCAGAGAGATGCTGGCCGCCGGGCCACTCGCTTGCGGCTTGGGCGGACCAAGCGGCTTAGCAGGCGCTTTCTTTTTCCCTTTGCGAACCGTGCGATGCTTCGTGGCGTCCGTTGCCGCGACCGCTGCCGCATGAATCTCTAAGCTGCCCGCGACCAACACGAGCAAACCTAGCGCAACCCATGGCTTTCTCAAGTTATGCCAACTCACCCGGATAATCCGCTCCCAATTTCGCAGCATCGCCTTCTAAAATAGATCCGATCAATTCCTTATGGAAGTAATCGGCCATTGAAGGCAAAATCATGAACCGTTGTCGATAAGTCTCGCGGGCTTTGTCTATCTCTCTGCCCAATACGACATAAAGATCGCCTTTTTCACGCGCCGCGCGGCAAGCTCCCGGCTTCAGGAGTTGCATTTCCGCCACCGTCACTCGCGCGTAACGCGCGGCTTGGGAATGCAGCGCGCTATGACTCGCCGGCATATCTGTCCACAGAGGTAGACGGCGTTCTTGCGCCAACGGTAGTTCTGTCTTGGGCGTAATTGCGAGCGGTGAGGGAGCAATCTGCGCATGCAGGCCCCCATTGGTGTGCCGCTCCAAGGCGCTGGCGGCCATATTGGCCACCAATTCTAATTGATCGACCTCAGGATCTTTACCACTCGTAAACAAAATCGCGGCCACGCGCGAGCCATTCAAAATCGGAAAAAGATACGCCAACAGGCCCGGGCTGCCCAGAGCCGCGCCCACTTCTTCGCTTGTGCGCAGCGCCGTTACCACTTCCTTGGAACGCAAAACGGCTTCGAACGCGGCGGCTTTCTTAGTTTCCAGCCGCAGATCTTCCGTAAGATCGAAGTTCACGCAGCCCCGCAATGGAAGCGCATCGCCTTGCACCTCAAACAGCGCCGCCTGGCGTGCGTAATTGCCGGCGCCTTCTATCACCAGCCGCACCCAATCGGCCTCTTTTTCGTATTGCCGAAAGCGCCGTAGAAGCTGATTCATCTCATGTGCGATCTGCACACGAGCCGACTGCGCCGATTTCAGGCAGGCCGCATTGAACTCGCGTCGGAGTTCGTCCCATTCCGGCTCAGTTTGTGGCATGGCCGTCATTTCTCGGCAATCTTTTCTCCACTTGAGGCTACCGGCGGCGCCGGGGCAAGGATGCTCACGATGTGCAGTTGCCGGTCGCCATTCCCCAAATCAAAAATCAGTTGCCCGTCACTGTTGCTCAAAGCTTCTCCGTTCCAATCTTCGTCGCGCTGAGAGGCTTGCACTTTCGAAAGATGCAGTTTGGGCCATCCGCCGGCAAACGAGAGCTCGAATGCCCCCGACACTTTTTCGAAATCCTCGTTCAACGAAAGGCTGACATCTGTTCCCCAACACTTTCCAACGGCGTGCAAACTGCGCAAGCTATCGGCGCCGGTTCCGGAGCTTTCAATTTCGCCTTCCGCGTTGATCGTGCCCCCGCCCCAGCGATAACCGCTGACTGCGCCTTTGAAATGAGCAGCAGGTGCGCGCGCAGCCAAGTCGATTGTGCCCGAACCGTTCAAAGAGCCATCGGGCATACGAAGATCGAGACCAGAAACCTGCAAATTCGCGCCTTCCCAAACGAAATGGGTGTTCAAAGGCCCTAGATCGATTTTGTTCATGCGGAAGCGGGCCACGGAAAGATCGCCTTCCAGATTGCGCGCGGCCATCCAATCCGGAATCGATCGCTTGGTAAACGGCAAACGCGCCAGCAATCCAGGCTCGCGCCAAGCTGGCTCCAATGCCGCCGCGATCTCTTCAAACTCAGCCTCCTGTAGTTCCAGGTGAAGCCGTTCTTGCCTCTTCGCGGTTTGGTTATAGCGATAGGTGCCCTGCACGACACGCTCGCCGACTGTGGCAGAAAAGTGGGTCAGGTCGAAGTTCCCCGGATTGAACACCACGTGGCCCTGTGCCTGTTTTAGCGGAAGGGCGATGCCGGGAGCCGCCAGGGTCGCGTTCGAGAACTGAAACTGGCCCGACCAGCCATACGACCATCCATAGGAGGTTGCAACTTCGCGGCTAGCGCTCGCCCCCGTACCGGCGCCATTGTCATAGCGCAGCTCGCCTATAACGGTGCCTTCCTTGTCTCCGGTAAAGGCGGCGAGTGCCGCTGGGGCGCCGAACCATGCTTGCGCCGTGTTCTTCAGCGTTTCAATCGAAACGTCGTTCACGGTAATCGCGGCTGCCAGATGCTGTTTGTTCCACAAAAAATCGCCTCCCACCTGGAGCGTGCCGCCCCCGGTTGCCTGCAACGTAGCAGGTTCCAGATGCAACCCATCCGGGAGAATCTTCAGTTCTGCGCCGCTCGCGCTGATGGGAGCAATATCAGGCAGCTTCGCTACCGCGTCTTGGATCGAAACTTCGCCCGAGAATCCGCCAATATTTGAATAACCCACCGCTCCATCAATTGCGCCCGTCAACGTTACGCCCGCCGGAACACCGAATCCCATGCGACGGGCTAGTGGCAACAAAGACTCCACCGGGGCTTTGTTCAAAGAAGTCATGAGCGTCCAGGCGGGTTTGGTTAGAAAATCGTTTACACTTACTTGCACTGCGGCAGGGACCGATTCGCCCGCGTGCTGCGGAAGCGTTCGAAGATCGAGACGATGCGCAACCAAATCGATTGTGCCGCCGTACGGAACGCGCCAATCGTCTCCGCTCGACGGTAATAGGTCCCAGCGGTGGACATCCTGCAAACGCAGATCGCCCGTAACCTTCAGGGCCGCCAGCGGACCGGAAATCTGCGCGCGCGAGCTGATGGTGCCGTGAACGCCGGCATCCTGGCCCTCAATCAATGTCGTTAGTTCGCTTAAATCGCTCGGTAGTAGCGTCACAGCCGCTTCCAGTTGATTCGCCGTGGACGAAGACGGATTGGCCAGCCAATTCAGGCTCCCACGCATAGACCCGAACCCATTACCGGCACGGTCTGTGCGGGCCGGCGATCCAGTAAAGTCGAGAGCCACGCGGCCCAAGCGCTCCGGGTATATCGATATATCCGCGTCCCTTATGTAGAAGTTTGTCTTGCGGATACCCAATTTGAAATCCAAACGCCCGTTGGTTATCTGGATCGCCGGGATCAGGTTCAACGGCATGCGGCGCGGCGCAGTCATGCGCTGCACGAATTCAACCACGTTCCACGAGCCGTCATCCCGCTTTACAAGAGTCAACGCCGGATCGATTAAGCGAAGGCTCGCGAAACGAATCTGGCCCACCAGGAGTTTGTCGATTCGCAACTGCGCTTCGAGGCCGCTCATTGAGGAAAACGGTTCCAGCCCATAGCGCGGATCTTCGCCGATGATGACATTTTCCAGCGAGAAGCCCGGCACAGGAAGAAGACGGTAGTAGACCTTCTCAAAACTCACGCTACGCCCAAGCGAGTCTTCCAGCGCCTGCTGCACACTGGCGCTAAAAAGCGCGGCATTGACAAAAGGCGCGATGATGCTTAGGCCGGCTAACGCGACGACACAAGGCAACACGACAAACTTTAGAACACGAGTTCGAGTTGTTTTTGAACTGGTAGTTGCTTCTGAAATGGCGGTCATCTCCAGACGCCTGGCGCGAGTGCCCGTTTCTAACAATTATATCGTTGCTTCGAGTGGCCCAGAACCGAGACTTCAGCTATGCCCTGCGTCGAATCGTGCTTCCCTTCATACTATGGTTGGATGAAGCCTGCGGACACATCTCCGGAAGCATGGCGTATTCTGCTCGATATTTATCGGCGCATGACACCCGACGAGAAGCTGCAGAGGACGATCGATATGTCCGCCTTCTTGCGGTCGGTATGTGAGGCGGGTGTTCGCGCGGACTATCCACTGGCGTCGGAGAGGGAAGTTTTTTTGCGGGTCACGCAGCGCACTTTGGGAAGTGAACTCTTTGCGAAGGTCTACGGCCACGACGTCCTCCCCGATGAATAGGCAATCGCAAATACTCGAAGAGATCATCGGCGCGCTTGCTGCCGCCAAGGTCCCTTATGTGATCGGTGGCTCGGTCGCGTCATCGTCGATTGGCATCCCAAGAGCGACCCTCGATACGGACGTTCTGGTCGAAATTGATCGCACGCAGGTAGGATTGTTAGCTCGGGAATTGGGCGGCCAATGGTACCTGGATGTTGAGTTTGCTGAGAATGCCCTCGCCAATCGCCGTGCGTTCAACGTGATTCACATGCCCTCCGGGTTCAAGTTTGACTTCTTTCCCGCCTACAGTCCATTTCATCGAGCTGAGTTGGAACGGGCTGTGACCCGCCGCCTGAAAATTGACGATGCCACCGTCGTGTGTCTGGTCGCCACGGCAGAAGACATGATCTTGGCTAAGCTAAATTGGTATCGGGAAGGCGGTGAGCAGTCAGATCGGCAATGGGACGACGTAATCGGGATGTTGGCCACCGTAAAGAACCCGGACTGGAACTACCTTCGTCGATGGGCGAATGACTTGGGCGTGCAAGATCTCTTGCAACGTGCATCAGACGAGGCGAACAAGCCTCGCTAGATAGCGGGGAAGCCCCTGCGGCGAGGGCTCAGAAATGCACCCGTTTGGCATGTCGGAGTAACGGGAATCTAAAACACTGCCACTCGCTCAGCCGAGTTTCTTCACAATCGTGCGCAAGTGGCTGCGAATCTCGCGGATATCATCACGAACGCCGCTGATTGTGAACATGCACATAATATGAGGCTGCCCACGACCGTCAGGAACGGCAGGCCGACCACGAAATATAGCTGCGTGTCAGTAATACCTTCAGGATCGACACAACGTTCGGCCGATCACACCGTTCCCCAATTAAGAATCGAATATTTTTGCGCTCGCTCTCCGCGCAGCCCGAAGAAAAGGAGGGGACACTTCCGGACTCTCGCGAACACGTCTTCCAAAACCAATTCAGCAGGGTGTCCCCGCCTTTTCGCACTGCCATGTAACAGTAAGAACGGGTGCACGAATACGACACCGTTCTGAAGGCCT
>PMSX01000108.1 GCA_003167495.1 Bryobacterales bacterium | reverse complement strand
AAGCTACAGCTCTATTGCGAATGTGTCTCTGAACATGTGCGCATGTGCCTTTGCTGGTTTGCCATCAACCATCCGCCGCTTCCAATCTCGGAATGCCACTCCGTCCTCCGGGATGTGAGAAATGCCTGCCTAAGCGAACTGTTTCCTGAACCTGCGTTGCCAGTCTGCCACGGCACTCTTTGCTTTCCCGTTGCCGGACGGATTTCGGTGCTATAACACTTTCACAGCGATTCCCAGCGGCCCGATTGTCCGGCGTGCAGCACGGCTTCGNNGAATGGTGTACTGATCCGCAGTATCAAACTGCTCGATTCGGGCTTTGCGGCCGCCGAGTTCCGCGCCGTCGTCAATGAAAATCCGGCTGGGGCCGTCGGTCGGAATATTGTAGGGAATCTCCATATCGATGCGCGCCTTGGTGCCGAGGATTTGCATCCGCTGAAACGGGACAAGCTGTGTGCTGCATGTGAAGATGGCATGGCCGGTTCCGAAGTCGAGCAGGGCCGAGCTGAGCCGGTCGGTATTCATTTCGGGGTCGCGGTCGACGAGCGCAGTCACACGGAGTGGTTCGCGCTCAAAAAGGAAGCGAGCCATGGTGATGGGGTAGCAGCCAATGTCCATCACACCGCCGCCGCCAATTTCCGGAACATTACGGATATTTTTCGGATCGCGGTTGAAATAACTGAAAACACTGACGATGGAGCGCAGTTCGCCGATGGCGCCGGTGCGGACCAGTTCGCGAGCGCGCAGCCATTGCGGGTGGGTGCGCACCATAAACGCTTCGCCAATTTTTACGCGAGTTTTATTGCGAACCGCGATCAGGGAGCGTGCTTCTTCGGCGGTAAGTGAAAGAGGCTTCTCGCAGAGGACATGCTTCCCCGCCTCGGCCGCTCTAATGGAAAGCGGGACATGGAGATGGTTGGGCAGCGGGATGTAAACGGCCTGAATTGCAGGGTCGGCCAGCAGTCCCTGGTAAGAGCCGTAAGATTTGGGAATACCCAATTGGGCGGCGGCATGGTGGGCGCGATGGGCGTCCCGCGAAGCAATGGCCGTGATCTCACTGAACCGGCCTTTCTGCATCGCCGGTATTACTTTCTTCACGGCGATGTTGGCGACTCCAAGGACACCCCAACGAATCTTGTCGGACATGACTAAAACAGTCTCGCACGAAACGGGTGAGTCCGGGCAGGGCTGGACGGAAATGTCAATCTCCTGGGCGCGATCGGCAATCGGCGCGCTGGATGCGATCCAGCCGCACATGTAGAAACTGCAGCTTCTGCTACTCTAAAATTCGCGTGAAGCTCTACGATTTAGACCCAGGAGATGATAGCCCGGAAGTGGTTCGGGCGATTATCGAAATTCCGAAGAATTCCGTGAATAAGTACGAGTATGACGGCGAGTTGGAGATGTTCCGGCTCGATAGGGCGCTGTATTCGCCCATGCATTATCCGGGCGATTACGGATTCATTCCAGGCACGCTGGCGGATGACGGCGATCCGCTGGACATACTGGTGCTGGTGGACGAGGCCAGTTTTACTGGGTGCCTAATGGAGGCGCGGCCTGTGGGGGTGTTGCACATGATCGATGGGACTGAGCACGATCAGAAAATTCTCGGCATTCCCACTCGGAACCCGCGCTTCGAAAACATTCATACCATGGACCAAGTGTTCCCGCACGTGCGCCGCGAGATTGAACACTTCTTCTCGATTTACAAAGAGCTCCAAGGCGCACAGATGAAGATGGAAGGCTGGGGCGGTCCGCGTGAAGCGCGCAAAGTGATTACGGATAGCCGTCAATCTTATGTAGAGCGCCGCGAGAAGCAGCAGCCGGCGGGCTAGCCTTACGCCACATCCGACGAATCGTCCGAACTGGAGAAGTCGTCAGAAGAGTCGTCGTCGTTCGAATCATCGTAGCTGGCGTCTTCGGTCTGAACATTGTCGTCGTCACGGTAGTCCTGATTGTCCGAAGCGTCCGCCAGATGTTCAGAATGTTGGCCTTGCCCGCTGGGCGAATCGTAGTAGTTATTCACCACCGTTTCCTCGACGGGCGCGCCGCCCATGAATCCCGATTGACCGAAACCGCCGCTACCCAAGCCATAGTCAGGATGAGAAAAGAGCGAGCGAATCCCTTCAAACGCCAAAGCTCCGGCCGCGACACCGGCAGCCGTTTGCGCTGCGCCGCGCAAGAAACCGGGGGCTGCGCCTTGCCCGAAACCCGAGGCTGGCGGCATTGGGGCATATGCGGGCTGAGGTGGAGCATATTGCGGTTGCGGGGAATACTGGGGCTGTTGACCCAGGAAACTGCCGCCGGCCGGGTTTCCAGTCTGCGGCGCGCGTTGTTGCAACTCTTGAATCTGTTGTTGCGCCTGCTGGATCGCCATGTTTTGAATCAGCACGGTCTGCGTCATCAGGTAGAGCGCGTCGGGCCGAGATCCGATATTCTTGCGAATAAAGTCCTCCGCCTCAGGATCTCGCGGCGGCGGCGGGGTTTGGGCAACTTTGCTAGCTAAGTCGGCTAAAAGGCGGCGTTCTTCTGGGGTCACGGCTTGATTTCCTCGACAATAGATGGATGAAGATTGCGACAGTTTCGTTGCTAAGATGCTGGACAACGGCCAGTCGTTTGGGGGATAGAGTACGGGTTATACGCGCGCAGACTCACGTGGCGTTTAGCGAAATCCAGAGGTAAGTTTCTGTACGGCAACGTTTTATAAAGCTATCCCGCTTTATCACGCAGGCTATATTACCCACCTGTATCGGCTGGAATATTCCCTCTAAACCATTAAAAACAAGTGGGTTATTCCGGTACTCGTAGCGCCTCTAGCACCTTGCGGCTGCACACGGTTTCAGACGACACTCGGCTATGTGCTTTGGAACATCAACTCCGCGGCCCTAGGTCCCAGCTCTCTTCCAGGAATGTTAAAACAAATGAAAAAACTTGCTCTTGCTCTTCTTTTTTGCGGCGCTTCAGCGTTCGCATCAACAGTTACGTACACCACAACCGGGGCCTTTGCTTCGGACGGAACGGATACCATTTCCGCCGGCGACGCAACGATTACCTACTCGCCAGTAACATCGTCCGATTCGGTCAGTGCCCCCAGCTTCACCAATGTCGGCATGTTCACAGTTAGCGGTACCGTTGGCGCTACCTTTTCAGACACATTTACTTTGACCATCGACCAAACCGTGCCGACCGCTGGATCGCAGACTACGTCGAGCTCGATCAACGGCTCGATCACTGGCACCTCCAGTGGCATTTCCCTTACCTTCGCTCCTTCGACGTTCGTAATTGGCTCGGTCAATTGGACCATCTACTCCACTCCGCTGGCTTCTCCCAGCACGAACGACGGAGTCACGACCGTCGAGGCGTTTGTCGCAACACCGGAACCGGCTTCTCTTGGCTTGCTCGGTGCGTCCCTGATCGTCGTCGGCATGGCTTTCCGTCGCCGGGCGGTGAAGCAATAGATCGGTTCAGTTAGCTGGAAGTGGTGGTCTCGCAAATGCTCTTCGTGCCCGGATGGGTGCGAAGAGCTTTTTTGCTTCGGCGTCCATGCAAAACGAGCGTGATTCGCCATGGCGCCCAGGAAAGTCAGAGGAAGGCACCGGCTATCGCAGCCTATTCACGATCGCGTGAATGTGGACCTTGGCGCTATCGACATGGGGAAAGCCGGTATTGTTCTCGTCGAAAAGCAAAGAAAGATCGGTTCCCGCAAGCACAATCGTATCCACGGGCAGATCGTGTGCAATTTGGGTCAGGATGTTCCTACCCTCCGTTCCGCCGCGCGCAATCTGCATATAGATCTGGTGGATTGTCTCTAGCTGTTCCGGCACTATCACTTCAACTCCTTCCAGCATCCCAAACATGCGGGATTCCATGACGAAGCGAGTGCCGAACAACGCCACTGTTTTGTATCCGCGGGCGCGAATCTCGGTGCCCACTTCTTGAATGACGTCAATCAGGGGAAGCACCGAAATCTTTTCGAGTTCGCGAATACAAATGTGCGGCGCAATGGCGGAGATTGCCGCTACTTCCGCTCCACCGGCTGCGAGGCGTTCGATGAGGCGGGCGAAATAGGCGGCCAGGCCGACCCGGTCACCGCGTTGCACGTCTGCTAGAACACGCTCCATATCGGCGTGCACGATGAGCAACTCGCCGATTTGAGCTTTTGCCAGCTCCTTGTAGTAGTGAACGGTAGCGCCTGGCCCTAATCCGCCGATCAATCCTAGGTTTCGCATGGCCTCATTTTCGCAGGATATCCGCGCCGAGGCTAACCAGAACCATACGGAGACGTCTGATACTCAGAAACCGAATCGTGCTCTTGAGGATTGTCTGTCATGGCGGTGTGGTCAGGTATTACAAATGTATTTCGCGGCGGTGCGGTAGAAAGCGGCCGCTATGCAACGGGAACATTGCGCTCGCACAGAGCCAACCTGCCGGTCGTCAAGAGAAATGCGACTTTCGTCGCTGCGCTCTTATCACTGGGACTGGCGATTGGGGCATGCGTGTCGGCCTTCCGCCTCATCGACGCCGTGTTGCTCCGGCCTTTGCCCGTGAGTGAGCGAGGACGGCTCTCCACCCTGGTGCGGGGCAAAGCGACCGCGTTCGAAAGTACTTCCTATCCTCGGTTTCGCCCGATGCGCGCCACAGCAATAGATGAAGCCGAGTTGATTGCGATTTCGTATACCGATCAGACGGATTTGACCTACGAGACCGGCAAGGAGACGGAGAAAGCCTCAGGTTGGATGTTTCGCTCGTTTAGATTGCTGCCGGCCTTAGCACGGCTGCTTGCGGAAAGTGACGATCCAAAACCAAGGGCGAATCCTATTGCGGTCTCTTGCGATTACTGGACTCCGAGCGCCGCAAACGGGCATTCGAGCGGGAACACGGCGAAGGATTAATCGACTTCCCCCTACCGTTGGAGAATTTCACTGGCCAGAATCGTTGTCGGATAACATCTTTGTTCAAGGGACCAAAGATGATTTTCGCCACGCACTCAAAGCACGCACTGTCGAAGGTTGCCGCGTTCGGCGCTTTAGCCGTCCTCGTTTGTCAGATGGCCACAGGACAAAGTTCGCCGCCGATGAACTGGAAGGCAGAACAGGACCATCAGAACATGATGGATCAGTTAGGCATCAAAGCGCTCCGTCCTGGGCCGAGCGGCAATGAAAAAGATCCCAATCACGCCAACTACGATGAGGTGAAGGCCAATCCTTACGGAGATCTGCCCGAGGCGCTCACGTTGAAGAGCGGGCATAAGGTCACGTCGGCGGAACAATGGTGGAAGCAGCGACGCCCGGAGATTGTCGAAGACTTCGAGCGCGAAGTGGTGGGCCGCATCCCGCCCAATGTGCCTAACGTGACCTGGGCCGCAAAGAGTACCATCGATTCGAAGGCGGGTGTTTTTCCCGTCATTGAGAAGCAGTTGGTCGGAGATGTGGACAATTCGGCGTACCCGTCCATAAGCGTAAAGATCGAGATGACACTGGTGACGCCGGGGAACGCGAAAGGTCCCGTGCCCGTGATGATCATGTTCAGCAGCGCGGCCATTCGCCAGTTCATCGCAAGCCATCCTGAATTTAAGAAGCTGATGGGGAGTGATCCGCCTTCGACCGAACAACTCATCGCCGGCGGGTGGGGTTACGCACTGCTCGACACCAGCAGCATTCAAGCGGACAACGGCGCAGGTTTGACAAAGGGAATCATTGGCCTCACAAATAAGGGCCAGCCTCGAAAGCCGGAGGACTGGGGCGCGTTGCGGGCGTGGGGCTGGGGTGCTTCGCGTGCGCTCGATTATCTGCAGACTGACACAAGCGTTGACGCGAGGCGCATCGGCATTGAAGGAGTCTCCCGTTATGGCAAGGCCACGCTTGTGACCATGGCGTTCGATACGCGCTTTGCCGTGGTACTGGTGGGCTCCTCCGGGGAAGGCGGCGTCAAACCGCACAGACGGAATTTCGGAGAAGAGGTGGAGAATCTCACGGGATCCGGCGAGTACCACTGGATGGCAGGGAATTTTTTGAAGTACGGAGCGGCCCAGGCTTCCCTTGGTAGCAAGAATGCCAGCAACTTGCCGGTGGACTCGAACGAACTGATTGCGTTGTGCGCACCACGATTGACATTCATCAGCTATGGGGTTCCCGAAATGGGGGATGCGAAATGGCTCGATCAACAGGGCAGTTTCATGGCGACGGTGGACGCGGGCGCTGTCTTCCGGCTATTGGGTGCAAAGGACCTGGGAGTGAATGAGGATTATCACAGCGCGAAGATGCCGCCGGTGAATACCGGCCTGCTGGATGGCCAACTCGCATGGCGGCAGCATGACGGAGGCCACACGGATGCTCCGAACTGGAAGTATTTCATCCCCTGGGCGGATAAGTTTCTCGGCTATCACCCAACGCCGTGGGAACTTTCGGCCGATCAGCCGGTTTTTCGGACGGACGCAAACTCGCTGGTGGCTCATTCCCAGTTGCTTGCCAAGGCGAAGCAATCCGGGATCGACGTCTACTTCGAGGGTGACTCAATCACACGACGATGGGGCGCACTCGACTACCCGGACCTACTCGCCAATTGGAAACAGAATTTCTTTGGGTGGAGCGCGGCTGATTTCGGATGGGGCGCCGATCGAACGCAGAACATCCTCTGGCGCTTAGACAACGGCGAGCTGGATGAAGTGAACCCCAAAGTTGTCGTTCTGCTTGCCGGCACAAACAACCTTGGCGATCAATGGACCAAAGGTGCGGCCAACGCGCCGGCAGACAACGTTACGCGAGGTCTTCAGGCGATTTTGCATTCGATTCAAACGAAGGCGCCCGCGGCGACAATCATACTGATGGGGATGTTCCCGAGGAACGACAATATGGCGTTCATTCCCGTCATCGACAGGATCAACCGGAATCTGGCGGAGTTGGCTGATGGCCAAAAGATTCGATATCTGAATATCAATGACAAACTTGCCGACAGCGACGGAAGGCTATTCGACGGCATGATGAACGCAACAGACAAGCTTCATCCAACCGCGAAGGCATATCAAGTATGGGCGGATGCACTGAAACCGCTGCTTACGGAGTTGCTGGGGCCTCCGGCTGCTGTGGATCACGCCCCACCGCCTACGGGCGATCCCGCTGCGGGACACGCGCTAACTATAGCGGCAGGCAGAGAAATCAGGAGCAGCCACTAGCCTAGGATCGGGTAACCTCAAGAATAGGACTATCGAACGAAGATAGCGGAAATCCACGATTGGCATGGGAAGCATTCCTCGCGCGCGGCGCTTAGCATCCGTCTTCCTACGGGTTGGACTGGCCATGGCGCTGGTGACAAGCGCGCTAGGTCTCACTCTCTTGCTAAAAAATATCGTTTCAACGGCTGGCTATCTATTCTTCTATACCGCCGTGGTGGCAAGCGCATGGTTTGGTGGAAAATGGTCGGGCGGCTTCGCGGTCGTATTGAGCACGCTGGCGGTTGCCTATTTCTTCACGCCTCCTATCTATTCGTTTAGAATAACCCGCGAGTCTTTGCCGCTATTCATTGAGTTTGCGGCATCCTCGGTGGTCATCAGTTGGTTTAGTTCTTACCGCAAGCAGACGGAGACGGCGCTCGCCGGCGCCCGCGATGAGCTTCAAATGCGAGTAGAAGAGCGAACCGCCGAACTCAAACGCACAAATGAGCAGTTATTGGCAGAGATGGCCGAACGCAAGCGGGCGGAAGATGCGTATTATGAAGCTCAGGCGGAACTCGCCCGAGTGACTCGCATGAGCACGATGGGAGCGTTGGCGGCCTCTATCTCCCATGAAGTGAATCAACCTCTGGCGGCAGTTGTTACGAACGCCGACGCCTGCCTGATGTGGCTATCGAGTGACCCGCCCAATCTGGAGGAGGTTCGCTCGGCGGTAGACAGCATCGCTCAGGAAGGAACACGCGCCAGTGAAGTCGTGCGGCACATCCGCGCGATGTTTACGAAGGCGGCTCCCGAACGAGTCAGAGTACAGCTAAACGAAGTGATTCGCGAAGTTGGCGCTCTTATGAGTGTGCAGGCATCCAGAAACGAGGTCGCGCTGCAGATTGAGCTAGCCGAAGACTTGCCGGCCGCCATTGGCGACCGGGTCCAATTGCAACAAGTGATTGTGAATCTCGTCCTGAACGGCATTGAAGCCGCAAGTGGAGTCATGGATCGGCCGCGGCGAGTCGCGGTAAAGTCCGAGCGGACTGGTTCCGATGAAGTGCTGGTGGCGGTGCGAGATTCCGGAACCGGCATCGACCCAAAGGATCAGAAGCGAATTTTCGACGCATTCTTCACGACAAAATCCCAAGGGATGGGCATGGGCCTATCGATCTCCCATTCCATAATCGAAGCGCATGGGGGCCGACTGTGGGCAAGCGCCAACGATGACCACGGCGCTACGCTTCAATTCACGCTACCAATCGACCATGAAAGCGCGGCATGAAGGATTCCGATCCGATCGTGTTTGTGATTGACGATGATGCGTCGGTTCGTGACGCTGTTCGGAAGCTTATCTCGTCGGTAGGTCTGCGGGTTGAGACGTTCGGATCGACGCGCGAGTTCCTGAGCGCTAAGCGCCCGGAGGCGCCCGCGTGTCTGGTGCTGGACGTGCGTCTGCCGGACGTGAGTGGGCTTGAATTTCAGCGCGATTTGGCTCAAGCCGACATTCAGATCCCTATCATCTTTATCACTGGCCACGCCGACATCCCGATGACCGTTCGCGCCATGAAGGCGGGGGCGGTCGAGTTTCTCACCAAGCCGTTCCGCGGCCAAGAGTTACTGGACGCGATTCAGGAGGCGATTGCAAGAGACCGTGCGGCGTGGAGCGAACGAGTGCAGATGAAAGAACTGCTTGCCCGTTACGACTCTCTCACGAGTCGCGAGAAAGAAGTGCTGAACCTGGTGGCCGCCGGGCTACTCAATAAGCAGGTAGGGGCCGAGTTGGGAACGAGCGAGCTAACGATTAAGACACACCGCGGACGCGTGATGCAAAAAATGGCTGCGGATTCCCTGGCCGACTTGGTGAGGATGGCTGAAAAGCTGAAACCCCACGTCACAAAAGATAAGTAGCGGAGTGCTACTAACGTAGGATAGTTTCCCTTCCGCCGAGCCCCTATCATAGGGTCAGATGAAGATTGTGAAGCAAGGTGACGCCGAAGCGGCACTAGCGCATGCCCCGCCACCGCGCATTTCGATCGTAGATGACGATGCGTCGATCCGCGAGGCGCTGAAAAGCCTAATGCGCTCGGTCCGCTTCGATGTGGAGGCGTTTGGATCTGCAGAAGAATTCCTGGCTTCCGAGCGCCTCCACGAAACGACATGCCTCATACTTGATCTCTACCTGCCTGGAATGACTGGCTTTGAGCTTCAAAATCGTTTAAATATCGCGCAATGCTGGATTCCGATCATCTTTATCACTGCCCATGCCGACGAGGCCACGCGGCAACGCGCATTGAAGGCCGGAGCGATCGACCTTTTGAGCAAACCTGTTCGCAGGGAACCGCTATTTAAAGCTATTCAATCGGCAATCCAAAGCTAAGTTTAGGAGAGTTCTCCGCGCACCGTCGGCCAAATCCATTTTGCCGGAGCCATTTCCCTGCCCCGTTTCGTTTCAGGAATGTCACTCCTACACCGCAAACTGAGTAGCCATCTCCTACTAAGAGAGGATTCCAATCAAGCTGCAAGACAGCCTAGGATAGTGCAGATGAACGTTATCGACAAAGAGTGCAATATCACTTTGGCAGAAAGGTCGGATCATACGTTGACACAAATATCGATTCATGGTTTAGAAGAGTTTTCTTCTCCTTTATCTCAAATCACTAACACGGCCAAGAAAGAGCTGGGATCGTTTCTTTGCGCAGTGCGACAAGTGTTTGGGCACGACGAGGTCGACACAGCCGCCGATCTTTGGATCGCCAACTTTGAAACGACTGACTGGATCGACGCTAATACGGGGCGAACCTGCCGGCGAGTAACAATTCAAGCTTTCGCTCAGTTGGTGGAGGCAAGGGCGTTTGCGAGAGCGATGAGAACTGGTGCAGTGAGTGGGCCGCAGTCGAGATTCGAGGGGAACAGACAATGATGTTGAAGAGTAGTGATTCTAGGGCCAGCGGTGACGTGTCGCACGCGGCGCCATGGATTCCCGAGCCGCTGGAATCGGAGAAGCTCAATCTCCTAGACGATGAGCCTGGTGACAGTCAGAGTGGAATCATCGGAAATAGCCGAGCGATCCGCTCAGTTTTGCGGCAGATCAGTATTGTGGCTCCCACGGACTCAACAGTTCTGATTCAGGGTGAAACTGGAACGGGAAAAGAGCTGTTTGCGCAGGCGATCCACAAATTGAGCCGGCGGCGCGCTGCTCCGTTGGTGACGTTGAACTGCGCAGCTATTCCGGCAGGCCTGCTGGAGAGCGAGCTGTTCGGCCATGAACGAGGCGCTTTTACAGGCGCCGTAGCGCAGCGGATTGGCCGCTTCGAAATGGCAAACGGCGGAACCATCTTTCTTGACGAGATTGGCGATATGGCTTTGGAGTTGCAGGTAAAGTTACTGCGTGTGCTGCAGGAGCAGGCGTTCGAACGCCTTGGCAGCACCCGCACCTCCCGCGTGAATGTCCGCGTGATAGCAGCGACAAATCGTGATCTTGGGCAGATGGTGGACAAAAAGGAGTTCCGGGCCGATTTGTTCTACCGCCTGAGCGTGTTCCCGGTTTCACTACCCCCGTTACGCGACCGGCGCGAGGACATTCCGGCTTTGGCGCGGCACTTCGTCGCCAAGTACGCCGAGCGCATGGACAAGATAGTGGACGACATTCCAGCGGAAACAATGGCGGCGATGGTTGCATACGATTGGCCGGGCAATGTCCGTCAACTCCAGAATTTCGTTGAACATGGCGTCATTGTCTCCCAGGGCCGAGTCTTCCAACCTCCCACGACTCACCTGCAGAGCCGTACGAATCGCCTCCCAAAGAATAACAAGACTCTTGAGGATGCAACGCGAGATTACATTCTTGAAATTCTGGCGGAAACGAAGGGGGTGGTTGGAGGGAGGCACGGAGCGGCAGCCAGGTTGGGAATCGCGCGAACGACGCTACTTTCTAAGATGCGCCGATTGGGTATCGAGCCCGGCGCCGATGAAGCACTCCCGAGGAGCGCGAGCCACGAGGAATTCGCAGTGGCGTAAGTAACAGAGCTGGCAACAAAAGGAAAGGGAGGAATTCATGTCAGAAACCGGAGTTCATGGAGCACAGCTCATTTTGCTGCTCCTTCTACTGTTCGTTACAACTTTCGCAGCGCTGGCACGAAAGATTCAAACTCCCTATCCAATTGTGTTGGTGGTTGCGGGGCTGCTGCTCGGTTTCGTTCCGGGGATTCCCAAGATTACTCTTGACCCTGACCTCATCTTCCTGGTTGTACTCCCACCGCTGCTGTATTCGGCAGCATGGGTGACGTCTTGGCGAGACTTTTCGCATAACCTGGTTAGCATTGCAATGCTGGCGCTTGGGCTAGTTGGCTTTACCGTGCTGGCTGTGGCGGAGTTGGGCCCGTGGTTGTTTTCCGGCTTTGATTGGCGGATCGGTTTCGTCTTAGGAGCCTGCGTGGCAGCGACAGATGCCATTGCAGCAACGTCCATCGCTAACCGTGTCGGGCTGCCGAAGGTTATCGTCGATTTGCTCGAAGGTGAAAGTTTGATCAACGACGCGACCGGCCTGTTGGCCCTCGAATTTGCAACGGCGATGGTGGTGGAAGGACGGCATCCAACCGTCGGCGCCGGCTTACTGCGATTGGTGTATCTCAGCGTTGCCGGTTTAGCGACGGGCCTTCTACTTGGGCGCATTGTGGAGTGGGTCGAACACAGAATTGAAGACGGCCCAATCGAGATAGGGGTCAGCATTTTGGTTCCCTATGCAGCCTATCTCACTGCGGAGGCGATTCACGCATCGGGCGTCCTGGCTGTTGTCGCCGCCGGGCTTTATCTCGGGCGAAAGAGCTCAGAATTTCTTTCTTCCGGTGTTCGGCTGCAAACTCGCGCGGTTTGGAGTTCACTTGAGTTCATTTTGAACGGGTTTGTGTTCGTTTTGATCGGCCTGCAGCTTCCCTCGGTGCTGGCGGGGGTCCGCGAATTGAGTCTCAAACAAGTTATTCTGTATGGCGCCGCATTTAGCGTCTTACTGATTCTGCTTCGCCTTCTGTGGACGTTTCCCGGGGCTTACGTGGCACATTTCATTCGCAGACGTTTCCTCCACCAGAACGAAAGCTGGCCGACTGCTCGCGCCGTTTTTGTAGTTGGGTGGACCGGAATGCGTGGGGTGCTCGCGCTGGCGGCTGCCATGTCTCTCCCACAAACTATCGCCAACGGCAGCCTCTTCCCGCATCGGGACCTGATTGTGTTTCTGACTTTCAGCGTGATTCTGGTTACACTCGTATTCCAAGGGCTGACACTGCCTCCGCTAATCAGGTTGTTGGGCCTCGCTCGAACATCGGACCCAAACGAGGAAGACAGGCATGGACGCGGGCTTGTTCTTGAAGCCGCCCTGGCGGAGCTCAATGAGCTTCGCCGAACCGATTCGGCCGGCAACGCAGAGTTATACGATGATTTGGCGCAGCATTACAAGCATCGCCTGGCCAGTATCAGCGCAGCGAGCGAGGAATACGACACGAATGCCGGTGAACGCTATTTCCAGTATTTGGAGCTATCCCGCGCGCTTCTAGATGTTGAACGCCGGACTGCTTTGCGTTTGCGGGATCGAGGCGAAATAGTCGACGCGGTATTGAGGGATTGAGCACGAGCTGGATCTGAGTGAGGCTCGACTTCTGGCATCGCTCGACTCTTCACACATTCGCAGCAACGCCGCGAGCCAATAAGGTCTCAGCAGCTCGCTGACGCGGTTCGATTCTCTCATTTCACCCCTACCGACTCACTGACCTCCGGAACACTGTCATGCTGGAACGGTGCGTTCGCATGGTCCATTGACTTACTGCATTGTCAGTGACTCAACGATCTCCCGCCACAGACTTGTGAGTGTGAGATGGAGAGTCGCCGGCTGTGGCGAGTGACGTGTGGCAAACAGTGAGTCGTACATTTACGTCTCGGCGCTGACAATGACTTTCCTGGGGGTTAGCGCAATCCCTCCCAACGTGCTGAAGACACTCTGGATACGCTTGCGATCTCTGGGCGCTCTTCTTTGGCTTGCCAATTGCCCAATAGAACAACGTAAGGCGGTCACACGAGTCTGAGACTTATGATCACCTGACAACTTTTGTTAAAGGAAAACAAATATGAGCAAGCTACAAATGAAAATGATTTTGGCAATAGGCTTTGGAGCGCTTGCGCTGTTGCCTGCCGCCAAGGCCGATCTACGAAACCAGAAAACCGTTTTAACATTCAGCGAGCCGGTGGAGATTCCGGGTCAAATCCTGCCAGCGGGAACGTATGTGTTCAAGCTGGCCGACACCCATGCGCACCGGCATATCGTTCAGATCTTCGACAAGAGCCAAACAAAAGTGTTTGGAACGTTCATTGCGGTTCCGGATTACCGTCTTCACTCTTCGGACAAAACGATCATCCGGTTTGAAGAGCGTGCCGCCGGATCACCGCAAGCAATCAAGGCGTGGTTCTATCCGGGCAGGAATTACGGTCACGAATTTGTGTACCCGAAGAACCGGGCCGTTGAACTAGCCAAGGCCAATAACACGCCAGTTCCATCGATGCCAACCGACTTGACGCCAGACACAACGAAGCCCGCGGTGACTATGAACGGGCCTGAAGTCGAGGCTCTTGAAATGGCTCCTCTCAAGGCTGAAAAGCCAAGCGGGGAGGAAATCGAACTGACTGAACTGTTCGGCGCCGCCTACGCATATCATCCTTGGGCACCGCACGAACTACCAGCGAATCTGCCGAGTACGGCGTCGTCGTCGCCTCTGATCGGCCTCATCGCCTTAACGTCGATGGGAATCGCAATGGCGTTGCGGCTTCGCGCTGCAAGGGTGAAGTAACTCAAACGCGCTTTCGCAAAGCCTGATGAGGAACGGCATATGAGCAGCAGCCCCCTTTCACGAGCCCGGAGATCCTCTTCGCTCCGGGCTCCTTTTTCCTTGCGAACGGCTGATAATCCGGTTGGAACCGCTGATGAGGAGGTGCGCCGATGAAAGTCTTGGCGAATGTCTTCATGGTTGTGGGCATGCTGGCCTTAGGCTATTGGTCCTTCCTGTTTGTAAGTGCGCGGCGATATCAAGCCGAGGAAACGCGGCGCTTTGTCACTGAACATGTCACCGACAATCGGGCCGAGCCAGCCTCTTTGGACGCCATCTCCCAATCCGAACCTTCCACGACGGAGGCAGGGCTCTACCCAAGCACAGGATCGGCGGTTGCCATGTTGGCGATCCCTCGCCTCGGACTATCGGCCATCGTGGTTGAAGGCGCGGAGGAACGAGAGTTGAAGCTGGGCCCCGGACACATACCCGGAACGTCTTTGCCGGGAGATGGCGGCAATGTAGGTTTAGCCGGTCATCGAGACACATTTTTTCGCCAGCTACGCCTGATACAGAAAGACGATGAGATCAGGTTATCGACCCATGAGCAGGAATATCAATACAAGGTCGTTTCAACAGAGATCGTCGGACCTGACAATGTGCAAGTGCTGCACCCGATAGGTCACGAGACGCTGACTCTCGTTACCTGCTACCCGTTCGATTTTGTGGGCCCAGCGCCCAAGAGATTTATTGTTCGCGCTGATTGCGCGAACTGCCCTCAGCAGAAGCCGATTCAAACAGGAGGTGGGAGATGAATGTGAGAAGCTACTTGACTAGCGAAGCTACTTTCCATAACCGAAGCGTTATTTTGGCACTATGGTCTGCGATCCGAACCGTCGTGGTGCTGTGGGGCGCGGTCCTCCCACTCCTGGCGGCTCCACAAGAGACTGACGCTGTGACGGCCCCGAAGCTCTTGAGCTTCGGAGAACTGGTCACTCTTTCGAATACCGACCGGCCAGCGACGCCGCTGGCGGAAAAACTCGACGCTCTTTTGAGGTCTCCGTTCTTGAGCAACGCGGCTGCGGGCGTAAAGCCTCATCGACCTTTCGTGGCGGGAGTCGGGCCGGTTCTTCGCGTCGCGAGTTGGAACATTGAGCGAGGCCTGAACTTCGATCTTATACGGCTGGCACTCTCCGATCCCGACGGCTTTAAGACGGCTGCACTGCGGCGCGGCGGGCTTGACCCGAAAAAACAGGGGCAGATCGAGCAACAACTGCAGACGCTGCGCGACGCCGATATAGTTCTGTTGAACGAAGTAGATCTCGGGATGAAGCGCACGGACTATCGCGACGTCGCTCGGGACTTGGCTCAGGCCCTGGGAATGAATTATGCGTTTGGAGTGGAGTTCGTCGAGGTGGACCGGCTGGACAACCTGGGTATTGAGGAAGTGGAACTGGACGATCCCGCTCTCACCCGACAGATGCGAGACGAACTGAGACCCGACCCAGCCCGTTATTTGGGTCTCCACGGGAATGCCATTCTCAGCCGCTATCCGATTGCGAACGCCCGAATCTCCCGGCTGCCGGTTTGCCATGACTGGTATAACGCGGAGAAAACCGCGATCTCCAAGCTCGAGAAGGGTAAACGTCTCGCGGCGAATAAGATTTTCCTAGAGAGAATGGAGCGAGAGGTACGCCTTGGGGGGCGCATGGCTCTTATCGCAGACGTGAGAATTCCCGATCTGCGTACGCAAGTGGCCACGGTGGTGAACGTTCACCTCGAAAACAAATGCAGGCCAGAATGCCGCACCAAGCAAATGGACGCATTGCTCAGCCGGCTCAAAGAGATTGAGCATCCGGTGATTATGGGCGGGGACTTAAATACAACCGGAGCCGACGGCACCCCAACGTCGATTCGCCGCGAGATTCTCAAGCGGGTGAAGAACTACGAGTTTTGGGTGACTCAGGCACTCAGGTGGGGAACTCCGGCATCTCTGCCATTGGCGGCGTTGATGCCGGTTAAATACTTCAAGAATTATCTAGATCCGACGTCCACGCATCTCCCAATCGTGGGTAATAACAAGGAAGCAATCTTGTTCCGCCACGTGGAACGATTCCGATTCGCAGACCAAAATACCTTTGATTTTCGCGGCGAGACGGACCGCACACTGAACGACAAGGAACGAACTTTGGCGAATAGCAATCAGCGGTCGCTCAAAGGATTTGCGCCGACCTTTACGTTGAAGCGCGACTTTGGCGGGTTAGTGGGCCGTTATAAACTGGACTGGTTTTTCATCAAGCCCTTCATCGCACAACCACGCGGCGAGGGAATGAGCTATGAGTTCGCGCCGCACTTCCCAGTCACCATGCGTGATCTTAACAATGCCGTGCCTGATGGCATTTCGGACCACGCACCTATCACTGTAGACCTGCCTTTTCTGGAACCGGCGGGAGTGAACTGGACTCGATGAGTGACAGAGTCACTCAGCTCACTCGGTTGTGACGGTGGGTAATCAGTGTGTCGCACAATTTCGTCTGGTGTTCGACTTTAGGCCCTATAGCTAGCAGGGTGCATGCCGTCGATACCGTCAAGTTGTTGAGGCTACATTCGGAGTCTGCTGAGTGTCGTTTGGTTTGGAAATTGCCTTGTTATATGCAGGGAGAAACGAAGAAAGATAACAGCTATGAACAAACAAGTAATCATGAGCGTGGCGTTTTTATTTGCACTGATGCAACCATTGCTCGCGGCGCCTATCTCACGGCGAGCCATGATCACCGGAGGCGGACGCGGGAGTGGCAAGTGCACGATTGAAGTGAACGTGGACGGCGCGGCGGAGGTTGAAATCTCCGGTGACATGGGGTTCTTACGAACGCTTTCGGGGCAGACGGCCGCTTGGCGACGATTTCAATGCAACGAGCCGCTACCTCCCAACCCTGGCGATTTCCGTTTCGTAGGGATCGGCGGAAGAGGCGGCATCCGGCTCATCCGTGACCCGCGAAGCAATCGAGGCAGCGCCGTGATTCACATTGAGGATCGGAAAGGCGGCCGCGGGGACTATACATTCGATCTTCAGTGGCGCGGATTTGGAGGAGGTTGGCCCGCTGTGCCGCCTCCTTTTCCGCCCGGCCACTACCCGGGTCCGGGAGGATTTCCGGTGCCGAGGGCAATTCAGCTCTGTCAGGATGCCGTGACGGATCGGCTTAATCGTGAGGGCTACCCGTACGTCACTTTTGAACGCACGATTCCCGACAACAATCCAGGTCGTAACGATTGGGTCGTTGGCGCGGTAAATGGTAAGCGGGGATTCGAAATCACCAGGTTTTCATTCTCTTGCTCAGTCGATTTCGGCTCGGGCAGAGTCCGCTCAGTAGACGTACGCCGCCGCTAAGGCGAGAGAGAGCGTTAGAAGAGCTTGTCTGGGAGGTCGCAAAGCGTCGCCCGGAAAAGAAGCAGGTAGTAGTTGTATTTCAAATTTTTCAGAAGAAAGAAGGAGATCGAAATGATCAAGCATATTCTCACCATCGCGGTACTGGCAACGGGATTGGCTTTCGCCCGTAGTGATCAGGAACCGTCCCATATCAACAAAGAGGTTCGTCACGAACTAGTAACACTTCCCTCTTTGGACGTGTTCGACAACCTGGAATACCGCGTCGACGGTAACAGCGTAACTCTGTCGGGTCAAGTGACCCGCCCCACCTTGAAGACAGACGCCGAAAGGGTGGTGAAGCGTATCGAAGGCGTGGACGCGGTAACCAACCGGATTGAGGTACTACCTGTGTCTTTCCATGACGATCGATTGCGAAAAGGGCTTTATCGCGCGATCTATGGGTATCCGGCGCTCAAGCGCTATGCCATGCCAGTCCTGAAACCGATTCGCATTATCGTGAAGAACGGTAATGTCACCCTGGCGGGCGTTGTGGCGAACGAAACGGACAAGAACATCGCGAACATACGAGCGAACGGAGTCCATGGCGTCTTCTCCGTAACCAACAATCTCCAAGTCGAGAAACAACCGTAAGAAGATGCCTGCGAAGGGCCACAACTGACGAGGCCGACGAGGGTGTGCGACGCACTCCCTCGCGGTCGCGACTCAGCCTGACCGTTTACTCTGTTAGACATGGGCCTGAGGAAGCGATGATGCGGGTTTTATCAGTCAATCTCGGCGAGCCGCGCCAAGTGGAAACCGTGCGCGGTGTTGTGGTCACGAGCATTTTCAAATCACCTGTCGAGGGCCGTATACCTGTGCGCGGACACAGTCTGGTAGGAGATAGACAAGCAGATTTATCAGTGCACGGCGGACCCAATAAGGCAATTTATGCATACGCGTTTGAGCACTATGCCTATTGGACCGCCGAACTGCAGCGCGAACTGACACCCGGCTGCTTTGGCGAGAATTTGACCACCAAAGGACTGCTGGAATGCGAAGTTCAAATCGGCGACCACTATCGCGTCGGCACGGCCGTTTTGAAAGTGACTCAGCCAAGGATGCCCTGCGCCAAACTCGCCCTACGCTTCGAACTTCCCACAATGGTGAAGCTCTTTTGGAAAAGCGGCTTCTCCGGCGTGTATTTCGGAGTTTTGGAAGAAGGCGATATTGCCACTGGCGACGCAATTGAATTACTGGAGCGAACTCCCGCAAGCGTGACCATCGCCGACGTCGTGCATGCTTATAAAGGTGAGACCACCGACAGTACTTTGCTCGACCGCGTCCTCGCCTCGCCCATCAGCGGAAGTTGGAAACAAGAAATTCTGGAACGGAGAAATTCGTGATCGATACCACGCCGGCCAAATTGCCGGAAAGAATAATCATGCCCGGGCGTTACGTCACGCTCTTACCACTCAGTGCCGCTGCCCACGGCGATGCACTCTGGGAGGCAACGCGCGGCAAAGAGAACGATGCCTTATGGCTCTATCTCTTCGAAGGTCCGTTTCCGGAACGCAGCGCTTTCGACGCCTCGATGAAAACCATGGAAGCGTCGCAAGACCCGTTTTACTTCGCCATCATTGATAACACCACCGGCAAGGCGGTCGGCCGCGCTTCCTATCTGCGTATGGAGCCAAAGCATCGCGTCATTGAAGTCGGGGCCATTCTTTATTCGCCGCTTCTGCAGCGCACCCCCGGCGCAACCGAGGCCATGTACCTGATGATGCGTTACGCCTTTGAAGGTCTAGGCAACCGGCGCTATGAATGGAAGTGCAACGCGCTGAACCAACCCTCCCGCCGCGCCGCTTTGCGCTTGGGCTTCACTTTCGAAGGAATTTTTCGCCAGCACATGATCATGAAAGGCCAAAACCGCGACACTGCCTGGTTTTCCGTCCTCGACAAAGAATGGCCACTCGTAAAAAAAGCTTTCGAAGAATGGTTAACGCCCGAGAATTTCACCGCCGACGGCGCACAAAGAAAACCGCTGGCGGCATTGCGCGGCTGATCGAACGACAAGGGGAGACGCTTCGGAGGAAAAGTGTCTCCCCTCTAAGATCGCTGCAGGAAGTCGGATCACCGCAGCGCATCGTTCGTATAGATTGTGGTGGCGGGGAGAATAATTTCTCAAAAATATTTCAGTGGCGCACAAAAAAATGCGGTTTGTCGATCGCCGGGTCCACCGCCACATCGAAGAACCCCACCATCATCTCCGCCCAAGTCTGCTCGCCCCATTCAACCGTGGCCGTCGGGTCGGGGTTGTGTGAATTGTTCGCCGAATTGTCAAACGTGGCCACAGCCTGCAGGATCGTTCCCGCCTTTAGCGGAATAGGAGCGGCGAGCCGGTAACTGAGCTGCCAAAAGAAATCATAGTGGGGAATGCGCAGCAGAGTCCGAATGCGGCCGTGCGGTTCGACAATGTTGTACTCGAAACTCTTCCCGCGCAGATGCATATGCGGAAAGAAACTGAGCAGTAGCGCATCGTTCGGGATCGATCCGTGCACCTCGACGCGATAGTCAGACTCGCCGGCTGGGATGCTGAACGTATCGTTGGTCAGTTGGACTGTGAGAACGCGCTTCTCCGGACGCCCCGGCGCGAAAACCAAACCGACGCGGGTTTGATCCTGCGTGGCGTGTCCAGTGGTGGTGTAGTGCATTTGGAGAACAATATCGGACCCGGCCGGGATGAGCTTGGCAAATCCGGCAGGCCAAGCATCGGGCAGGCTCCCGGGAGCGTAGACAAGGAGAATATCGCTGATGGTAAAAGATGCGTCTCGCCGCAGGGCACCGGGCGGCAGATCGTCGGCGCTAAATGGAACACCCACCGGCGCGCCGCGCAGCCACTGCGAATCAGGCGTACGAACGTACGCAACCGCGTGATGAACTACTGCGCGATTGCTCGGGCGTATTTCCGACATGCTCACCCAGCGGTCCTCTTTGAAGTGAGTTGGAAGGATGACGTATTGATACGGAACGTCACCGGAAGCCGGAATCATTTTCGCCTTGGGCATCGTAAAAACCAGGTCAGGAGGAGCGATGTTCCAGCCCTCGGTTAGGCTCAAAGGTGGCGGTGCAGCCGCTGGATCACCAGCCGGCGCCTTCGCATCGGCCCACACTGCCAGCGTCGCAATCTCCTGCGCATTCAGTGAGCGGTCGTTTGAGAAGTGCCCACAGCAGGGGTCGGCAAACCATGGAGGCATTTTGCGGAGCGTTGTCTGTTCGCGAATCGCCGCCGCGAACGGCCGTGTGTGCTGATAGGTATCAAACGGCATAGGCGCGATTTCGCCAGGGCGGTGGCAGCTCTGACAATGGGTTTGGAGAATGGGCAAGACATCGCGGTAGAACGTGGGCGCTTCCGCGGCCCATGCGGGCAAAGGGCGGCTAAGAGCGATCAGCAGAGTTAGGCCAGCGCGGTTCACGTTTCTCCCTAAACGCCGCCGTTCCTTCTTTGTAGTCTCCGCTGGCCATGAGTTTAGCTCGCAGAGTAGCGGCAATTTCACCCGCCTCGCGCAGCGATTTCCCTTCGGCATCGCGTACATATTCCAGTCCTAAAGAGATCGCCCGCGGGCTCGACCGGGCAATCTCTCGCGCGAACTTCTTCGCACTCTCTTGAAGATCTGCATCACTGTGAACTCGATGAACCAACCCCCACGCTAGTGCCTGCTCGGTGGCGAACGAAGCGCCAGTGAGACTCAATTCGAGCGCGCGGCGCTTTCCGACTGCTGCTTCAATAGCACGGTAAACGACAAAGGGCCAGAACCCGATGCGCACTTCCGGCAGACCGAACGACGCGTTGGGCGAAGCCAGAACGATGTGCCCCTGCGCCGCCAAACCAAGCCCTCCCGCCAGCGCGGCGCCGTTCACCGCCACTACAATCGGCTTCAACGTCTGGGCCCCCAGTGTGAACAGCTGTTCGTGAACCGGCAAAAGTTGATCCACCGGAGCATCTTCGCTCAAATCCATGCCCGCGCAAAAAACGGTGCCGTTCGCACTGATCAGCGTGCAGCCCACGTCGTTGCGAGACTCCGCCGAACGTACTGCCGCCACAATATCTTTGCACATCTGCATTGTGAGCGCGTTGCGCTTGGCCGGGCGATTCAAAATCAGGTGCAGAACGCGATCGTGATCCTCTACGACAATGTCCATCAGAGTTTCAAGCCTTGTCCTAACAGCTCTTCAAATGCCAGCAGGTGGATAGGCACATGCTCGGTATGCGCTTTGAAGCAGGCGGCATCAAACGCCAAACTGAGAATCTGCCGCGTATCGGCCGGATCAATCAGCGCGTCGCAATGTCCGCGCGCGGCAGCATATTTGGCATCGAGCCAACGATCATAATCGGCGCGGGTTTGTTCGATGCGCTCGACCAGTTCAGGCGGAACAGGTTGTCCTGTGCTCTTGTATTTTTCAAGATCGGGGCCATGCACGGCTTGCACCGCCGAATCACCTTCCATCACGCCAATGCGTGCGCTGGGCCAACTGAACGTGAAGTTTGGATCAAACCCCTGCCCCGCCATCGCGTAATACCCTGCCCCGCTAGCATGGTTCACAGTCAGCACAATTTTCGGAACTGTGGCGCATGCCATCGTCTCCACCATCTCGGCGCCCGCGCGAATAATACCTGCTGTTTCCGCTTCCACTCCAACCATGAAACCGGAAACGTCCTGCACATAGAGGATCGGCACATTGTGGCGTTGTGCGTTCTCGACAAAGTATGCCACTTTGCGCGCCGATTCCGTGTAGACAATGCCGCCAATCCGCGGACCGGTCTTCGTCTTTAAGAAACCGCGGCGGTTAGCAATGATCGCAATGTGCCGCCCGTTAAGAGTGCCCGCGGCGCACAAAAACTCCGGCGCGTAATCAGGTTGAAACTCGACCCGTTCAGCGGAGTCTAGAATCCGATCGAGCAAATCTTCCATCTTATAAGGCAGACGATGATCGGCCGGAAGAATGTCGTAGAGTCCGGCGGGGTCGGCTTTGGGAGCGTGTGGTTCGCCGGTCACTGTCGCAGCCGGCATCTGGCGAAACTGCTGGCGGATCATCTGCAGGCAAGCAGCGTCATCTGCCGCGCGATAGTGCGCCACTCCGCTAATAGCAGTGTGCATGGCCGCGCCGCCTAGCGTTTCGCTGTCGATCACTTGACCCACCGCGCCCTTGACTAGATTGGGTCCGCCTAACCCCATGAAGCTGACTTTTTCCACCATGATGATGATGTCGCTCAACGCCGGCAAATAGGCCCCACCGGCGATGCACGGTCCCATAACAGCGGCAATCTGCGGAATGTGCAGCCGCCGCCGCATCAGCGAATTGTAGTAGAAAATCCGCGCCGCCCCGTATTGTCCCGGAAAGATACCGTCTTGCAACGGCAGATTGACGCCGGCGGAATCTACTAAGTAAACGATGGGCAGAGCGTTGCGCATCGCAATTTCCTGCGCCCGCAAAATCTTGGTGATGGTTTCCGGCCACCACGAACCGGCTTTGACAGTCGCGTCGTTGGCGACGATCACCGCCGGGCGGTCTTCAATCTTGGCAACGCCCGTTACAACGCCAGCCGCCGGCGCTTGGCCTTCGTACCGGTCGTAAGCAATCAGCAGGCCGATTTCCAGAAACAAGCTGCCCGGATCGATCAAGCGAGCGATGCGTTCGCGCGCCGTCAACTTGCCGTCTTTGTGCTGCCTTTCGATTTTCTTAGGGCCGCCGCCGGCAAGCAACCGGCGCTCCAACTCGTGCAGCTCACTGACAAGCTGGCGCAAATCGCGGGTAGAACCTGACATAGAAGAAGCGAAACAACTGATAGTCTAACAGTCATGTTGGGCATTGATGAGAAAGCGTTGCGGGTTACCTGGACGGTTTTTCTTTTTACCTTGCTTTTACTAGTGGTTTATTCAATCCGGGAAACGCTGCTTGTCTTCGCCGGAGCCATCTTTTTCGCCTACGTCTTGTCACCGATTGTGACGTTGATTGAACGTGTTTTGCCAAAGAGACGGGCGGTAGCGCTGGGACTTGTGTATGTGGTGCTTTTGGGCGCGATGGTGGGCCTTGGCTTTGCCCTGATTCCGCGGTTAGCGTCGGAAGCAATTAGCTTGTTCAAACGCCTGCCTGCATTGGTAATGAGCGGCGGCTGGGCCACCTTGCCGCTGCCTGGTTGGGCAGCCCCTGTCCGCGGCCAAATCATGGACGCGGTGGCAAAATGGGCTTCCGGACTGGAGGCGCACGCGGTGCCGTTCATTCAGGAGGCGGGTTCAGAAATTCTTTCGGGGGTGGGCAATCTTGTACCCATGATCCTGGTGCCGATTCTGGCATTCTTTTTCCTCAAAGACGCGCGCGCTATAAAAATAGGGCTGCTGAATACGACGCATGGTTCATCTAGAACCACGTTGGGCGCCATCCTTGATGACGTCCACGTCATGCTTCAGAGCTATATGAAGGCATTGGTCATTCTGGCGGCGGCGTCCTTTTCAGCCTGGTTCATCTTCCTGAGTATTTTAGGCGCGCCGTATGCGTTGCTGCTGGCGGGATTGGCCGGCATATTGGAATTTATTCCGGTTATCGGTCCGGCCGCAGCGTTAGTAATCATCTTGGTGGTGAACAGTGCCACCGGCGCGGGCGGATTGGTTTGGATTCTTGGGTTTTGGGTGCTTTACCGGGTGTTTCAAGACTATGTTCTGAATCCATTCCTGATGAGTTCGGGAGTGGAGATTCACCCGATTTTGATTTTGTTTGGAGTGCTGGCGGGAGAAAGACTGGGAGGAGTCCCCGGAATGTTTTTCTCCGTACCGATTCTCGCCATTCTAAAGGTGGTGTTGAGCAATCTCTCGCGCGCAGCCACCGAGCGGGAGTTGAGCGTGGTGGATTTGATCAGCCGGGAACGATCCGCAGAACGAGACACGTAATGTCATCGTGCTGAGCGGCATTTCCGACGAACTGATCGGCCGATGTCATGAGCCCGCGGAGAACCTCCGCAGCTGTTCGACCCGAGTAGGTGTTCAACGTGACCAACATGCGCGACTCACCGTACTCTTCTTCTTTGCCATTTTCAGCCTCTACCAGGCCATCGGTGAAGACAAGCAGCAGGTCGCCAGGCGCCAGAGTAACTTGGCCAAATTCGTAACGGGTGTCGCGCAGCAGGCCGAGAGGCAGGCCACCGGTTTCGAGCCGCTCAATTGCGCCTGAAACCCGGCACAGCACGGGCCAGTTGTGACCCGCGTTGATATACGTGAGCTGGCGGGTTTTGGGTTCCAACTCGGCTAGGAAGGCGGTAGTAAAACGCTGGCCACCGACGTTTTGATCGCAGCAATACCGGTTCCAGCGTTCGACTAACTCCAACGGACTGATGCAGACGCCCGCCAGAGTCCGCAGACTGGCCTGCAAGGTGGCCATCAGCAAAGCGGCAGGCACGCTCTTGCCCGCTACATCGGCTACAGCCAGCAAGAGCGGCGCATCGGGCCGTACCGATCCGTCCGCATTCGTATGCAAGAACGCATCGTAATAATCGCCGGCCACCGTGTTCGCGGGACGCGTGGCGAACGCCATCTCCATGCCCGCCACTTGCGGGGGCGCGGCAGGCATGAGCCAAGTCTGAATTTCCTTGGCGATTTCCAGGTCGCGCTTCATGGTGACGCGGTCGGCGAGTTCAAGAGCCAACAGAACGACCAGCACGATTGCCCCGAAAAATGAAAGGTTCGGCAATTGGAATTCAAAATCCCGGACACGAAACTCAAAACCTGGAAATATGAGCAACGCCAACGCAATGACGAACAAAACACGCCGCGCCGGCGCGAGCTTCATCACCATCGCCCAGAAGAGTGAACTGATAATCCGTCTTGCTGTGTGACCGCGCGTTTCGCCTTGAGCGCGGGTCAAATCAACTTCTCTGGAATAGAGGCGGTAACTAGCGCGGGCTTCGCCGTGCAGTTGCGACCAGAGTTGCTGGACGGCGATGCCCTCGCTGATTCGTATCCAGAAGGTCCGAATGCGATGAGCCATCCTCTGAGTTTGCACTATTGGCCGCTGACATGGCCTACGGTTCCCGTTTCTTCTGTTCTGACAGCGCCTCCGTTGCACCGGGTAGCGCGCGCTCACGGAGAACCGCGAAATGGGCGAAGAAAAGCGTTTTTGCGGAACGAACCCAAATGTGGGTGTGGATCGCGCTACTGGCGGTGTGAAAATACGAACCCAATGGCTTGGGTTGATGGATTGCGCAACGAACCCATCGCCTGGATGCTGGTTGTTCTTCAAAAAACAAATCGTCTATGACCGGGAGCCTGGACACC
>PMSX01000308.1 GCA_003167495.1 Bryobacterales bacterium | reverse complement strand
AATGCGTTGGGAGGCAAAGCCCGAACCAGCCAGCGTCTGTGGCTGGTGCCGACAAATGCAATTCAACCTCTGCACGGTGGCATAATCTCTGTGGCGGATGTGAACATCGACGACAACGCTGTTCTTCGCCTTCGGATTTGCGGCCATGCGGCTTGCCGGGCCTTATTCACGTTCTGTGTCATCTGCGACCGTGGCCTGCGCTACTGCAGCCCGGAATGCCGGTCGGAAGTGCGGCGGCAGGGACATGACGCCAACTCTCGCTACCAGCAAAGTGAACTGGGGAAGGATTCCCATCGGCGTTGTCAGCAGCGCTATCGAGAGCGGGCATCGCAACCTTCCGTGACAGATCAAGGTATCGTGCCGATCACTTCGCCTCCGCACCACTTTTCCCGTCCTTAACCAAGCTCATGATATCCCCCAGCGGAGATCGAGCTGGACCTTATTTACCCGCGTTCCTGCGCCCTTATCTGCGGCCTAACCGTTCTTGTTTTGTGAGTGTCCATCCGTCACCACGTTTTGCTGGTCACAAACCTTCGAAAAAATTCCTGGATTTCTTATCTCCAACCCTCCCAGCCACTTACAGTCTTCCTCAGCTCCCAAATCCAAAACACCGTTCTAGCCGCGCAAAATTTGCCGCTAATTTGAACGCAGATCCCGGCCACAGTTTTCACTCGCGCCGGAGATAAAGAAAGGACCATCCAAAATGAATCGCACCGAACGTCGCGCCGCCGCGCGCCAAGCCTCGAAACTGTCTGCCACACCACCAGTTTCCTCAAGTTCCCAAACTTTCCAACCCAACATTAGCGTCGAAACTGAGCCAGGGAGCGTCAGCGACCCCAGCTTGACATCCGCCGGAAGGCACGTCTCCGAAGCCCAACTCGCCGCCAACCGCGCCAACGCTCAGCACTCCAGCGGCCCGAAGACCGACTCTGGCCGCGCCACCTCCTCCCAAAACCACACCTCCCATGGCCTTGCCCGCCACAACGGAGCCTTCGTTCTTCTCCCAACGGAGGACCCCAATGGCTTCGAATTTTTAAAAACCGCTCTCGCCGCCGAACATCAACCTACCTCCGAAACCGAATCCATATTACTCATCACCATGGCCGAAGCCCACTGGCTCGCCAACCGTGCACAAAACCTCCAAAATGGCTGCTTTGATCCCCAAACCGGCCAAATCACCGACACCAAAACGTTTTCTCTCTACCTCCGCTATCAAACCACTCACACCCGCGCCTTCCACAAATCTTTGAACGACCTCCTAAAGATAAGAGCCGAAAGGCGCAAAGAGCAAAATGGCTTCGAAGCGCAAGAACGACGCGAGGCAGAGCTCCGTATGAAAATTTGCGACCACGAAATGAAAAGACAAGTGGAAAACGAGCAGCAAACCTTCCAAAATCCTGAGTTTCGCGCCGATATGATCCGCTTGGGCTTGGCCTCCGTGAAAAAAGGACCCGAATACGATGCCCTCAAAGCGGAACTTCGCGCCAAATGGTTCACCAAAGAGGAAGAATCGCAAGCCGCCGCAGCCTAGAGAACCCGCTATAGAACGCAAGCGCACGACCCAAACCCGAACTGCGCGCGCGAGCAAGCGGCACCCCTATAGTAATGTCTCTTTATGGATCGTCGCGACTTCCTAAATTCCACTTTGCTCGCCAGCGGGAGCGCTTTACTTGGCGCCATCACACCCTTAGCTCTCCTCGCCGAATCCGACTGGACTGGCTTCGGCGGAGTCGGCGACTATGCTCGATCAAACGGCAACACATATGAAGTCATGACCGCCGGCCACGCCATTCGCGACCACGTTTTCGACGGCAAACAACGCCCCGAAATTATCGACACAGGCGAAATCCTCGATTGCGTCGTCGTGGGCGGCGGCATCAGCGGACTCGCCGCCGCTCTCTTCTTTGCGCGCGACCGCCCCGGCCACACTTGCCTCGTACTCGACAATCATCCCATCTTCGGCGGCGAAGCAAAACGCAACGAATTCGAAGTCGATGGCCAACGCCTCATAGTCCACCAAGGTTCCGCCGCCTGTTTTCCGCCGCTGCCATCCGATTTTCTGTCCGGTTTCTATGAATCCGTCGGTATCGATTGGAAACAATTCAAGTATCAGGAGTGGAGCGGCCCCGCGCCCGCCATGCCAATCCAAACCGCTCCTTACGGCGTCGGCGGCGCTACCTCTGGCTTTTACTTCGGCCAAAAGTTCGGCCATCCCGAAGGCGTCTGGGTTCGTGATCCGTGGGGAACTCGCCTCGCGGGCGCGCCTATCTCGCCGCAAGTCAAACAAGAACTTCTGCAAATGCGTGAAACCGACCGCAAGCCATTTTCAGCCCACCGCTTTCAGCCCAAAGAACATGGCGACGCCGCATCGCTGCATCTCGACAGCGTGACTCTCGAACAGCACCTGATGGAGACCTACAACCTCAGCCGCGAGACAGTGCGAACCTATCTATCTCCCATCTCCGGCGGCGGCTCCGGGCTCGGCGCCGATGCCCTTTCCGCTTATTGCGAATACGCGGCCGACGTATTGCTGCCCTGGGATTACAAGCAAGGCGCGCAAATGTTCCCCGGCGGCAATACCGGCGTGGCTCGGCACATCTTAAAGCAACTCATACCCACTGCGATTTCAGGCGCTGCCTCCATGACCGAAGTCTGCCGCGGCGCAGTTCAGTTTCAAACGCTCGACCAACCGCAAAGTCCCACCCGCATCAGACTCAACGCGACAGTCATTTCGGTACAACACACGGGCGACCCCAAACACGCTGAGTCCGTCGAACTGCTGTATGAATTGGACAAAAAGATATACCGCGTGCAAGCTCGAGCAGCGATTCTCGCCGGCGGCAGTTGGACCACTAAACATATAGTTCGCGACCTCCCATCCGTTTGCCGCGACGCCTACGCTCAATTCCATCGCGCGCCCTGCCTAATGGCGAATGTCGCAGTCCGCAACTGGCGTTTCCTCCATCGCCTGGGTCTCACCGAGTGTCAGTGGTTTGAGGGCATCGGCAACTCCATCACAGTCAGAAAGGTCGCCACTTTCGGTACCGACCCGTCTACCATGAATCCCGATTCGCCAACCGTCTTGACTCTCAAAATCCTCTTCTCGAAACCCGGTCTCTCACTCGAAGAGCAGACCACTCGCGGCCGCATGGAGCTAGTCACAACCCCATTCCGAAACTATGAACGCCAGATTCGCGAGCAATTCTCAGCCATGTTCGGCAAAGCTGGATTCGACGCAGACCGCGACATCGCCGGTATCATCCTCAATCGCTGGGGCCACGCCTACTTGAGCCCACAACCTGGTTTCTTCTTTGGCAAGGACGGCAAGCCCGCGCCCGGAGAAGTGCTGCGTCACAACCCTTACGGCCGCACTGCCTTCGCCAACTCCGACCTCGCCGGCATCATGGACCACCGCATGTCCATCCGCGAAGCCCGCCGCGCCGTCAGTCAAATCCCCTCTGGCCGCTCCTAGTAAACGCTCAGCTCTCAGATGAACAATTCAGCTGAAACTCCAAAGTATTCGGCTAGCGCCTTAGCCTAAGCCTTGCTGATACCACGCTTCCCGTTCACCAGATCCGACACCTGCGCCCTCGACCCCAATACGGGAACAAGATCGGCTTGCTTCAGCCCGCGCTGCTCCATCAGATGCTTCACCATTTCGTAAGGAAGCTGTTCGGGCATCCGGGGGTGCTCCTCATCGTACACTTCTATGAGTGCCGCCAAAACTTCCCGAAGCGCCGTTTCTTCCCGGCGTCAATTTGCGCCTTAGCGAAATCCAACTCTTCAGCCGCCACCATACGCTCGAATTCCGGATCGTTCTGAATCGGCCGGGGTAACTCTGCCGCCAGTAGCTTGCCGAAGGACACCGGGTCCAACATATGACGAGGGTTAATTGCAACGTGCAACGCGTCTATGTGAAAGTAAGCCGAACGGCGAGGCGAAAGTCACGCTTGAGCGAATAGGGGGACAATCCCGCCCAAAACGTCAAATACGAGAACATCGTTCACTCGGCTTTTGCCCCGCCCCGGTTAGGGGCTCACCAACCTTCCCGGCTTCGCAAATTATTGATATGCGCCACATGATGCAAACAGTGCCAGGCATACAACCCAAGCGTCCAATCCAGCCGCTTTTCACCCAATTCCGGGTGCCGGAAGGTCTTCGCAAAATCCGCTTCTGACATCGACTTCAACAAGAACACAAACCGCCCATGCAGTCCGTCGAGCAAAGCCAGCGACGGTGCAATCGGTGCCGTCTTCCCATCGCTCAATTCCGCCCAAGCCGCTTCTTCGTACGGCTTAATCAGCGGCGAGTTTTCCGTCAATGCTAATCGGAAACGCGTATAGCTGTTCAAATGGCTGTCTGGAAGATGATGCACCACCTGCCGCACGGTCCAACCGCCCGGCCGGTACGGCGTGTCCAACTGCGCCTCGGTCAATCCGCTTACTGCCTTCCTCAAATTCGCCGGTAGCTTCGCCATTTCTTCGATCCATGTGCCCCTCTGCTCCGCTGAGACGCTGACGGGCGCCTGGTAGCGCCCTACCGGGTATCGCAGGTCATTTTCTTCTGAGTTCGACATATTGCCACGATTTTAGCTAAAGAGGAAAAAAATTGAGAGATTCCCGGAAAAACCGTGCCCTTCCCGGTTATACAGGCACCTAGCATGCGAGACGGCAGGTCACAGAAAGGTTCCACCCAACCCCAAGTGCAACTCCCCTAGGAGCCTTTTTGTGACCCTCGCTAAAGCTTGGTAAACCGTATATCCTAAGAGACTCTACAACAATATGGATCAAGGGCGCCTTCTGATATTCCCAGCGGTTCCTTGGAAGATTGAGTCGGTGGAAAACGGAAATAATAACCGCATTTTGCTGGATCTTTATGATCGCGAGCAAACGCCTCTAAAACGCTATTTGGCCATGCTGGGCGTCGAGCCAGAAACCGCCAGAGACATCGTCCAGGAAAGTTTTTTGAAGTTGCACGAGCACTTGCTCGTGGGTGGCGATCAAGGCAATTTGAGAGCTTGGCTCTATCGGGTCGTGCACAACAGTGCGCGCAACGGGCAAACATCGTTCGGCGCGCGAAACACAGGCCGGATCGACGATCTGCCGCCCGCCGCCAGCCCAGTAGCCAAGGATCAATCGGTCGAAGATCGGCTGCTTGGAGAAGAGCGCGAGCACCGCCTCCGGCAGGCCATGGAGAAATTAAGCGATGCGCAGCGGGCTTGTCTGGTTTTGCGCACGCAAGGACTAAAATATCGGGAGATCGCGGAAACCTTAGAGCTTTCCGTTTCTACCGTAGGTGAGAACGTTCAGCGAGGCTTGGAAAGGCTGAGGGAACTGCTATGAAGTGTGATCGTTTGAATTGGGATTTGTTGGTGAGAGCGGTAGACAAGGAGCTCTCGCCCGCTGAAGCGCAGTGGGTGCCGGCTCATATAGCCGCCTGCGCCGAATGCCGCCAGGAATGCGAAGCCATCGGAAATGTTTCGCTCGATATCGAGTCGCTGGTAAACCGCTCGACGGTGATCGAGAATACCGGCGATCGCGAACAGCTTGCCGCACTGGTCAAACAGCCTAGGATCAAACCCCTTCGCCAAGCTCCGGAAAAGGTCCTGCGGCGCTTCGGTTGGGGTATGGCCATCGCGGCCACTCTCGCGCTTGGGATCATGATGGCCCCGAAGCAGCGAATTCCACCCCCTACCCAACCAGGCGTTGAACCCGCATCAGCCGCGGTTTCGAATGCGATCGAAGTGGATGGCGAAACGTTTGTCGCCCTGCCATATTCGAACCCCGATTTACCCGCTAGCGCGCCCCGCATTGTGCAAATGCAGGTGCCGCTGTCTTCCCTCGCCGATATTGGCATTGGCGTGGAGCCAGTGGCGAATGAGGTTTTAAACCAGGACCGTACGGTGCTGGCCGATGTTTTACTCGGAGCTGACGGGCAGCCCTTGGGCGTCCATGTCGTCAGCTGGGAGTAGTTGATTTTGGAGTTGCCGCAGGAGAGAAAGTATATGAAGCTGACGAAGTCTATCTTGATCGTTTTAGTCACGGGCGCGGCAGTCTTGGCGCAAGGCCCACCGCCCGGCGGCCCAGGTTTCGGCCGAAGATTGGCAGGTCCTGGTGGTCCCGGCTTTGGCTTGCATAGCCGAAAACTCGTGACCGGCGCGCCCTATTCGGCCGAAATGAGTTCTACGCGCGTGGAAACGCTGCTTGACGGGAATGTTATTCAAAATACAGTCAGCGGAAAGGTTGCTCGCGACGCATCAGGCCGCACCTATTCTTTGGAAACCTCAACCGGCGGCCCATTGGGCCAGACGGGTCCTGTCACACGGATCGCGATTTTCGATCCGGTCGCGGGCTACTCCTATGAACTGAATCCAACCACAAAGACTGCGACCCGGAGGGCGATTCACACACCCCCGGCAGGCAGTTCCACCCCGAGTTCGAATGCCGCGTCTAGGCCAGCCAACCCCAACGTAGTCAAGTCCGACCTTGGCACTCAACCCGTCAACGGCGTGAGTGCTCAGGGCACTTCAATCACGCGCACCATTCCCGCCGGTGCAATGGGCAACGCTAAGCCGCTCGTTTCGACGTCGACAATATGGTATTCGGCCGAGCTGCAAACGGTGATTTCCGCCACGCACAGTGATCCGCGCTCTGGCCAGTCAACCTTCGCGTTGACCAACATCCAAACCACTGCGGACCCTTCTTTGTTCCAGGTTCCCGCCGGCTACACCGTAACCGACGCAACCCCTGGCCCTCGCGGTCAGTTCGGTCGTCGTCCCGGGCCGCCACCTCAGGAGTAGTTGGCCCGAAACTTTCTTACCCAGTTCAGATATTGCAGCAGTGAACGGCGTTCTTTCCACAAAAACTGGAAGAACGCTGTTTTGTTGATGGATTCAGCGGACGTTCCCGAATAAGTTTCAATTCTCCAGCGGAGATACGGTGATTGCCAGGGACACAATCGATACCCCTTCGAGCTATTCCAAAGAAACCGCAACAGCCCCAAACTTACGAGCCGCCCGCGCTCGTTTTGGCACGTTCGGGCGTTGCGTAGTAACCGGAACGTGTGCGCACAGTCGGTTTACCGGGCGCATCGACGACAACCTTGATTTGGCGATAGCTGCCGTCCAGTTCCTGAATCGTTGGAGTATAGTCGATGGCATACTGATTGCGAATGTCGCGGGCTATCTCCGACGCCAGCGCTTGCACTTTCGAGACATCCTTGGGATAGTACGCCAAGCCGCCTGTAGTACTCGTCAGTTCGCTCAAGGCGCGCCTAGCCTTCTGGCCCTCGTGTTTCTCTTCCTCGGTGAACAAGCCGATCGCATAGACCAGAGTGTCGGTCTGATTCGACCGCGCCACTACTTTCTCCAGCGACGTATTGCTGGCGTTGTCGTTGCCATCGGTAATGATCAGCAGCACCTTCTTGTCCTTCTTGGCCTTGTCTTTCATGTAATCCAGCGAAGCGCTGATGGCGTCGCGCATGGCTGTGCCGCCGCGTGAATCAATCTTGGCGATACCCTGTTCCATTTTGTGAATGTCGCTCGTGAACGGCACATCCAAGTACCATTCGTCGTTGAAATTCACAATGAACACCTCGTCATCGCGGTTCGATTCCCTCACCAACGAGAGCGCGGCCGCTTCCACACGCGACCGTTTGGTAAGCATACTGCCGCTATCGTCAATTATGATGCCGAGAGAAACGGGCACGTCTTCGCGGCGGAACCTCTTGATCTGCTGAGGCTGGCCGTTTTCAAACACCTTGAAGGCGTTCTCCTTCAAATCCGTCAGCAGCTTGCCGTGTTTGTCCACCACACTGGCGTGCAACACCACCAGCCGGGTATCCGAACGGAATTGGGCGTAGACACCGCCTGCTGCAATAAGAGCTGCCAGCAGTAGTAAGCTGCCGTTACTGAGTCGGCGCATAGTAGCCGAGGCGGAAATATGCTTTAAGGGGCGGTAATCCACGGGGTTGATTTAATTTAACTTGAACCTTCCGATATTTTCCGTCGCGTTCACGGTTTTTGGGAGTATAGCCAAGAATGTATTCATTGCGCAGCTCCACTCCAATTTTAGCCGCAATGTCCGGAAGTTCCGCAACATTCTCCACCGCATATTCGCGCCCGCCCGTTTGTTCTGCTAACTCGTTCAAAAGGCTGGGCCCCGACGCTTCCTCCGGCGTACGCGAGCGACCGCTCATCGATTCAAAAATTCCGATGCCGAAAATCTGCACATCCGCCTCACGCACGGCATTCTTGATCTCGCTTTCCGTATAACGGCTGGCATTGTCGCCGCCGTCGGAAATGATCAGCAGCGCTTTGCGGGGGTTATGCGCCTTTTTCATCTCATGCATCGCCATATACACACCGTCCAGGAGCGCCGTCCTGCCTTTCGACTGAGTGAATGTCAGCGCGCTTTGAATCTGGTCCGTGTCGGTGGTAAACGGCACAACTAATTCAGGCCGCTCGCTAAATTGCACCAGGAAGAACTCGTCGGAGGGGTTGGCCGTCTTAAAGAACTCAGCCGCCGCTTGCCGCGACTTCTGCAATTTCGATCCCATACTGCCGCTCGTATCGAAAACCAGCCCGATGGAAATGGGGGCGTCTTCGCTCGAAAATTCCAAAATCTCCTGTTCTACTTTGTCTTCAAACAACCGGAAATGTTCTTTGTCCAAGCCTGTGACAAACCGATTTAAAGGGTCTGTCACCGTCACGTTGATCAGAACCAGCGTACGGTCTACACGCAGATCGACGGAACGGCGCGGCGTGTTGGCGGTGGCAACAGGAGCCGGTGGTGTTGTTTTGGGCGGCAATTCCGCGCCGCCAGAGTCGTTGACCGCTTGCGCCGCCAGCCGCGACGGCTTTCCAAGCAGACACATCAAAAGGAGAGCGCAAAAGCATCCGTGCCAGACGCTGCGCAAGAAGTTGCAGGACAGAAGGAGCGTCCGCATAAGTGTGTCTTTCTGAATCGATGATAGCATCGGACTCACGACAACATTAGATGCGCCGCCAACCTTCTTTGTAAAAGATTTGTCGCAGTACTTAGCGCTGAATGCGAGCCGAGCCACCTTGGGCGAGCGACTTGACCTGATCCAGAGTAGCCATGGTAGTGTCGCCTGGAAACGTGGTAAGCAAAGCGCCGTGCGCCCAACCTAGCTTGACCGCCGCTTCTTCCGGCTGCCCCGTCAGCAAGCCATAAATGAGGCCGGCGGCAAAACCATCGCCGCCGCCGACCCGGTCATAAACGTCCAGTTCCATCGTCGGGGCTACGTAGGTCTCCCCATTGATCCAGGCTACGGCGCTCCAGCTATGCCGGTTAGTGGAGTGAACCTCGCGCAGCGTCGTAGCGACAATTTTCACCTGCGGGTGTTTTTTCCGAACATTGTCCATCATGCCGAAAAAGGCGCTGGGATCGAGCTTCGATTTCGCGGCCACTTCCGGTCCCGGAATGCCAAGGCCCATTTGCAGGTCTTCCTCATTGCCTACCAGCACGTCTACGTTTTTTACGATGCGGTCTATCACCGCAACTGCTTTCTCGTGACCGCCCACGACGTTCCACAGTTTCGCTCGATAATTCAGGTCGAAGGAGATGATGGCGCCAGCGGCTTTGGCAGCCTGCATTCCTTCGATTACTACCTCGGCGCTGGTGGGAGAAAGAGCGGCGAAGATGCCGCCGCTATGGAACCAGCGGATACCGCCCGCGAAGATCTTCGCCCAATCGAAATCTCCTGGTTTGAGCAAGCCGGCCGCTTCGTTCGCCCGGTTGTAGAAAACCACCGGAGCGCGAACTCCCTGCCCCCGGTCGCTGTATACAATGGCAATGTTCGGGCCCGCCACTCCGTCGTGTTTGAAATTCTTGAAGAACCCCTGCACGCCCATGGCGCGTACGCGTTCCGCCACCAAATCGCCCAGTGGGTAATCCACCATGGCGCTGGCAACGCCGGTCTTCAAGCGGAAGCAATCCGACAGATTAGCGGCAACATTGAACTCGCCGCCACTCACGTGGATGAGGCATTCCGTGGCCTTGCGAAAAGGGATGATGCCCGGATCGAAGCGGCAGACCAAACCGCCAATCGACATAAAATCCAGAGCGCCATCCTTGCGAATATCAAAACCGTAGCTCATGCGTTGTATGACCCCGAAGAAACTCGGCCTCCGTGGCCGGTCCAGTTAGTGTGGAAAAACTTGCCGCGCGGCTGGTCCACGCGTTCATAGGTGTGGGCGCCGAAAAAATCCCGCTGCGCTTGCAAGAGGTTGGCGGGTAACCGAGCGGTGCGGTAGCCATCGTAAAACGCAAGCGCCGTGGAAAATGCCGGAGTCGGAATACCGACTGCAAGCGCCGCAGCCACAGCTTGCCGCCAAGATTGCTGATAGTTGTTCAAAACAGCCGCGAAGAAATCGTCCAGCAGCAAATTCGTTAGCTGTGGATTTTTGTCGTACGCTTCTTTGATTTTGCCGAGAAACCGGCTGCGGATAATACAGCCGCCACGCCACATCAACGCAATTCCGCCCATGTTCAGATGCCAGTTGTTCTCTTTCCCCGCCTCTCGTAACAACATATACCCCTGCGCGTAGGAGATCATCTTGGAGCAGTAGAGTGCGCGGCGGACATCTTCGATAAAGGCCTTGCGGTCGTTAACCTTGCCGTTCGACGAAGGACCTTTTAGCACCTTCGATGCGGCCACACGCTCGTCCTTGATAGCGGAAAGGCAGCGCGCAAAGACGGCTTCGCCAATGAGCGTGACAGGCATGCCGAGATCGAGCGCGCTTATGCCGGTCCATTTGCCGGTACCTTTCTGACCGGCCGTGTCGAGAATCTTGTCCACCATGGGCGCGCCGTCTTCGTCTTTCTTGGTGAAGATTTCAGCGGTGATTTCGATGAGATAGCTATCCAGTTCGCCCTTGTTCCAATCGGCGAACACTTCGCCCAGTTCCTCCGCACTGAGGCCAAGTCCCGTTTCCAGCACCTGGTAGGCTTCACAGATCAACTGCATGTCGCCATACTCGATGCCGTTATGAACCATCTTGACGTAATGGCCCGCGCCATCTTCGCCCACCCAATCGCAGCAGGGAGTGCCATCGTCCACCTTGGCCGCAATGGCCTGGAAAATGTCTTTCACGTGTGGCCAAGCCGCCGGGTTACCGCCAGGCATGATAGAGGGGCCGTGGCGCGCGCCTTCTTCTCCACCCGAAACGCCAGTGCCAATAAAAAGAATGCCTTTCTCGGCTAGGCTCTTGGTGCGGCGATTGGTGTCTGTAAATAAAGAGTTGCCGCCGTCGATGATGATGTCGCCTTTGGCCAGCAGTGGGGTCACGTGGTCAATCATCTGATCGACCGTGTCACCTGCTTTCACCATGAACATCACGCGCCGGGGCGATTTCAGAGCGCCCACAAACTCCTCGATGGAGTGCGCGCCGACGACGTGGGTACCCTTCGCCTCGTTGGCTAAGAAGTCATCGACCTTCGAAACAGTCCGATTGAAGACGGCGACTTTAAAGCCGTGGTCGTTCATGTTCAAGACCAGGTTTTGGCCCATTACGGCCAAACCGATCAATCCGATATCACAGGTTCCGTTTTCCATAGTTCCAAATCTCGAACTTTCGATGATATCGTGAGTCGGGTTTAAAAGTAGGAGACCTGAGGAATTATAGGACTGAATTGCCAAAACGGCGGTCTACGTCTGCGCCATTGCCTCTTTCAGTTTGAGGTAGCCGCCGCGGCTAACGGGAATCTTTGCGCCATCGGTCAGAACCGCAATGCGTGCATCTTTGGTGTATGCCTCAATCTTGCGAATGCGCTCCAGATTCACCACAAAGGAGCGGTGAACCCGCACAAATTGCTTTGAGTCGAGTGATTCTTCCAAGCTCGAGATCGTCTGTTGCTTCAGGTACGATTTGCCTGCGCTATGGAAGGCGAGATAGTCGTCTTGCGCTTCCACATAATCGATCTGTGCCACGGGAAGAATATGCACCCGCGCGCCATCCCTAATCACAACGCGCTCCGCGTGACGGCCCGGAGGCAGTGCCGCATTCCGCAACTCGGCGGGCGCCAGCGGGACAGGAGCCACAGCCAGTTTTCGCCGCACTCTCTCAAGCGCGGTCTCAAAGCGTGCCAGATCGAAAGGCTTAAGCAAATAATCGACGGCGGCAGCGTCAAACGCCTTCGTGGCGTATTGGTCGTAAGCGGTCACAAAAACGACAGCCAGCTTAGCGTCGATGAGTTCCAACACTTCAAAACCATCCAGCTTCGGCATCTGCACATCGAGAAAGACCAAGTCCGGCTTTAGTTCGGAGATTGCTTTGACAGCGCTAAAGCCGTTGTCGCATTCGCTCACAATCTCGATGTCCGGCTGGTTGGCTAGATATTCACGCAGTATTTGGCGCGCGAGATTCTCATCGTCGGCGATCAGGGCGCGGATACTCATTTCTTGACTTCCTTTATGAATGGCACAGATACATGCACGCGATACGTTGCGTCACTCACCTCGATGTCGAGGCGCGCCGAGTTGCCGTAACGCGCCTTTAGGCGGTTGCGCACGTTCACCAGCCCGAACCCGCTTTTTCTTTGCAAGGGAGCATCGGGGTCAAAATGATTTTCGACGCTAAAGCGGAGAGCCCCATTGAAAACATGCGCACTCAGGCTGATTTCTCCACCTTCCGTAAGACTGGCGACGCCGTGCTTGACGGCGTTTTCGACCAACGGCTGCACCAGCAAGGGCGGCACTTCGCATTCGTTGCAGGCTGGATCGAAATCCTGCAGCACGCGCAACCGCTTGCCGAAACGAACTTGCTCGACGTCGAGATACGTACTGGCCAGCGCAAGTTCTTCACCGAACGGAATGGAGGTTCGCTCGCCCATGCGCAGGCTGCTGCGCAGAAAATCAGAGAGCCGAACGCACATTTCGCGGGCCTTGGCCGGATCGATGGTTGTGAGGGCGCTGATCGAGTTCAAACTATTGAATAGGAAATGCGGGTTCACCTGCGCTTTGAGCGCCTTCAGCTCAGCTTCGCGCGACAGTACTTCGGCGTGGCGCGACGTTTCCATGGCCTGCAGCATGTAATGCAGCGCCACCGACAACAAGTAGAACAAAAAGCACATTCCCGCCAGCACGCGCATGGCGGGTTCGAACTGTTTTTCGAGACCGGGACGATAGCGCGCCAACAATTGCAGCAAAAACGGGACGATCAGTAAAACGAGCGAACTGGCGAGCATTGCAGCAACTGCGTGATAGGCCAAAACCTTCAGTTGGGGCGTGGTGTTCAGCGGCAGCGCGCGGCATAGGTACCAAGGCGACAAGCAAACCAGCGCGAGAAGTAAGGCCACAGGTGCGATGACGGCCAGCGTTGCACGCCAGTCAAGGTGTCCTGCCCCGGAAACGGCTACTCCCAGCATTGCGCCCAGAGGCACCCAGGCGAACAAATACGCCAATAGCGAATTACGGTTTCGGAACAGCGGATGCATAACGAAGGTGCTGGTTAATCCTCAATCTCAATCGTGCTCATGAGCGAAAACCCAGTAATCACAAGTGTCGGCGCATTAACGCCGACGTTGGGTGGAATGGTCTTGTCTTCATAATTACCCATGATGCTGGCGCCCCGAATTTGGACGCGCCACGTATCGGGCACTCGGATCTTCGCCCCACCCAGAATGGCGGAGACTTCCAAATAAGTGGTTTGACCAGGCTCTGCGATGCGGGCGTGACGGAGATCAAGTTCGATATTCCCTAAAACGCTCAAAGCGTTGCCGCCGCGAAAATCGTCGGTATCAACCCGGCGTTTGACGGAACCCATCAGAGTAAAGTCGGTTAATCCATTGGGTATTCCCATGCGCAGAGGCCGAAAGCCGGTCCATCTCGACGAACCCGGATCGCGTCTGTCTAAAACCTTAATAAGCATCGCCGCGCCGAACGCAATCAGTAAGATGGAAATAGGCCAGCTTCCGTCGTGCCTCCGAATGTGGATGAGATCTAGATTAATGAGCAAGAAAACGCCGCCTACAAACGCAACCAAGCCACCAAAGAGCCGAATGACAGGATCGGGTCCGCTCATAATTCTAGAAATGCCCAGGGCGACGACAATCATGGGCCAATAGAGCCAGATGCTGCGAACCGGCAGAATGCCAAGATTCCCCAGAAACAGCAGCGTCCCACCCACAATCAAAAAGCCGGCCAAGAAAAGATGGGAGCCGGGACTGTTACGCGGCCACCGGCTGTCGCTATCGCTATTCATGCTGACCTCGCTCGTTTGCGGACCCGTCGGTAAACAACTCCACCAAGCCAACCAGGATAATCGATGCCGGCCAAAGATTATGAACGCGGTCCAAAGAGATCCAGCCGAAATTCGCCGCCGCCAGAATCAATACACCCGTCACGACTAGGACTATGGGCAGGAATAAGCTCTCCCAATTACTAAGTCTCATCTCACTCAACCTCGACTTCGATCCTAAGGCGGATTCCGACGCAAGGCATCTGAAAATCGGTGAACAGCGCGTGTTTGCCGACCAGCAGCGTGTTAGGCCGGGAGAATTCCCGCACGACGAGCGCTAGTTTAGTTATGGCATCTCGTGAACAGCGGTCGGTATAAGGGCGTTTTCAACTTCCGCCAGAGTGCGACCCAGCAGTTCCCGGTTGACAGGCTTAGTTAAATAGCCATCCATACCCGCGCTGAGACACTCGTTGCGATCATCCGCAGTGGCGTGCGCGGTTACGGCAAATATGCGCGGTTGAAGTTTACGCGGCAGCCGGCCTCTGATCGCACGGGTTGCGTCTAGACCATCCACGTTCGGCATTTGAATGTCCATCAGAATCAAGTCATACGTCTGCCGTGTCGCCGCTTCTATCGCTTCCGCCCCGTCATTAGCCAAATCCGCCGTGTAACCCATCCGCGCAAGCATGCTCTGCATTACTCTCTGATTGACCTTGTTATCTTCGGCCAGCAGGATACGCAATGACGTAGAACCCGTTGCCACCGGCTTTGTCGATTCCTTCGCGACCGTAGCGCGTTCGAACGAAATCGAGAATT
>PMSX01000097.1 GCA_003167495.1 Bryobacterales bacterium | reverse complement strand
TGCGGATTTCGTGGCTCATGTTTGCCAGAAACTCCCCTTTGGCGCGGCTGGCATCCTCGGCTTGCTGTCTAGCTCGTTCGGCCTGCTCGCGGGCCTGTTCGGTATGATGGTTGGCTTCCTCGAGTTGTTGGGTGCGGGCGCGGACGCGATTTCGCAAAGTCGAGATCCAGAAGAATGCGCCTAAGACCAACGCAATGGCCAGCAAGGCCACGCGGCCCCACGGGATCCGGTCATTGAGTGGGCGTTTCGCCACAATGACAATGTCACCCGGGGAGCGTAGCTCAAGAGTGATGTCGTAGTGCTCGCGATTGGGGACCTGATCCGTTCTGGCGATGCCGGTAAAACCGGCTTGATCGCCCAATTCGGGCAAGCCGGCGGGCGAGGTTCCCTGCGGCAATGGCATTTCCGCCGTCAAAGCGGATTTTCCGATCCGCACGCCAAACACCTCCCGGCCGGGCATCAGTGCCCGCGATATGATCTCGCCTTGAGCGAACACCAAGGCGCTCCCAAATGTGGGCAAGTCGAAATCCTGTTCCGTTACCCGGTGGATCTCAACAGATTGAACGCCGGTAGCCGGATGATAGTGAGCTGACACCAGCCGCTTGAATCCGTGTTCATCGAGTATAAGCCTGCCTGAGACCTCAACGCGTTGACCGATAGAGGGAAGCGATCGCGGCGCAATCAGTACGACCGGAACCCCACTAGTCCTTTGCTGCATGAAAAAACCCTGACCGCTGAGCATGGTAACCACGCCGGCAATTCGGACCATGCTATCCACCTTCGTGCCCGAACGATAGCCCAGAAGTTGGCTAATTTTGGTGAGTGGTATTGACCACTCCTCGCGGGACGGTGCGATGACTTCTATGTCCTCGCAACTGCCCACATACATGACATCGGCATTACTGCCGGCGGCACTCAAACTCTTGCCCAGTACGCCGCGAACAGCTACTTTTGCGTCCAGCAACGAACTCAGGTCGCACTTGTCGGCTGATCCAAGGCGAATCGGCATGGTATCGCCGGACGGCAGTCGCAAGTCGAGATCAAAAAGAGAAAGGCTGCCATTGGTGATGAGCGTGGTAGCTGCGCGCAGAATGCGTCCACGGGCGATGGCCCAAACATTGACGGATTCACGTAAGGACTGGTTGGCCTCACCTACCTTGACAGGCGCGGGCATCGGCCGATGGCCAATCACTCTGAATTTAGACAATTCCAGAACGGGCGCGAACGCTCCGCTCACGGTTACCCCGTCCGCCTCGATCCAATCTCCTCGCTGCAAGTGGGTATTGGCGGCCGGGCGAGAGCAATAGATCCCGGACGATCCATCCTGCAAAAAGAGCCACCATTTCTCCCACTTGTATAGGGATACCTGAACGCGGAGGTGGAAAGGATGGCGTTTTGCTGCTTCCTCATTCGTCAAATCGAGCACTTGACCGAGACTGGTTAGAGGAGGATCAACCTTGGGCGATACGGGTTCACCCATAGCTAGCAGGGTGTGCATGATCGTTATGGCTGCTAAGAGGCTTGGACGCACCTGTATCAACCATCACTATCGGCAGTCTGGGCTATTTTCTTTCGGCAGAGGCCGTTACAGGTTAACCCTGGTTGGAAGTCACAGGCCAGTTTGTCGTTCAATTAGAATGACGGCTGCGATAGCCGCTCATTCGTAGCGCAGTGCGCGAATGGGGTCGACGGAAGCGGCGCGAAACGCGGGAATCAGGCCAGCCGCTAGACAAACGAGAAAAATGCTGGCAGTCGCGAAGCCGAACGTCAGCGGATCAGATGAAGTCAAGCCAAACAGCATCGAATTAAGCCATCGCGAGACGGCAATCGCAACCGGCAGCCCGATGACGATGCCCAGAGCGCCTAAGATCATCCCTTCGCGCAGGATCATCCAGAGCAGTTGCGGCCGTTCGCATCCAACCGCCATGCGGACGCCGAATTCAGAAGTGCGGCGGCTCACGCTATAAGCGAGCGTCCCGTAAAGACCGCTGGCGACGAGCAGAATCGCTAAAGCGCTGAAGAAAAAAGAAAGGCGGGAAACCAGACGATCTTGCGTGATGCTGGCATCAAATTGCTCGCGCTGCGTCATGGGTTGCAGCAACGCGAGATCCGGCGCAAAGGCGGCAACGGCTTGACGCGCTTGCGGCAGAAAGGCTGCTGGATCGCCCAACGTGCGCAATTCTAAATGCATGCCGCCTATTTCGACGCATTGGGTGTATGGGAAATATGCCATGGGAATCGGATCTTCGCGCACACCCCTGTACTTGCTATCGGCCACTACGCCGACAATCGTATATGCCACTTTTGATTCGTAGGAAACCAGATGGCCTAAAACCTCGCGGCCTTTCAAGAAGCGTTTCGCAAACGTTTCGTTCACGATGGCCACTTTTTGCGAGGTTGCCGAATCCGTGTCGCGAAAATCGCGGCCCTGCCGCACTGGGACACCGAGCGTTGTGAAGAAATCGGGTCCGGCGGAATTCCAGCGCATCAGCGAGTCAACTCCGGTGGGCGCTTTGCCGTCGAGAAACGCAGTGGTATTGCTGCTCCAGCCAGACCCAATGCGATTTCTCATGAGGGTCACAGAAGAAACGCCCGGGAGCGAGCGGAGTTTGGCGAGCAAGCCAATATAGAATGCGATGGTTTTTTGATCGGAGCGCGCGTCGATTTGTGGACTCAATCCAAAGACCAATAAGCCATCGGCTTTGAGGCCGAGGTTAGCCTGCTCCAGATTGCGCAAGCTGCGCGTGAGTAGTCCCGCGGAAACGGCCAGCACTAAACCCAACGCAACTTGCGCGATAACGATGAGCCGTGATCCCTGCGATTTGGATTTATCTTTAAAGGAGGTGGCTGAGGAATCTTTGAGCGCCAGCCCAACCGGCACTCGACGCACGGTTGCCAGCGGAGCCAGACCGAACAGCAATGCAATGAGGATCATCACCGCGCCGGTGAACAGAGATACTGAAGGGTCGGGTGCGAGGCTTGTCTCCATGCCCGCCCAGCCCGCCAGCACTTTCGTAAAGGCTAGCGCGAAGAGCCAGCCGAGAAGCGCGCCAGCCTTCGAAAGAAGCAGACTCTCGGCAAGAAGCTGCCGGAAGAGGCGGCTCTGACTGCCGCCAATCGCAAGACGGATGCTAAATTCGCGGCGGCGGCTAGAATTGCGAGCAGCCAGAAGCATTGCTACATTGCCGCAGGCGATCCCGAGAATCACCGCCACGATGACGAACAAGAAATAGAGCGGCTGTCTGTAGTCGTCGCCATCTTCGCCGATGCCCCTTGCCGGGACAAGCAGTAACTTGCAGGGTTGTTCGCCCGCTTTCGGCTTGCCGCCAAGATGTTCATACGCGGCGCGGCGAAACGCAGACGCCAGTTGAGCCTCGGCCTGTAGCGGCGTTACATGCGGTGCCAAACGGCCTACCAGCCGCAGGCACCACCACAAGGGATTCGCGTAATAGTTCTTCCCTTCCGAGCCCCAGGCGTTCAAGGCCGGGTTCACTTGCAGCGGAATCCAAATGTCGGTGGGACTCGGCTCAACGCCGCCAAAGCCCCGTGCGGCTACACCAATAACTGTGAACGGGTTGCCCTTTATGGAAACCGTTTTGCCGACAACGGCGCAATCCGCCGCAAAGCGCCGATTCCAGAAGCCGTAACCAAGCACGGCAACAGCAGCATGATTTTTCTCATCGCCTAGACTCAGCACGCGGCCACACGAAGCGCCCACGCCGAGGCCCGAGAAAAAATCTCCGCTCACCATTTCGGCGCCAGCTTCTTCGGGAAGAGAGCCAATGCGAATGGCGATTTTATTCGAGCTCAGCGGCACGTAAGCGCTGAGCGAAGAAAACGTCTGGCGCTGCGTGCGCAGTTGTTCAAAGACGTATTCGCTGAAGGACGAGTCGCTATTTCCGGTGTTGCCCGCGCCGTCGGGCTGGCCAGGTTCCACATGAAGGTAAACAAGTTGCTCAGGGTTATGGACAGGCAGGCCGCGGAGCAAAACAGCGTTGATGACGCTAAATATGGCGGTATTTGCGCCGATGCCGAGAGCGAGGGTGAGAATCGCGATCAGGGCAAATAGCGGATTGGCAACAAGGGATCGCAAGGAGTAGCGCAAATCTTTGAGCAGGTCCTCGAGCAGGTTCCAGGTGAGCATATTGTGGGAGTCCTCTTTGAGCAGGGTGGTGTTCCCGAAGTGACGATTGGAGGCGAAGGCGGCTTCCTCGGAACTGAGACCTTCGCGGGCCAGCAATTCGGCACGAAGTTCGCGGTGCAGCTGCATTTCGGTTTCCAGATCATCAAGCTGGTGCTGGCGGTTGAGCGTAAATTTCAAGCGGCGTAGCAGGGCGCGCATACTGAATCCTTAAGCCGGCTGTAGGACGCGGCCAATGGCTTCGCTGACGCGTCCATAACGAGTGATTTCCCGCGCTAGCTGTTTGCGGCCGTCCCTGCTAAGCCGGTAATAGCGGGCGCGGCGATTTTCTGGAGTTTTGCTCCATTCGGCTGTGAGCCAGCCCTTGACTAACATGCGTTGGAGGGCCGGATAAAGAGATCCCTCTTCAACGTGCAAGACATCTTGCGATAAAGCTTGGATGGCATTGGCGATTTGAAAGCCGTGGAGTTCGTTGTTGCGCTCAAGGGTCTTAAGGATAAGCAGATCGAGCGTACCGGGAGGGATTTCTTCGCGGGTGGTCGGAGGCATTACATAGAGATTCTATGTCAGCAGTCCGCCGATGTCAAATTCTAAGAATCATATGATCCTCGTCGATGTACCTGGCGCCAACCTTTAAAGCATTTGGCTCCGTCCCATACGTCTCAAAACCGAACTCACGATAAAGCCCTCGCGCGGCGTTTTGGCATGTCGCCACTGCAAGCATAATTTGTTCGAGTGACGAATCGCGCTTGGCTTTTTCCAGCAGGGCGTCAATCAATGCTCGTCCGACTTCTTTGCGCCGCACTGACATAGACTCCGTAGATGCGCCCTTTGTGCCTTTCTTTCAGTCCCGTTTCCCGAATGAAGGTCGCGATGCCTACCAGATTGCTGTCTGCGAAAACGCCCAGCGTGAAGTTGCCTTCGGTTGCATTGCTAAAGCATAGCGCGATTGTCTCAACGGGGGTGTGTTTTATGCTCGTCAACCGCCTTCCCGAACGCGAACGGTTCGTTTTCGAGCGCCTCGAGCCTGAGCCGCCACCAAGCGGCAGCGTCGCTTTCGCCAAGGATGCGGATTTCCATTCGCTCCATTTTAGTGCGTCTTCCACCCCGGCCGGTCTGGGTATCAGCGGCGTACTCGCGGATTCCAAGTATTACGATCCGCGCGAGCAAGTGCCGCCGTCCGCACGGCCGCCGCACCTTCGGGAGTAGCCGGTGCCTTCCGCATCCCGGGAATTCCGCATCCGGTCCTCTTTGTTATGCTCGAAAGTTAGGAGCAGTTGAGGTTTTTCGATGTCTGGACACAGTAAATGGGCGACCATAAAGCATAAGAAGGCGGCGCTCGACGCCAAGCGCGGCAAAGTTTTCACCCGGCTGATCAAGGAAATCATGATTGCCGCCCGCTCTGGGGGCGATCCCGACATGAATCCTCGCTTGCGCACGGCTGTCTTGGCCGCCAAGAACGTCAGCATGCCCGCCGATAACATTAAGCGCGCGATCATGCGCGGCACAGGCGAACTGGAAGGCGGCCAGATTGACGAAATCATGTATGAAGGTTACGGTCCTGGCGGCGCCGCCGTGCTGGTCAATGTGGCTACCGACAACCGCAACCGCACGGTCAGCGAAATTCGCCATACCTTCTCTAAACTCGGCGGCAATCTTGGGGAACAGGGCAGCGTTGCCTGGATGTTCGAACGGAAGAGCCAGATCATTGTCGACGGCGAAAAGGCCACCGAAGATCAACTCATGAACATCGTTCTCGATGCGGGCGGCGACGACATTCGCGATCAGGGTGGCGCCTGGGAAATCCTTTCTGCTCCCGAAGCTCACGAAGCCATTCAGAAGGCTCTCGAAAAAGCAGGCATCCCGACAGAGCAGGCCGAAATCGCGATGGTGCCCAAAAACACCGTCAAGCTCGAAGGCAAGAACGCGCAGAACATGCAGAAGCTCTACGATGCGCTCGACGAGCATGACGACGTGCAAAGCGTTTACGGAAATTACGAGTTAGATGAAGCGGAAGTTGAAGCGATGGCATAGTGTGCCGCGCTAAGCGTTCCACAAAATGCGAATCGTCGGCATAGACTGCGGCACGGAGCGGACGGGGTTCGGAGTAATAGACTCCGACGGCCGCGCTCATTGTCTGATCACTGCCGGTGTCATCCGCACCAACGCGACGCAAGCGCTTGAATACCGGTTGAAACTCATAGCGGCCGAGTTGCGTGACGTGTTTCAAACCTTCCAACCGCAGGCTGCGGCCGTCGAAGAAGTTTTCTATGCGGTGAATGCAAAGTCGGCGTTGAAACTCGCGCACGTGCGCGGCGTAGCGTTGTTGCAGGCCGCCGAAGCTGGGCTTGCCGTGGCTGAATACTCGGCTCTCGAAGTAAAAATGAGCGTGGTGGGCTATGGCCGAGCCGAAAAGCAGCAGGTGCAAATGATGGTACGTTCGCTGTTGCGTGTCACCAAACCCTTCGCATCTTACGACGTTTCGGACGCTCTGGCAGTGGCGATCTGCCACGGCACGCGCGCCAATCTGGCTCTCGCCGTTGGGGCGGCCCGATGAAAGCGGTTTTGCTTTTGCCGTTGCTGGCAGCTTGGCTTTGCGCGGGCCCCGCCAAGCTGACATTCACAAAGAGCTTCCCTGGGAGTGTTCCTGAATACTGTTCGGTCGAGGTTGATAAAGCAGGGGCGTTAACTTACAAAGAGTCAGTCAGCGACGAGCAACCTATCAAAGCTGACCTCCCCGAAAGTGACGTAATTCCGTTGTTCGATCTGGCCCAGCGTTTGGAGTTTTTTAAATCTCCCATCGAGTCTGGCCTAAAGGTCGCTAACACCGGCAAGAAAACCTTTCGCTACGAATCGGAAGACGGCAAATCGGCGGAAGTCGTCTTCAACTACTCCACGCTGGAAGCTGCGCAGCAATTGCTTGATCGCTTCGAAGATATCGCAGCCACTGAGCGCGCCTGGATCGATCTTGATCGAACCGTGCATTTCGACCATCTCGGCATCAACGATTCGCTCGCGCAAGTGGAATCACTCTGGATCAATAAACATTTGGCGGCGCCCGCACAATTTCTTCCATTGCTCAACCGAATCACGTCTCACGCATCCATCATGCATCTGGCGCGAGAACGCGCCGCCCGCTTAAAAGATGAATTTACAGCTCAAAAACCAGCCAACGACACCGCGGGCCAGAAGGAGGAATGAATCTCGTTGCCTCGCTTCGGTCGCGTCATCTGGATTGTACTCGATAGCGTCGGCATTGGCGCAATGCCCGATGCCGCGGACTATGGCGATGAAGGGTGCGACACGCTCGGCAACATTTGCAACCGCCGCAAAGTGGAATTGCCGAATCTTTCACGCCTCGGTCTCACGACAATTAAGCCGCTCGCGGGGTTGCCTGGCGTTGATCATCCGGCGGGCGCTTACGGCAAGTGCTGCCTCGCTTCACCCGGCAAAGACACCACCACCGGCCATTGGGAGATGACTGGCGTGATTCTCGAAAAGCCGTTCCCCCTTTATCCCCACGGATTTCCTCCCGAAATCGTTGCTGAGTTCGAGGGCAAAATCGGACGCAAGATTCTAGGCAACAAAGCAGCTTCCGGCACGGAGATCATTAACGAACTGGGCGAAGAGCACATGCGTACGGGGTCGCCCATTGTGTACACGTCTGCGGACAGCGTCTTCCAAATTGCCGCGCATATTGACGTCATCCCTCTGCCCGAGCTATACCGCATTTGTGAAATCGCGCGCGACATGCTGCACAGCCCGAACGAAGTGGGACGGGTGATTGCGCGTCCGTTCGAGGGCCAGCCTGGGCATTTCAAACGCACTGCCGATCGCCACGATTACGCCGTTCCCCCGCCTCCAGGAATGCTGCTCGATCAACTAGCCGCGCACCACGTGGCTGTCTACGCGATTGGGAAAATCTCCGACATTTTCCTCGGCCGCGGTATCACTCATTCTGTCAAAACTAAGAACAATGACGACGGCATGGAGAAAACCATGGAAGCCATGCGCGAGCAGCCAACGGGGCTCATCTTCGTAAATCTTGTCGATTTTGACCAACAATACGGCCACCGCAACGACGTTGATGGTTACGCCCGCGCCCTTGAGGCCACTGACCGCTGGCTCCCGAATCTAGATCTGCAGCCGAACGATCTGCTGATCATCACCGCCGATCATGGCTGCGATCCCACCACTCCCTCCACCGACCATTCGCGTGAATACACGCCACTTCTCGTTTATGGCAACCAGGTAACGGCCGGTTGTAATTTAGGTACGCGCAAGAGTTTGGCGGACATCGGCCAAACCGTTGCGGAAAACTTCGGAGCAGCTGCCCTTCCAGCCGGCACCAGTTTTCTCCACGACATTCAGAAAGGATAGTTCACAAGTTTTATGAGACGGCGCATCATGGCGGGCAATTGGAAGATGTACAAGACCCCGCAAGAGACAGCCATATTCTTTGAACGCTTCAACTCACTAGCCGACGGCTGGGAGAAAAGCGATATCGTGCTATTTCCGCCGGCAATTGACATCCCTGCCGCGGTGGCTGCCGTCAACGGCACCAACATCGGCATCGGCGGACAGAACATTTACTGGAGCAAGGAAGGTGCCTTCACCGGTGAAATCTCGGCCGATATGTTCCTCGCCGCCGGCGCGAGCTGGGTACTCATAGGCCATAGCGAACGCCGTCATGTAGTGACGAGCGAAACCGACGCCGATGTTCTGAAGAAAACGCAAGCGGCCTTAGGTGCCGGTTTGCGGCCGATCATTTGCGTAGGCGAGCGCCTGGAAGAACACAAAGCGGGCAAAACCAACGAAGTGCTGATCAAGCAATTCGCCGCCGGCGTGGCTGGCCTCACAGAGGAGCAATTTGCACAAGTAGTGATCGCCTATGAACCGGTTTGGGCGATCGGCACGGGGCAAACCGCTACGCCCGAAATTGCCGCGGCAGCGCACAGACTAATCCGCCAGGAGGCCGATCGGCGGTTCGGTGGCGAGGCCGCTGAGCAATTGCGCATTCTCTACGGTGGCAGTGTCAAGCCTGACAATATCGTTGGGCTGATGAAAGAAGATCAGTTGGACGGCACGCTGGTTGGCGGCGCAAGCCTCGATCCAGATTCCTTCTTTAAGATCGTGAAAGCTGCCTGATTGCTTAGGGGTTCTTCTTTTTCCGTCTCGCCGGTGAATCTTGCACGCGCTCGCGAATACCCGCCTTCAGTGACTTGGCGAGTGAAATGGCGGAATCGCCGAACTTGTTTCGAATATGGTCCACTGAGCGAAATGCCTCGCGGAGGCGCGCCGTATTAGCCTCTTCCAGCAAGTTCATCTGCCCTTCCATAGCTTGCAGCGACCCAGCGTGCACGCCCAGCAATCGTATCGGCTTCTTGCCGTCCCACGCTTTGCGGAATAACTCAGTCACGGCCGTGGCAATCTCCCGGTCAAGCTGAGTCGCATGGTCCAACGTCGACGCCCGCGTCACTGTCACAAAATCTTCGTCGCGCAGCTTCAGTGAAACAGTTCGCGAATACAACTGGTGCTCACGCAGCCGCTGCGCCACCATCTCCGACAACTTCAGCAGCGTGGTCTCCAACTTCTCTTTGTCTGCCGTGTCCTCGCCGAATGTGTGTTCGTGGGAAATCGATTTCGGATCTTCGTTCGCTCCAATGGGAGTATCAAACCACCCACCGGCATCCAAGCCAAGGGCCTTACCGGCTAGCGCTAACCCCCACCTCCCAAACCGTTCCGCCAGAAACGACTCATCCAGCGCCGCCAAATCTCCCACATGCCGGATGCCAATCTTGTGCAGCGCCTCTTCTGTTTTCTTCCCTACACCAGGCACTTTCCGCACCTCCAGCGGCGCAAGAAACCGCGCCTCTGTGCCAGGCAGAATATATAGCACGCCATTGGGCTTCGCCTGGTCGGAAGAAATTTTCGCAACCAACCGCGACGAAGCCAATCCCAGCGAACAGTGTAAACTTGTCGCCTCGCGGATCGCCTCATGCAGCAAGTGAGCTGCCTTCAAAGGAGGGCCAAGCAACCTCGATGTGCCTGTCAAATCCAGGTAAGCTTCGTCGATCGAGGCCATATCCACTTTAGGAGAAAAGTGCGTCAATACCGTAGACACTTTACGCGAATATTCCCCATAGCGATGCATGTGGCCATCTACAAAGGTCGCCTGCGGACATAACCGCGCCGCGGTCCGCAACGGCATCGCTGAATGCACGCCAAACTTGCGTGCCGCATAGGAAGCTGCTGCCACTACGCCTCGTTGGTCCGCCTTGCCGCCCACGATGACTGGCTTGCCCTTCAACGATGGATCAAACAGTTCTTCTACAGAAACGAAGAACGCGTCCATATCGAGGTGGCAGATCAGGGGCTGCATGAAACATTCTCAAGCGAGCGTGGCGCCAATCACCCTGGGCCAGCCCGCCAAATCTGAGATTACTTCGAAATCGCCCCACGGTGCAGCAGCCAGTATCTCGCGCACGCCATCCAACGAGCGATACCCCAACTCAAAATAGAGTCGCCCGGCAGATTTCACCGCAACTGTAGCTTGTGCAATCAACCGCCGGTAGACCTCAAGACCGGTGTCGCCTGCAAACAGCGCCACGTGAGGCTCCCAATCCCGCACTTCCGTTTGCATATTCGCAGAATCGCCGCCGGGCACATACGGCGGATTCGAAACTAGCAAATCAATCGAACCGGGCCGCACAGCCTCCAGCAGATCACAAGCGAACAGAGAAACTCGCGCACTGTGCGTCCGCGCATTTCTCGCCGCCACTCCCAGCGCCTTTACCGAAACGTCCGACGCCAAAACCTCTCGCCCCAACTCCAATGCCAGTGAGATCGCAATGGCGCCCGAACCCGTCCCCACATCCAAAATCCGCCGGGCTCCCGCCGAACGCCGCGCATAACTCATCGCCGCCTCCACCAAATGCTCTGTCTCCGGCCTTGGAATCAGCACGTCTTCATTCACATAAAAATCGCGCCCAAAGAATTCCTGATTGTGGGTGATGTATTGCGTCGGCTTTCCCTTCAGCCGCTCATCCAGATAGCGCCCGTAGTGAATCCAAGAAAGTTCCGTCAATTCGTCGGTGGAATGCGCGTAGAGATAGGCGCGGTCCGCGCGCAATGCGTGGCATAACAACACTTCAGCGGTCAGTCGTGCCACGGGCACCGCTGCTTTTTCAAGAATGGCCGTGCCTTGCTGAAGAGCCGTCCCGAGTGTCACGGGCGTTGCTATTTAAGCCGCTTCGCCCTGATCGCGAAGCTTCTCCGCCTGGTAGTAGGTGGTCAGCGCATCAATCACCGGCTGCAACCGCCCTTCCATCGTGAGATCGAGCTGATGTAGCGTCAACCCAATGCGATGGTCAGTAAGTCGGTTCTGCGGAAAGTTATAGGTGCGAATTTTTTCGCTCCGGTCGCCCGTGCCCACTTGGCTTTTGCGCGCCGCGCCAATGGCTGCTAGTTGCTTATCCAACTCCTGCTGATACAAACGCGATCGGAGCACCTGCATCGCCTTGGATCGGTTCTTGATCTGCGATTTTTCGTCCTGGCACGAAACCACCGTGTTCGTCGGCAAATGGGTAATGCGCACCGCCGAGTAAGTTGTGTTTACCGATTGCCCGCCCGGACCAGATGAGCAAAAGGTATCAATGCGCAAATCCTTTGCGTCAATCTGAATATCCACCTCATCGGCTTCGGGCATCACCGCCACCGTGATGGTGGAAGTGTGGACACGTCCTTGCGTCTCCGTTTGCGGAACGCGCTGTACCCGGTGCACGCCACTCTCATATTTCAGCCGGCTGTACACTTTCTTCCCACTCACCATGGCAATCACTTCACTTAACCCGCCGACTGACGATTCATTGATAGACGTTACTTCCACTTTCCAGCCCTGCTCTTCGGCGTAGCGCGTGTACATGCGGAACACTTCGCCCGCAAACAGCGACGCTTCATCGCCACCGGCGCCTTTACGAATCTCAAGAATGATGTTTTTCTCGTCGTTCGGGTCTTTCGGCAGCAACAGAACCTGCAATTCCTGTTCGATTTGCGTACGTTCCGGCTCGAGCCGCGCCACTTCCATTTGCGCCATCTGCAACAAGTCGGGATCGGTTTCCGTCAACATCGCGTGCGCATCGCGCAATTCACGGTCAACGCGCTTCCAGTCGCCGTATTTGCCAACGGTCTCTTCCAGTTCACTACGCGCCTTGGAAACCTTACGATACTGCTCGCCATCGTTGATAACGGCGGGGTCCGACATTTTGGCGGTCAGTTCGTTAAAACGTTCTTCCGCTTGATCGAGGCGTGCTTTATATTGCATGGCAAATCCTATTAAGCGATGACGAGCGGGCCGCCCTGCGCTTTTTCTAAATCCATAGCGTGGTTGAGCGCATAAATGGCTACTTCTACTTGCGAATCCGAAGGCCCTTGTGTGGTGATGCGCTGCAGCCAAAGCCCCGGCTTCGTCAAGAGCGCCATGAGGCCCGATCTCCGCTTGGCCGCATAACGGATCACTTCGTAGCTCACGCCTACCACCAGCGGCAGCAGCGCCACGCGCGCGATCAGCTTGTAAAAGAAGTTATCAATGGGCAGGAGGGCATAGCAAATCATCGAGACGATCAGCACAACCATGAGGAAACTTGTGCCACAACGCGGATGCCATGTGACGAAACTCTGCGCATTCGGCACCGAAACGGGTTTGCCCGATTCGAAATTGAATACAACCTTATGTTCCGCGCCGTGATATTGAAACATGCGGTGCATATCCGGCAGCCGCGAAAGGACGAACATGAACGCCAGGAAGATAGCAATCCGCACCGTGCCATCCACCATATTGATGGCAAAGCGGCCATGCAGCGCTTGCACATGATGCCCAATTTGTGTGGCAATCAGTAGCGGCAGCAGCTTATAAAGACCGATCATAAACGCCAGCGATAGGCAGATCTGCAGCACCATCGCCATCGGCCCCGCTTCTTTTTTCTCCGGCGCCGGCTTATCACCCGCGATATCCTGCAGCATGCAGTCGCTCGAAAACTTCAGGGCTTTCATGCCCAGCCACATCGCGCCGCCTAGCGTTCCGAGCCCTCGAATGACGGGGACCTTAAAAATCGGATAGTTCTCCGAAAGCCGCGGCAGCGGACTCTCTTGCGTCACAATCTCGCCGCTCTGCTTACGAACAGCAACACAGTAACTGTGGGGCGAACGCATCATCACGCCTTCCATGACGGCCTGGCCGCCCACAAGCGTGGTTTCTTCGCCGTTCTCAACAACCGGTAATAGCTGAATATGCGTGAAAAGACGCACAAAGGCACGGAAAGTCAAAAGGAAACTCCAGATTTCAGTATAGCGGGGTCTGAGGTATCGGTTGTTTGATGTGCGCATTTCGAAGCAGGCTGCTAATAGGTTCCAGCTACAAATTGATCGGCTTCTTCGGTCACTCATCGCAAAAAACAGATCATCGGGTGTTGGTGGCACCTCATCCTTCAAAAAACCCAAGGCGAGTTTAGCCACTATCTTGGCTAATGCGACGGCACCACAAACTCAGATTTGTAAACGCTACAATCTGTCTAATTTAAGGATCAATCAAGAATGCCCACTCTGGCTAGTCATTTCAACCCGCTGTGTCACTCCAGCAGACGTGTGTTCTTCGCCGTCATATTGGTGTTTTGTTCGGCCGTCACAACTCTGCCAGCCACCGACGAAACTGTGGGCGTTAGCGAACTCGCCCCCAATTTGCTTCTGTTCTCCACGAGCTCGGGCAATGTCATAGCATCGGTTGGACCAGACGGGGCACTTTTGATTGGCACGCCCTCGATCGCCAGCACTGCACAAATCAGCGAGCTTTTAGAAACTCGGACGAAGTCGCCCGTTCGTTATGTCGTCATTGGCGAGCCACAGCACGGACAGTTTGACGGTGATGCGGGCTGGGGCCACCGAGGGGCGTTCGTTGCCATGCAAGAAAAGGGCCTAGAGCGCCTCGGTGGACACAGAATGGGCGAGCCTCCACCATTAGACCAGCGCTTCCTTCAGCTAGGCGTCGACCGACCACGCGTCGCATTTTCGGAAGTGCTGACTTTCGACATGAATAACGAAGCAATTCACATCATTCATCAACCACCTGGCTACAGCGACGCGGATATACTTGTCCATTTCCATGTCGCCAATCTGGTGTACATGGGAAACGTATTTCCGGGCGATAGCTATCCGGAGATCGACTCGAAAGTCGGCGCAAAGCTAAGCGGCTTTGTGCAGCTACTTGGCCATTGGACGAACGACCGTGTACGAGTTGTACCCGCGCACGGCAAAGTGATGAGCGGAACTGATGTCAAATCCTTTCACGACATGATTGTGACTGTACAAGGCCGCATTCAGCATGTCATTGATACCGGTGGTACTGAGCAAGACGCGATTACGGCTCAGCCAACCCGCGAGTTCGACGCAACATGGGGCCACGGCCCTGTAAACGCCAACGCGTTCATACAGGCGGTATACAAAGAGCTCAAGACTCCTTAAAGGAATATGTCAGAACATGAGCCTCACGCTTCGTATTCTTGAAGGGGAACTGACAATCTTGAAGCTGCCGCCGGAAATGTCGTTCCCGTCCTGGCTGCAAATCTCTGCAGATCCCCTTGTATCGGTCACTTACACCGATGATGAGCTTTCGATCATCTGCCCATCAGGCGCCGTCCCTGCCGGACTGAAATCCGAACCCGGCTGGCGGGCCTTGCGAGTCAATGACAAGCTTGAATTCTCCGCAGTCGGCATCCTCTCAAGCATCCTAAGCCCCATGGCCGGAGCCGGTATCAGTATTCTGTCCATTTCTACCTTCGATACCGATTACATCCTGGTCCGCGCCAGCACCCTGGAACGGGCTAAGACGGCGCTCGCCGAACACTTCCACATAGCGGAATAGCGCTCCTAGAACCGTAACGAAAGACAGCTCAACCCACCGTCCATCTTCTGAAACTCAGACATATCAAGCGGCAGGGGATTGAACCCGCACTTCACCAGCGCTGCATTCAATTGCGGATGTCCGGCAGCCACCAGTACCCGTTGATTCACGCGCACACAATTGGCGGCGTAGCTTTCACCCGGCGTAACGGTAATCCGTTCATAACCGCTAAAGAATTCGTGATTCGCCAGCTCCTCCGTCACGACCATGGTGTTGTCGCCAATGTAGGAGATCCCGCTCTTGAGATGCAAGATACTCGCCATCGAACGGGAATCGATGACCGAGGACGTATAACCTAGTTTTGCTAAATACAAGCCGAGCTGGCAGACACCTTCTTCGTTGGTGCGTTGTGAAAGGCCCAGGAAGAAATGATCTTCCGCCTCGCAGATATCGCCTCCGTCGAGCGTTCCAGGCGACTCGATGTCGAAAATCGCGGGAAAGAAACGCCGGATCGCTTCACGGACGGCAGCAGTCTCACCCTCCCTGCTCGGCGCGCCAGGATGCGTTATAATCGCGCCTCGGCCAGTCAGAATTGCCGTGTCCTCCAAGAAAGTTGAATCAGGGTAGCGAAGATCAGCCTCCAGGGTAGTGAGTGTAAGCCCGCACGCCAGCAATGCCTCACAATAACTCGCATGCTGCTGCAAAACCCGATCAAAACGTGGAACTCCCAGGTTGACGGTCGTCAGCCCATCCGCAAAGTTCTTTCCGGGGATACGAACAATGGCATTCCTAAACAAGCAAGAGTCCTCAGTGCCGTTCTACTCTTCCAGCGGCTCGACATCCACTGAAACCTTCAATGTGTGATCGCGCCCTCCCAAAATCAAACCGCGGAGCGGACTAACCTCGCCATAATCGCGGCCCCAACCAAGGGTCACATGGCCATCGCCCACGATCAGGTTGTTGGTGGGATCGACGTCGAGCCAGCCGCTCCCCGGGCAAAACGCCGAGGCCCAAGCATGGGAGGCGTCAGCACCAATGAGTCTTGGTCTGCCGGGAGGTGGATAGGTCCGAAGATATCCGCTGACATAGCGCGCAGGCAGCTTCAAAGAGCGTAGGCAAGCAATTTGTAAATGTGCGAAATCTTGACAAACGCCGCGGCGTTTGCGAAACACCTCCTCAGTCGAGGTGCGCACATTGGTAGCTTTGGCGTCGAAAAGAAAATCCTTATGGATGCGGGCGGTCAAATCCAGTAACGCGTCGGCCCAGGGCCGGCCGGGTGTAAACGATTTAATGGCATAAAGAGCGAACTCCGCTGACGGCTTGATGCGCGAGGATTCAAACACAAATTGATAAGCCGCCAAACCCGCGGCACTGCGGTCTTCCGGGAGCACTCGGGCCACATCCTCCCATGCAGGGGAGCTGGGGGGCATTCCTGGGCGTCTACCTTCGATCGAGACTTCGCTGCGCGCTTCCACCACAAGCTGTTTATGCGGCTGCTGAATGGTGAAAAGACTGATCTGGTTTCCGTAATAATCGAGGCGGTCGCTACGGGAAGCAGGCTGAGGAGTAATCCGCAACTCACTCCAGTGACAGCGGTGGTGGTCGAGCGTGCGGGGTGTCAGGCACGCCACGTGATTGCCGAAAACGACCGGGTATTTGTATTTGTAGGTAGTCCGGTGTACGATTCGGTAAGTCATGCGCCTATTGTGATCGGTAGTCCTCTCGCATGGCTGAAATAGTTGTTTGACAAATTATTCGACCAAGTGGGTAGGAGTGCCGACAGTTCCCTTAAAGTACGATCAAGTCTGGCCCGATCGTCGGAATCGCCCTTGCGTTCCGGCGCACCCGGCAGCGGATACGCAATCTGCTGCAGTGGAAAGCTGCGCAACAAAGCCACGGCGTGCTGCATTGCTTGCAGATCTTCGGGGACGTGGCGCGGCAGTTTCTGATAAAGATCGGCCAAATGGCCCAACTGGAAATCGAGCGAACGCGGATTGGTCTCATCGGCCATCAGTACGTCGAGGACGGCCACTGGCTGTAGCGTGGTGAAGTAGCGCGAGCGGTATGTCATGGAGCTGTCAGCTACTTCCAGGATGTATTCAAGCAGCGGCCATTCGTCTTCCGTCAGCGGTTTGGTAATCTCGCGCACCTGGCGCAGCGCGTGCATGGCGCGTTCCAAGCGGCGGCCCAAACTCATAAAGAGCCAGCCGGGGCCGCGCGTGATGTTCTCGCGTTCCATGCCGGAAAACGCCGAGAGCAATTCCAGGCAGCCGGTGAGAACGGCGGAATACTCGATAAACAGCATGTACTCTTGAACCTGCACACAGTCGTTGAGCTGTCCAACGAGACGCGTCATATCGGCGGAGAGCCGCTCGCGGACGCTATTGCCCACGCGGTGGACTTCATCGAGAGTGGAAGCCAAGCTGTCGGCGCGTTCGGTATCGGTCATGACCGAAATAATTTCTTTCTCAAGCTCGTTGGCGGTTGGCCGGCGGCGCTTCGGCAGTTTGCTGTGGCGCGAATCGAAACAACCGTGCAGGCGCAACAAGCAGCCGAGTTCGGAGCTGTCGGCGCGGCGTACGCGGGAAATGAGAGTTCGCAGCAAGCGCGCCATGTTTTCGGCTCGTTCAGCATAGCGGCCAAGCCAGAACAGATTATCGGCGGCCCGGCTAGGCAAGTCGGAGGAACCACGGCGGAGTTCGACCGGCTCGCCGCGCGGCTTGCGCATACTGAACGTGTCCACCGGAGCGTCCCAGAGGATCCAGGCATCTTTGCTGTGCCCACCGTGCTGCATGGAAACCACGGGGCCTCCAGAGCCGGCGGCACGGACCAACCCGCCGGGCATCGCCATCCATCCATTAAGCGTGTTCAATACGTAGGTGCGCAACACCACGCTCCGAGGCAGCAGACCGCCGGCATCCCAGACAGGCGCGGTGGAAAGAGCCACCTGCTCCTGCGCAACATAATCCATGGGGCGCGCACGTAGATTACCGGCAAGACGCTTTTTTTCTTCGTTTGCCAAACTAACGCCGAACACCGGCTCCATGGCGCGTGAAGGGAACGCCGGCTTGATCACTACGCTATCGAGATGATCGAGCACCCATTCGAGCGCGTAGTTTTGGCCGCACCACCACGTCGCGACAGAGGGCAGTTTCAGCGTTTCGCCAAGCAGGTGCCGCGCCAGGCCCGGCAGAAACGGCATTATAGCGGCTGTTTCAATGGCGCCGCTGCCCAAGCCATTCGCCACCTTTACGTGGCCTGCCGCTACTGCATCCACCAAGCCTGGTACTCCAAGGACGGAATCGGCGCGCAGCTCCAAAGGATCGCAAAAACTATCGTCTACCCGGCGCAAGATCACGTCCACCTGCTGCAGATCGTTCACCGTTTTGAGATAGACCTTGCGGTCGCGAACCGTTAGATCGGCACCCTCCACTAGCGTGAAACCCAGATAGCGGGCTAAGTACGCATGTTCAAAATAGGTTTCGTTATAAGGGCCCGGTGTCAACAGCACAATGCGGGGATTACTGGTTTGCGCCATGTTGAACAGGGTTTCGCGTTCGGCGCGAAAGAAGGGCGCCAGCCGCTGCACATTGCCGGCGCGAAAGAGATCGGGCAAAATGTCGGAAACGATCAAGCGGTTTTCGAGCGCGTAACCGGTGCCGGAGGGTGCTTGCGTGCGGTCGGCCAAAACCCACCACTGGCCGTCCGGCGATCGCGCCAAATCCACTGCCAGCAAGTGAAGGTAGGTTTGTTTTGGGCCGCCGAGACCGACAACCGGTCGCAAGAACGCCGGGTTCGCAAAGGCCAAGGGCGCGGGCAGGCGTCCGGAGGCGAGAAGCTTCTGCGGGCCATACAGATCGGCCAGCAGAAGGTTCAGAACCTCGGCGCGCTGGATGATACCTTTTTCGATGAAGCGCCACTCGTCGGCCGGAATCAGCAGCGGCACCAGATCGATTTTCCAGGGGCGGCTAATGCCTTGCGGATCGCCGTACACGTTGTACGTGACGCCGTTTTCCCGAATACGGCGTTGGGCACGGGCAAGACGCTTCTCCAACTCCTCGACGCCGAGGTCGCCTAAAGACTGCATGAAAGCCGACCAGTGGCTGCGCGGCGTTACGCCATCGGCGGATAGTTCATCGAAAACATCCGGATCATGCAAAGGAGCTTGCAGCAAGTTAGAAATCATGGAGCGTCGGCCGCATTCGCGCGGTTCACTTGGCCGGACGTGGACCAACGTAAATCAAGTGTCATGGGAAGAGTGGGGTTCTTCTCTTCCGGCGGCGGAGCCATCGGGCCGGGAGTATGGCCAAAGTTTTGAAAGCGTTCCTGCCGGCGGCTTTCGGCTTCACCCGCGTTTACCGGACGCGCCTTATAGTTTCTGCCGCCTGGATGAACCACGTGATAGGTGCAACCGCCAATCGATCTCCCGTTCCATAAATCGAGGATATCGAACACCAAAGGCGCGTGCACCGGAATGGTGGGGTGGAGGCAGGTAACGGGGTGCCAGGCGCGGAACCTAACGCCCGCAACTCCCTCTCCCGTTACGCCGGTGGGATGCAGCGGAACACGGCGGCCATTGCAGACAATAGCGTAACGGCCTTCGGTTAAAGCGCTGGCCTTCACTTGCAAGCGATCAAGAGACGCATCGACATTGCGGGCCGTGGCTCCGCCACTTGCCTCTTCGCCCAGCACATTCCAGGGTTCGAGTGCTTGACGCAGTTCTAATTTGATCGCTCCAAGGGTGATGGCGCCCAGCTTAGGAAAACGAAATTCCCATTGCGGCAGGAACCAGTCAGCAGATAGGGCATAACCGGCGGCGTTGATGGTTGCCATCAAGTCTTCAAAATCCTGCCGGACAAAATACGGCAGCAGAAACCGATCATGCAGCGCGGTTCCCCAACGCACCAAGCCGTTCTTATAAGGCTGTTTCCAAAACATGGCGACAAGGGCGCGAATGAGCAGCGATTGCAACAAGGCCATGCGGACCTGCGGCGCCATTTCAAAGGCGCGTAATTCCAGCAGGCCAAGGCGCGAGCCGGACCCCTGTGGCGGATAGAGCTTGTCGATACAGAATTCAGCGCGGTGCGTGTTGCCGGTCATATCCACCAACAAATTGCGGAACAGCCGGTCTACCAGCCACGGCGCGCATTCGGCAGAGGGTAGCTGACTGAAGGCGATTTCCATTTCGTAGAGCGAATCCATGCGCGCTTCGTCGATGCGCGGATATTGGCTGGTGGGCCCAACGAACGCGCCCGAGAACAGATAGGACAGGGAAGGATGGTTCTGCCAGAAGGCCACCATGCTGCGCAGCAAATCTGGGCGGCGGAGCAACGGGCTGTCGGCCGCGGTGGGGCCTCCAATGACGATGTGATTACCGCCGCCGGTAGCCGTGTGTCTGCCATCTTGGGCAAATTTTTGGGCAGTGAGATGGTTTGCGGCGGCTTCTGCAAACACGATTTGGTTGATCTTCTCGAGTTCATTCCAGTTCGCGGCGGGCGGCAAGTTCACCTCTATCACGCCGGGATCCGGCGTGACGCTGAACGACTTCAATCTGGGATCATATGGCGGCGCATAGCCTTCGAGCCAAACGGGTTTTTTAAAGTGCGCGCAAGTGTCTTCCACGGCGGCGATCAGATCCAGGTAGTCTGCGAGCTTCGGCGCGTAAGGAAGAAAAACATGCAAGCGTCCCTGGCGAACCTCAACGGAAAGAGCGGGCCGGATGGTTTCGCCCGCGGATTTGCCACGTTGTGGCGCGGCCGGGAGGGGATCTTCGGCGGGAGACCTGTCAAACAACTCAGGCTTGCGCGCGGGCTGGGGGGGCAGCTTTTCACGAGCGGCAAACGGATCGGGTTCGTGATCGTATTCAATCTCGTCTGGTTCAACCCAAGGCAAGCTATCGAGGGGCAGACGGTAGCCGATGGGCGAATCGCCGTTCACCAGAAGCAAACGGTCGGGCCTAAGAAACCAATGCTGGCTTGACCAATAGGTTCGCCATTTACGCTGCCGCCGCCGAAGCGGCAGGACGTAGCCTACGGGCTCCATTAACCCGCGCTCAAACACACGCAGCAGTTCCTCGCGTTCGCGCGGATTCTCCAGTTTTGAATCCTTAACGTCGAGATTGACGGGTAGTTTGCGTTCGCGCCACAAGTAGTAAACGGTGTCTTCATAAGCGGGCAGAATGTCGGCGGCGCTGACTTCAAGACGGCGCGACAAACCCTCCATGAACTGTCGAGCATCTTCTCGCTTGAATCCGTAATCCATCTCGGAGCGGGCAATCAGCTCGATGTTCTCCCAAAGCGGAACCCCGTCGGCGCGCCAGTAGCACTGCAACGCCCAGCGCGGCAACGGTTCGCCGGGATACCACTTTCCTTGTCCGAAATGCAACATCGCTCCGGGGGCCATTTTTTCGCGCAGACCGCGTATGAGGTTTTCGGCGAGTTGGCGTTTTTCCGGACCTAAAGCGGCGATGTTCCACTGCGGGCTATCGGGATCGTCCGCGCCGACGAAGGTGGGTTCGCCGCCCATGGTGAGGCGAACATCGGCGGCTTTGAGATCGTCATCGATTTTTTGGGCAACGGTCTGGACTTGCGCCCATTCGCGATCTTGAAGGGGCTCCGTAAATTGCGGCGCTTCCGTTAGGCGTTCCACCTTCATGGAGAAACTAAAGTCGACCTTTGCTTTTTCAATAGTGCCGGTGATAGGCGCGGCATCCCTCGCATCGGGAGTGCAGGCGAGGGGAATGTGGCCCTCACCCGCCAGCAGTCCCGAGGTGGGGTCTAAACCAATCCAACCCGCTCCAGGCAAGAATACTTCGGCCCAGGCGTGCAGATCGGCGGTATCCGTTTTGTTTTTCTCGGAAGCGAGCTGAATGAGATAGCCGGAAACGAAACGCCCGGCCAGGCCCAGCTGGCGCAGAATCTGCACCAATAGCCAACCGGAATCGCGGCAGGAACCGCGGCCTATTTCAAGCGTTTCCTCGGGAGACTGAATCCCCTCCTGCATTCGGGTTTCATAGGCGATTTCCTCGCACACCAAACGATTCAGATCCATCAGAAACCCGACTGTGGCGCGCGGCGTTTTTGAAATACTGGCAAGCAGATTTGCCATGAGCGGACCAGCAAGCGCCGGTTTCAGATAGGGTTCGAGGTCTCTGGCCAGTTCGACAGGATATTTGAAAGGATATTTTTCGGCATACGGATCAAGAAAGAAATCAAAAGGATTGATAGCCGACAACTCCGCAATCAGATCGACTTCCACAGTGAATTCATCGGTAGGCTCAGGGAAAACCAACCGCGCCAGACGATTGCCCAGGGGATCTTGCTGCCAGTTGGTAAAATGCTTCGCCGGTTTGACCTTGAGCGAGTAGCTGCTGATTGGCGTGCGGCAATGCGGCGCGGGACGCAAGCGAACCACTTGCGGACCTAATGTAATACGTCTCTCGTACTTATAACTCGTCTGATGATTCAGAGCGACTCTTGTGCCCATCCATCCCTCATGTGACCCTCAGTGGCTTTTGGACGCGCCGCGACGAGCACTCGCGCCGTGTATTTCTCTAGTCACAGTACACTATCGCTCAACAACAAGTTTGAGCGACCGCAGGAAATATTCGTTCTCCTCGGGCGTTCCAACGGAAATGCGCAGGCAATTTGGGAGCCCGGTCGTGGCCAGGGGACGGACAATTACCCCACGTTCGAGCAGGTTCTGAAAAATGCTTTTGGCCCGATTCTCGTCTTTCAGATCGACCATCACGAAGTTTCCGGCAGACGGTACCACGTCAAATCCCAGGTCGCGCAGGTTGCGCGTTAGATAGACCAAACCCTTGGCATTGTTAGCCACGGTTCGGATCATGAATTCGCGGTCTTCGAGCGCACCCAATGCCGCTGCTTCCGACGGGCCGCTCGGCTCAAACGGCAATTTGACCTTTAAGAGAACCGAGATGAGACCTTCGTGCCCGAATCCGTAACCGACCCGCGCCGCCGCAAGTCCGTACGCTTTCGAGAAGGTGCGCAGGGTGATTACGTTGTCGAAACGGTAGTGCATGGAATCCGGATACGACTGTTCTACGACGCCGAATTCGTAATACGCTTCGTCAAGAATGATGAGGACTCGCTCGGGCACGCGTTTGTGGAATTGCTCAAAGGCTTGGCGGGTGAAGAAGGTGCCGGTTGGGTTGTTGGGGTTCGCGAGGTAAATCAGCTTGGTTTTCGAATTGATGGCATTGGCCAGAGCCGTCAGATCATAGTGCCAATTCCGGTAAGGCACGGTGCGATATGTAACGCCGCGGCCGCGCGCTAATACTTGAAAGCCGAGAAAGGCGGCTTCGGTTGTGAGTACTTCGTCGTCGTCGTTGAGGAAGGTGCGGACGACGTTGGAAATGATGCCTTCACTGCCCGAGCCCGCGATGACATTGCAGACGTCAAGGCTGAAAAGTTCAGCCAGTTTGCTGCGTAGAGCCAAGCCTCCCGAAGGATAGCGGGCGAGGTTCAGCAAGGCTTGTTGGGCGCGCTCGATCGCATTTAGCGAAGCGCCTAGTGGATTCTCGTTAGAGGCCATTTTGACGACGCGCGCCAGGCCGTATTTCTGCTGGATTTCTTCGGCGCCAAGACCTGGTTCATATGCTTTGAGCGCGGAAATATGGGGCGGGACGAGAATTCCGGTCGTGCACGTGGACATAAGAAAGTGTGAGCCTAACTATACTTATATTGCAATTGTGGGCTGCGCTTAGAGTACTCCTTGAAAGAAAGTGGGCGTTTGGTGGGTTATTCTCTCGGCTTAAACCTGGACGGCGAACATCTCACGCTAGAGCAACTGGTTGAAGTGGCGCAAAGCGAACCGGGTCAGCCGCGGGTGGTTTTGGCGGAGGCGGCCCGCGCCAAAGTAGAGCGGGCCGCAGAAGCTGTCCAAACAATGCTGCGGGAAGGGCGTGCGGCTTACGGAATAACCACGGGTTTCGGCGCATTTAAGGATCGCGTAATTCCGCCCGGCCAGGTGGAGAAGCTGCAGCGAAACATTTTGGTCAGTCACGCTGTCGGCGTGGGCGAACCCTTTGATCGCGCCACTACGCGGGCCATCATGCTTATCCGCGCCAACACTCTGGCGCGCGGTTTTTCCGGCATCCGGCTTGTCACTTTGCAGCTGCTGCTCGATATGCTAAACGCCGGTGTTCACCCGGTGATTCCCAGTAAAGGCTCGCTGGGTGCGAGCGGAGACCTTGCGCCGCTTGCTCATATGAGTCTTCCTTTAATCGGCGAGGGAACGGCGGAATATCGCGGCGAAATTTTGGAAAGTGGGGACGCCTTGCGCCGCGCCGGACTGGAACCGTTGACCCTTGCCGCTAAAGAGGGCCTGGCTTTAACAAACGGCACGGCGGTAATGTGCGCGCTGGGCGTGTTGGAGACTGTCCGCGCCGAGCGCATGAGCCAGATGGCCGATATGGCAGGCTGCCTGAGCCTGGAAGCATTGCACGGCACGCCTTTGGCTTTCGATGAGAGGATTCACGCGCTGCGGCCGTTTCCCCGGCAGATTGAATGTGCGGCGGGGATGCGGGCCCTGTTAGAAGGCAGCGAATTTGTGCGCGGCAGCGATTCAGCAAATGTACAAGACGCCTATACGCTACGCTGTATTCCGCAAGTGCACGGCGCGGCGCGTGATGCCATTGCCTACTGCCGCTGGATGTTTGCGATTGAATTGAACGCGGTGACCGATAACCCGCTCATCTTTTGCGATGGCGACAAGATAGACATTCTTTCGGGCGGCAATTTCCACGGCGAGCCACTGGCGATTGCCATGGATTATCTGGCGATTGCGTTGAGCGAACTTGGCAATATTTCTGAACGCCGCACTATGCGGCTGACGGACGAAGCTTCGAACACGCAAACACTGCCAGCCTTTCTCGCGGTGAATGGCGGCCTGAATTCGGGTTTTATGATTCTGCAGTACACGGCGGCGGCGCTGGCGACGGAGAACAAGGTGCTCTCGCATCCCGCCAGTGTCGACACCATTCCAACTTCGGCAAATGTGGAAGATCACGTGAGCATGGGTTGCACTGCAGGGCTGAAGTTGCGGCAGGTGGCGGCCAATGTGGAGTATATCCTGGCGATCGAGCTGATGTCGGCGGCGCAGGGCATCGATTTTCGGCGTCGCGTTCTGGGTGCGCAGAAGCGCCTCGGCAGGGGAACGCAACCGATGTACGAAAGTATCCGCCAAAGAGTACCCTTCATTGAAGAAGACACAATACTCTCGGGATATTTGGCAGAAGTCCACAAAATTGTCGTTGGCGGCTGAGAGTTACTCGTGGCGCAGTGCAACCGACGGATCAATACGGGCAGCGCGCCACGCGGGGAGATAGGCTGAAAGGGCGCCTGCGATGAGGATGACGCCGAGTACCGCAACCCAAACCGTGGCATCTGTCAGTTCTACACCAAACAACTGGCTCTTGACCGCGCGGCCGGCAGCCTCCGCACCAAAAGCGCCGGCTAGGAGCCCAAGCGCGACGACGATGCCACCACGCAACAAAATCAACCGGACAACTCTGACGCGCCTTGCACCGAGCGCGAGGCGTATGCCAATCTCGCGCTGACGAAGTTCCACCAGATGAGCAAGCGAACCATATAAGCCGACAATGGCGAGCAGCAAACCCGTCATGGCTAAGCCATTAAGCAGGAACGCCAGGAAGCGCCGCAATTCCAAAGACCGGCTGACTCGTGACGCCATGAACTGCACGTCGTACAAACCGACGCCGGGATCGAGTCTGGCGATTGCTTTGCGCACGGCTGCGGTTGGACCGGCCTGCCCCATCGTTCGCAGGACAAGATAGGTGGCCTCCGTGCGTTCCTGAAATTCGGGATAGTAAACTTCCGGTTCGCTGGGTCCACCCAAATCGCTATTATGCACGCTGCCTACAACGCCAACAATGGTGGCCGTCGTTTCAGACCCGCCGCTGGCAATTGGTTTTCCCAGCGGATCTTCACCCTGGAAATAACGGCGCGCGAGCTCTTCATCAATGACCGCTACCGGCGGCGCGCCCGCTCTATCGCGGCTGGTAAATGTGCGGCCCCGCAATGAACGAATTCCCATCGCTTCGAAGTAGCCCGGGAAAGCGAGGCCAATTTGCGCTTCCGGCGGCGGCGTTTGTTTTGGCCGCCCAGGTAGTCGCAATTGTTCGGTCCAGATGCCATTTGGATTAAACGGAATCGCATTTGCACCTGAAGCTGATTGAACTCCAGGAATTCCGGCTAGTTCTTCTAACAACGGCTCGAAGAAATTCGTACTCCGCCCTGGCAGCTCCAGCGCGCCGGTCCAGACGTGCTGCGGCTGAAATCCTGGTGGTACGCGCGTCAGATTTAGAAAGCTTTGGTTCAACTGCACGGCTGTGAAAAGCAGTGCTTCTGCCAAAGCGATCTGAACCGCAATAATCGCGCTACGCCAACCGCTGCTACGCGTAAAGGTGCGCGTCGCGCCGCCCCTGGCACTAAGCCACGCGGGCAACAAACCAGCGATGAATGTGCTGAACAGTGCCAGCGCGGGCCCGAAGAGCAAAGCCCAACTCAGCAAAGGCGTAGGCTGCGACAGAGGCCCATACAGATTGACAAGGCGGATGGCCCACAGTGCTAAGAGAACTCCCAAGAGGCAACCTGAAAAGGCAAGAACGGCCGTCTCAGTCAGCATCTGTTGCAGTATGCGCCATCTCGTTGCGCCAATCGCCAATCTAACGGCCATTTCACTCTGTCGCGCTGTGCCGCGAATCAGCAGCAAGCCGCTCACATTGATGGAAGCGATCAGCAATACCGAGAAGACGGCGACGAAAGCCAGGTAAAGCCAGCGGCGGACATTTTGTGTTTGCTCATCGGCCAGCGGACGAGCGCTGAAATGCCAACCTTCTTTTTTCGGATAGAAAGCAGGGAAGCGAGACGAAAGGTCATCGCTCAGGGCCGCCAGCGCTGCGTTCGCTTCGTGGGAGGTGGCACTCGGAGATAGCCGCGCCACCATGTGCAGCCATTTCTCTGTACGCCCCCCTTCGATCGTAAATTCACCCGGCCGCAGTGCAATCGGAATCCAAAGCTGCGTCTCGCGCGAAGGAAACTGGAAGCTGCGCGGCATGACCCCAACAACGGTGTACGCCACGCCGTTTAGGTGAATCACCCGGCCGAGGACGCGCGGATCGCCCCCGAAAGCACCGTGCCAAAAAGCATCACTCAGTAACGCGGTTCCATAAGCGCCTTTCTGATCTTCAACGGCGGAGAAAATCCGGCCCATTTGCGGCTTAATGCCGAGAACTTCGAAGAGCGACGCCGACGCGTTGACTACGTCTACGTGCTGAGCGGCGCCCACTCCCGTCAGGTTCAGATCATTCCAGTAGAAGATTCCGCAACTTCGAAATACGTCTGTGTGTTTTCGAATTTCGCCGTAGTCAAATCCGGAAACACCCGCCGTTGAAACTTGTCCTTTGGGGAACGCATTGTGGACGAATAGCAAACGCTGCGCGTCCGGGTACGGAACTGGCTTGAGAACAGCCTGATACAGGACGCTAAAAACTGCCGTTGCGCCGCCGATACCGAGTGCCAAAACAATGATGGCAACCAGCGCGAACCCCGGCTGTCTCATCAATTGCCGGAGGGCGAAGCGGACATCCTGCCGGATCATCGACTTTTAACTCGCGAATATTTTGGTCATGCGGTCGGACAGATCTTTCAAGCCTTCGGGCGAATCCGCGCCCGGTTGTTCGGCGATGCCCCAGGCGTGATAACCGATCTCATCCAGCGCCCGCATGACGGACGGCCAATCGTTATCACCTTCCAGAAATTTGACATCGAAACCGGAGGAGGGGCCGGTCTTGTCGCGCTTGGTAAGGCTGTACTCTTTGATGTGCAGCTTTTGTATCCTCGTGCCTAAGATGCGAATCCACTGCTCTGGCCAGCCATAAGTAATCACGTTGCCCACGTCGAAATGCCAGCCGATTGCGTTGCTTTCAAATTCATCAATGTAACGCGCAGCTTCGAGCGGACTCATCAAGAAGTGGTTCCAGACATTTTCGCAGGCAATTTTCACGCCCAGATCCTGAGCTAGAGGTAACACTTTGCGAATCTCTGTTTGTGAACGCGTGTACGCGTCTTTGTACGAAACTTGCTTGTTGACGACCGCCGGAACCAACAACATCGAGGTAGCGCCATACGCTTTGGCGTCGCGCAGCGCCTGCTCCGCGCCACGAACACCGACGGCGCGCACGTCGGCGCTGGGATCGGAGAGCGGATTCTTCCAGTGCGTTGCGCAACACACGCTCGCGGCCGAAAGGCCTGTTGCGTGGAAGGCATCGAGTACTTCCGCCTGCGACATGTGGCTCATCGGCTCGATGCCATCGAAACCCGCCGCTTTTACAGCTTTGAATTGGTCAAGTACGCTGCCCTTGATTTTAATGGTGGCGTACATGATGCCTTTCCGGATCTTGCGCGGCGCGGCGGGATCGACGGAGGTTTTGCTCCGGGCGGCGAGGGCTGATAGGGCAGCGCCGGTTTTTAGGAATGTGCGTCGGTTCATAGGTTCCTTTGAGTAGTGAAGATTCTTGTTGAAAGCTAGCGCGTTTGCCAGTGTTTCGGGTTGCGGCGTCCGTGAAAACAGGCTATCACCACGATACTGCTCTCTTTCATGTGGAAGAATATCCCATAGGGAAATTGCCGCACTCCCGCCCGCCGCGAGCCTCCGTGTACCACAGGAAAGCGCAACGGAGTTGCGGCAATATCTCAATTGTTTCCTCGACAGCCAGCGCGAAACGAACGGCGAGGTCCGGATTTACGCACTCGTACCAGAGCTGAGCTTCCTTGAGTTCGGCATCGGACTCAGGAAGCCAAACGACAGGGAGTTTCACTGCTCCTTAAAAGGCTGGCCTTGACCTGCTCCCATGAAACTACATTAGAAGGGTCCATTTCATAGCGTGCAACGCGCTGGTCCAATTCTTCGCGCTGCGCGTCCGTTATTGGCGGGGCCTCCGCCTCGAGACTGGCCCAGAGCACGTCAAGCAACTCGAATTTTTCGTCTGTTGACAGCCTCCCGATTTCTTCTTGCAGGTTACTCATTTTAGGTACTCACTCAAAGGATCAGCGGACTCAGCTACCCCAAATATACGCTCGTTGTGGTTTGCCGTCAAATTCCAGTGTTGCCGTCCGAAGTGAGGAAATTTCCCGCGGCCTCCTTGAGCGTCACTCCGGTAAGATTCCGTTTCCTTGCCTCATTCGTTAGAAACGCCAACTTATGCGCCGCCTCCACATAAGAAAGCCCATGACGGTGAATATTCGAAATGCAATTCCGCTCGGCATCTGTGCGGCCTATCCGCGGGGCCCATGTTACGTAGATCCCCAAACTGTCCGGCGTGCTCAAGCCAGGCCGCTCTCCCAATATGACAATCGAGAGCTCGGCCTTTAGAAGTTCACCAATATGGTCGCCAATCGCGACCCGCCCTTGCTGCACAAGCCATATTGGAAGTTCGTGATTGGGCGCCATTTCTTTAAGCAGCGGAACAGCGTGGCGGTGGACCGCCAAGGCAGACAGGCCATCGGCCACAATGAGAGCGGTCCCGCATTTACAGCGCCCCACCACCCCGGTGGACGATTCATCCAGCCGCCGGCCCTTGTCCGGCCGCCGAAGATACTCATCGCGATTCGCCGCCGCGCTGCGCAGCAGAACCGGCGTTAGACCGCAGTCCATTAGCTCTTTGGTCAGTGCCGCCGAGTCGAGCGGAAAATGAACGGCATCCCGCGCGCGCGCATGCGCCAAACGAAAGTCGAGCAGCGCCGAGGTAGGCAAACTTTCGCCCGCGATACCTAAGCTAACCCGCGCCGTTGTGTAATCGCTCAGCTTCCTCATGCTTCGAGTAATGCCACCATCTCGGGCAAAGTAGGCCTGTGTGTGAGCCATTCTTCGAATTCGGGCGCTGGCCGGAGCCCGAAAACCGACCGCAAGTACAGCGCATCATGAAAGGAACTGCTCTGATAATTCAGCATGATGTCGTCGGCCCCCGGTACACCCATGATGTAATTCACTCCCGCTGCCCCCAGCATGGTCAAGATAGCGTCCATATCGTCGTCATCGGCTTCAGCGTGGTTCGTGTAGCAGACGTCGCAGCCCATTGGCAAGCCCAAAAGCTTTCCACAAAAATGATCTTCCAGTGCGGCGCGCAAGATTTGTTTGCCGTCGTACAAATACTCGGGCCCGATGAAACCCACCACGGTATTCACCAGCATGGGCCGGAAGGCTCGCGCGACTCCATAGGCGCGCGCTTCGCAGGTTTGTTGATCCATGCCGGCATGTGCGTTGGCCGAAAGCGAACTGCCTTGCCCGGTTTCGAAGTACATAATGTTATCGCCCACCGTACCGCGCTTCAACTCTCTCGCCGCTTCATGCGCTTCCGCCAGCAGCGCCAGGTTCACGCCGAAGGAAGCGTTGGTGGCTTCGGTGCCGCCAATCGATTGAAACACCAGATCCACCGGCGCGCCAGCACGCAACGCTTCCAACTGGGTAGTTACGTGCGCCAGCACACAACTCTGCGTAGGAATGCCGTAGCGCCGGCGAATCGTATCAATCATCGTGAGTAACCGCATCACCGTTTGCGGATTGTCCGATGCCGGATTGATTCCGATCACCGCATCGCCACTGCCCAACATCAGTCCATCGATAATACTGGCAGCAATTCCGCGCGCATCATCTGCCGGATGATTGGGTTGCAGGCGCGTAGACAAACGACCTGGCAACCCTACCGTCGTGCGAAAGCGCGTCAGCACGTGAATCTTGCTAGCCACTTTCACCAGATCTTGCTGCCGCATCAATTTGGAAACAGCTGCTGCTTGTTCTGGAATCACACCGGGAGCAATGCGCGCCAGTGTTGCGCCATCCGCCGTGGTATCCAGCAACCAATCACGGAAATCGCCAACAGTGAAATGCGCGATTTCGGTGAAAGCCTGTTGATCGTGCGAATCGAAGATCAAACGCGTGACCTCGTCCGATTCGTACGGCGTGAGTGGCTCTTCCAGAAAGCGCTTCAAAGGCACGTCGGCGAGCGCCAACTGGGCTGCCACACGCTCCTCTGCGCTAGCCGCCGCCACACTTGCCAGTTCGTCCCCAGACCGGAACGGCGTCGCTTTAGCGAGCAACGTTTTCAGGTCTGGGAACTGATAGTTCAGAGATCCGACGGTGGTTTTATAACCCAAAATATTAAAGGTATCGTAGGAGGTCGCTACACTGCGATTATGATCCGTCGCGCCCTCGCCGTTCTTGTAATCCTTTCTGTCAATTCCGTCTTGGCTGGTGCGGAATCACCCCTAGTGGAACGTGTCGACAAAACCGCCTTCATTCAAATCGAGGCCGACAGTTTCCGTTCGCTGGCGCCGCGCCAGCAAGCGCTGGCCTACTGGCTGACAGAAGCATCAATCGCCATCGACCCCATCATTTACGATCAGATGTCGCGTTTTGGCCTACGTCAGAAGGAAACGCTGGAAGCCGTAGTGCTGGCAAAGGACAAAGTTGATGGGCAGACCTATTCGCAAGTTCTTACCTTCACCAAACTCTTTTGGGCCAATAAAGGAAACCATCATGAGCAAACCGGCCAGAAGTTTCTGCCGCCATTCACACCCGATAGGCTTAGGGCAGCGCTGCTAGCCGCTGGGCGCAAGGATTTGGCGGCGGGTATTGACGAACTCGCGCCCTCGCTGTTTGACCCGAGCTTCGAACCCGTTCTCACTGCAAAAACGCCCGAAGGTGGCAAAGACATCATCGAAGCGAGTTCCAATAATTTCTACCTGGGTGTGAAGCTAGCAGACTTGCAGCAGTTCACGGAGCACTACCGGCTTAATTCACGCGTCATAAACGAAGGCGGCAAACTGCGAGAAGAAGTGTATCGAGCAGGCACGCCGGACGGCCGCGTTAAGCCGGGCCGTTACGCTGAATATCTTCGAAAAGCCGTTGGCTATTTGAATCAAGCGCGCGAGTACGCCGAACCGCAGCAAGCCGCCGTGATTGGGGCGCTTATTCGCTTTTATGAGACTGGCGAATACGCGGATTGGCTCAATTTCGGCATGCTTTGGGTGCAAAATAATCCAACCGTTGATTTCGCCAGCGGCTTTATAGAGACCTACCGAGACGCGCGCGCCGCGAAAGGCACCGCACAGACATTTGTATGCGTAACAGACGAAAAGCTATCGGCATCTATGCGCAAGATTGCGGCGAACGCCAGCTATTTCGAAGGGCGCGCGCCTTGGGACGATCGCTACAAGCAGCAGAATGCCCGCCCGCCGGTAGCTAAGGCGGTAGAAACGCTGATTGAGACCGCCGATTTTCATGTCTCGACGATTGGCGATAACCTGCCGAACGAAAACGAAGTGCATGAGAAGTACGGCACTAAGAACTTTCTCTTTTCGAGCGCGACACGCGCGTTTGACGAAGCCGTTGGCGGCAAGGTAGCCGAGGAATTTGCAGCGTCACCCGAAGAGATCGCGCGCTTTGAGAAGTACGGGCCTGGAGCGGAGGAACTCATGACCGCCATGCACGAAGTGATTGGGCATGGGTCGGGCAAGCTCAGCCCAAAGTTGACGCAAGACCCGGGCTCTTATCTGAAAGAATATTATTCAACGCTGGAAGAAGCGCGTGCCGATCTGGTGGCCCTCTGGAATGTCTTCGATCCGAAGTTAAAGGAACTGGGTCTAATTACTTCCGACGAGACCGGCCGGGCGATGTACGATGCCGCCGCCCGCGTCATGCTCACGCAACTGGCGCGCATCCCCAAAGGCGATGCGATTGAAGAAGATCATCAACGCGACCGGCAACTCATTGCGCGCTACATCATGGACAAAACCGGCGCAATCGCCCTTGAATCGCGGAACGGCAAGACCTTTGTCATCGTCAAAGATTACAAGAAGATGCATCAAGGTGTTGGCATGTTGCTTTCTGAGTTGATGCGCATTAAGGCAGAAGGCGACTATCCTGCGATCAAAGCCCTGATAGACGCCTACGGTGTTCACTTCGATCCAAAGCTTCGCGACGAAGTGTCCCGGCGCTATGCGAGGCTCGACTTACCTACCTACTGGACAGGGATCAATGCCGACCTCGCGGCAAGATTTGATAAAGACGGGAAAGTGAGTTCCGTTGGGATATCGTATCCGCGCGACTATGTGAAACAGCAATTGAGCTATAGCGCTCTATATGAGGCGCGGTAAGGATGCGGTTTTTATTTGCTATCTGGCTGGTTACTTGCCCGCTTTGTTCTCAATTCGAAACTAAACTGGCGCCCGAGACCGCGAGGGCTTTTGAGACGTATGTGAAATCGGCGGAGGCGGAACTCGATGCACGCTGGTCTGGCAGGGCGCCGTTTTTATCGCTAGCTGCCTCCGATGAAGATCGCAAGCGCCTTTTCAAAGGCACCTTACTGATCCGCTCTGCTGGTTCGCGCAATCCAGAAGACGTTACTGATGGTCTGATTCACGATTGGGTCGGCGCGGTCTACATTCCCGACACCAGCGTAAGCAACGTGCTCGCAGTCCTTCAGGATTTCGATCATCACTCAAAGATCTACCCCGAAATTATCCGTTCCCGGATGGTGAGGCGCAATGGGGACGATATGACGGGCTATTGGCGGCTCGAGCGCAAGCAGCAATTCGTGCCGGCCGTGTTTGATGTTCAGGAGGATGTTCACTATAAAGAAGTCGCCCCCGGCAAGTGGATTTGCCGCGCGTATGCCAACGATATCCGCGAAGTGCAAGATGCCGGAACGTCGAAGGAAAAAGACTATCCGTTAGGCGAGGGGTTGGGGCTTTTGTGGCGTCTGAACGCGTTTTGGAGTATAGAAGTGAGCGGTAATGGAGTTTTAGCCGAGTGCCGCACTATTTCCCTTTCGCGCAGAATTCCGAATGGCATGGGCTGGATGATCAAGCCGTTTATTCAGAACGTGCCGCGTGAATCTCTGACGTCCACTTTGCAGAATACAAGGAAGAAGATTGCGAATCAGTGATAAGACGGATCCGCGTTGGGTCGACTTGTGTACCGAGCCAAAGGTAGATAGATGGAACCCATGTTAGCGGTAGCGGCATCGCGCACCACTATGCAGAGTTGCGCGGCGTTGGGCACGACGCGAACCTGCCGGGTATCGCTGATACCGGTTTGCAGGGCTCGTTCATAGGTGCGAGCGTCGAAATCGGGGTAGAATGTTCGGTCGTCCGCTTTAAGAATGCGTCCGCGGTTGTCCAGTTGCAGAAACACTGATTGGAAAGCCGCGGTCCGATGGCCCTCGTTTTGCTGGGTCTGAATTTCGTGCAGATCGATGTGGACTTCAGCGGTGAGATCGGAGACGCCCGATGCCATTGAGGTTTGCGCATGGACGTGCAAACCGATTCCGGTGGCGGGAAGCCCGCTGGTGGCTAACTGAGCGATGAGTCCGTGATCGTTCTTAACGGGAACGATAGGTGCATCGGGAAGGGCGAAATAGCCGGAGCGGGCACGGACTTTGGCGCCGGAAACAGCGACCTTTACTTTGAGCTCATGGAAACGGCCGTCCCAGTTCACGGCCGTGGGATAGTAGCCGAGTTTGTAGGTTACGCGGGAGTCGTTTATGGCCTGACGAACCGCGCCAGAGATATCGTTCGTGCCGTAAAAGGGTTTGCCGCCGGTGTGCTCGGCGAGAAGGCGCATGGTGTCGAATGTTTCCGGTACGCTGCGAGTGGTGTCCCCGTCCGCTCTGATCGTCGTGCCGACCAGACCTCGCGCATCCGCTGGATAGACGGCGATGTCTGCGTTGGTAAGAGCGCGGGCGGCTCTTTTCGTATCGGTGGTGAGGTCGACCCCGACCCTGCTTGTCATATCGAGATCATGATCGTTGTAATCGAGGGTAGCGGGAAAGGCGGAAGAAACCCATACTAAGTTTTTGCGGCCTTTGCGGGTGCCAAGATGGTTCGCGATCGCGATCAGAGCCGAGACCGTAGTAAGAACGCGATCGCGCGTGACCAAGTTGGCAATGCGTTGCTCGGTTATGTGCCGGAAGGCGTTGCGCTCGTAAGATTGACCGCCGGGGATGGATGGGTTCGGCGAATTCAATCTCGTATCGGGAACTTCCGTTTTCTCACCTCCGGGTTTTGACTCACTTTTGAAAGCGGCTAGCACTTGCTTCAGAACAGAGGAATCGGAAGTGAAATCGTGCAGAATTTGTAAGCTGTCACCAAGCCAGTAGAGGGCTACGTATTCCTGCGGTCGAATGTTCTGAAGCGCCTGGATTACTTGGCTGCGGGCAAAGGGTCGGTCGCGGGCTTCAGTGTTTAGCGCGTCCAGAAGAATAACCGTGACACTGGCGGGGATATTGGTCTGCTCCTCCGGGCGGTTCGTATAGGTGTCTGGCGGAAGGGGTATTTGAGGTGAAGCGGAGGGGACGTTGGTTTCGGCAGAGAAGACGCGGATTTCCTGAGGCTTGCCGTTATCGAGGATGGAGAAATCTTCTTGTGAGAGCCCGGAAATGGGGTTGCCGCGATTGTCGTTGACGATGACATTGACTTGGACGAGATGCGTGGTGAGGCGCAAGGTGAGTTCACTGCTTGAGCTTCCAGCAGCCGGCTGGGTGGGCGGCGGTGGCCGCTGAGCCGAAAGAACTGCCGCAAGCGGGCAGGTAGTTACGGCGGCCCACCTCAGCCAACGCCGCATTTATTGGGCCGCCGCTGTGGTTTTGGCTGCCAGTGTTTTAGCTGCTTTGAGATCTAATTTCCCTGTGCCCAGGAGCGGGAGGTCGTCTACGATGCGAATGTCATCCAACTTAGGAATCCACAGCTTCGGCAAGTCGGTCGCCATGAGTTTTTGCCAGATGTCCTTTTGTGAGAGGGCGCCCTGCCGCGCAATCAGGGCTACTAAGCGCTCGCCCTTACGCTCGTCACTGACGGCGGTAATACAGCATTCTTCGCCGTCGAGCACGGTGCGCAGTACTTCTTCCACTTTGCCGTGAGGAACCATTTCGCCCGCGATCTTGCTGAAGCGAGACTGGCGATCGACAATACGGATGAAACCTTCGGCGTCCATAATGACGATGTCGCCGGTGACATACCATCCGTCGCGAAAGACGGCAGCGGTTTCTTCGGGCTTATTCAAATAACCGAGCATGCGATTGGCGCCGCGAACGAGCAACATGCCCTCGTCGCCGTGCGCGACCGCTTCGCCAGTATCGCGATGAACGACTTTGGCGGCAACTCGGGGGACGGTCTGGCCGACAGTTCCGGCGCGCATACCAATTTGAGTAATGCCGCCTTGTTCGCGGTCGGGCACATTGACGGAGATGACTGGAGACATTTCCGTCGCGCCGTAACCTTCGAGCAACGACAAGCCAAACTTCGCTTGGAACGCTTTGGCTAGGGTGGGTTGCAATTTCTCGGCACCGACGAGGACATGCCGCAGTGAGGCAAATTGCTCGTTTGTACAGGCACGCAGGTAGGCTTGACAGAAAGTGGGAGGTGCGGGCAAGAAGGTGGCTTTGGTCTTCTGCACGAGATCGCCGAGCCCTTTGGCATCGAGCGGAGAGGCATGGTAAGCCGCACTGGCTCCGTGGAGGAGAGGGAACCAGAGAGTGTAGGTGAAACCAAAGGAGTGGAAGAGCGGTAAGACACCGGCGATGGTGTCGCGTTCGTTGACTTGAAACAGGTCATGCACAGAACTTGCGTTGGCAATGAGGTTGCGGTGGGAGAGCATGACTCCTTTGGGAGCTCCGGTGCTCCCGCTGGAAAAAAGGATAGCAGCGACATCGTCCGCCTTGACAGTGATGGGAGTGAGCAGGCTGGTTGGGAGGATACGAGCGGCCACATAGGCGGCCACTTGGGAGGTCTTGGCAAATTGCAGGGCTTGTTCGGCGAAGCGCATCTCCGGACGGTGATCGAGTTTGGCTTTTTCGAGGAAGGTCCTGGAGGTGTAGATGGTTTTGAGAGCGCATTGGGAGAGTCCACTGTCCAGGGCGTCGCGGCCGACGGTGAAGTTGAGATTGACAGGCACTTTACCGGCAAGTACGATGCCTAAGTTGATGACGCCCGCGGCAGTTGAGGCAGGCAGCATGACACCCAGCATTTTTTCGCCCGGATGCTGACGGCGGATGCGGCGAGAGAGCAACCAACTGGCAGTGAGGGCTTCGCCGTATTGCAGGGTCCGGCCGGTGGAATCAGTCATGGCGCGATCACGCCAGTGACGGCGGGCTGCCTGGATGAAACGTGTCGCCAAAGTCTCGTTCGACCGAATGTCACTGGCACTAGCATCGGCAGCCAACTCCGAGACAACCTGGCGGACCTCCGAGGCTTTGGGAGCATGCATGGGGTTGCCAAAGGCCACGGTAACGGGCCAAGGCCATTTGCGTAGCGACCGCCAGATGTTGGCGCGGCGATCAAGACTGAAGATGCTGCCCCAAACGCCGCCGAGGTGTATGGGGATGACGGGAACATCGATGCCTTGGACAATCTTTTCGAGGCCGCGATGAAATTCGGCGAGATTGCCGGTACGGGTCAACGAGCCTTCGGCAAAGATGCAAACGACGTGGCCCTGTTGCAGTTGCTCGCGAGCGGCGGCAATGGTGTAGACGACGGCACGGCGCGTTCCATCAGGCACGCGAATGGCGTGAATCCATTTGAAGACAGCCGGGAAACGGTCATACCAACCCTGATAGACCATGAAGCGGGTAAAGCGGTGGACGCAGGCATTGATAAGGAAGCCGTCGACAAAGGTGACGTGGTTCGCGACCAGGAGAGCTGCACCGCGGTGGGGAATGTTTTCAGAGCCGAGGACGCGGATTCGATAAATGGTGTGAGTTAGGAGCCAGACGACAAAGCGGGTTGTGAAATCGGGCACAATCTGGAACGAGGCAACGGCCGCAAGCAGCGTCATTACGCCCGCTAGCGCAATAATGTGTGCCGCAGTCATGTTGAAGTAATGCTGACAGATGTTGGCAACAGCAGCCGAGCACATCATGCCGACGGTATTCACGATATTGGCGGTGGCGATGACGCGGCCTTTTTCGTCGGGCTTGGGCCGATGTTGCAGAATGGCGTTGAGCGGAACAATGAACAGACCTCCCATGCCGCCGATGATCACCAGCCAGAAGGCAGCGGCGGGCAAAGTGTGGACAAACTGGGAGAGCACCAACGCGCCGATGCCCATGCCGAAAGCGCCGACCGGGACTAAACCTGGTTCGACTTTTTGACCGGAGAGCCTGCCCGCTAACATGCTGCCGAGACCGATGCCGATGGCGAGACTCGCCATGAGCAGACTGGTGTGCGCGGCGTCCGCGTGCAAGGTTTCCGTACCGAACAAGAGCAACAGGATCTGCAGCAGAGCGCCCAGGAACCAGAAGTAGGTTGTGCCTAGCACGGTAATGAGCAAGTTGCGGTCGGCGAACAGGCCGGCGAAACCGCGGAATGAATCTCCTACCGGATTCCATGTCCAAGGGCGCTTGGCGACGGCAACCGGAGTGCGTGTCATGCGCACACCCATAGCAGTTCCGACGATAGCGACAGCGATCAATACTAAGCCGATGTAAGTGGGTTGGTGTTCCCACGTTTTGACGAGCAGACCACCGCCGACAGTACCTAGAATGATGGCGACAAAGGTGCTCATTTCGAGCAGGCCATTGGCGCGCGCTAAATGTCTCTCACCGACCAGTTCCGGAACGATGCCATACTTTGCTGGACTGAAGAAGGCCGCCTGCGTGGCGGTAAAGAACAGGACGGCGAGCATCCAATTGACGTTGGCGCTGCGGAGAGCGAACAACGCGAAAAGCATGGCGGCGATTTCAATGGCTTTGGTAAAAATGACAACGCTGCGCTTTTCAAAACGATCGGCGAGTTGTCCGGCGTAGGTAGCGAAGATGAGGAAAGGCGCGACGAAGATAAAGCTGGCGAGTTCGAGATAATCGCCCGAGTGGGCCTGACCGACGAGTGACACGGCCAGCAACGAGACAACAATTTTGTACATGTTGTCGTTAAAGGCGTTGAAGAACTGCAGCCACAAAAACGGCTGAACGCCGGGGACTTTCAAGACTTCGCGATAACTACCTTCGGTATGCATAGGCCCCTAGAGAGCACGAAGCTCGCCGTTGCAGTGGCTTCAAAGATATCAAAGAGTTAGCGGACCGGGGCTGCGTGGACGCTTGGGCAGCTGTACATTTTGTGAACAAACCCATACAATTAGTGAGCCATGGCCTTTCTAAGCGGGGTAAACCGCCGGTTTCTCGAAGCCGTATCCAATCTACTCTACGCCAACCCGTTCCTGCCTGAGATGGTGACATTCGAGCGGCAAGCGTTGCGGGGCGAAGCGATAGAAGAAGACCCGCTATGGAGCGCATCGGTGAGCGAACCTGACCGGGTGCGCGCCAACACATGGCTGATCATGAAACGGCTTACACCACTTGTAAAAGCGCTGCGAGCATCGCTGGCGCATGGCAGCGCAGCGACCGACGAGAGGGAGCTTGCCCTTTACGAAGACGGGCTGCTTTATTTTTTCTATTACAAACATTATCAGCAATTCGTGCAGGCCACGTTTAGCGGCAAGGCGCGCGATAAAGGACGCTGGGCATTTTATCGCGATTTTTGCGATGAGTGGAAACATTACTTCCATATTCCGAATGTGACCTTTCCAACGGGACACCAAGCGCGCCATACGTTTGCCTGCTACTACCAGATTGTGCGCGCGTTCCATCATATTTTCGATCAGATCATTGGCAACTCAGAGCCTGCGGCGCGGCTGCGGGCAGCGGTGTGGCAATCGGTGTTTACACACGACATACGGCGGTATCTGAGAACGTTGTACGGGCGGATGAATGAGTTCGCGACTTTGATCACGGGGCCGTCGGGCACCGGGAAAGAATTGGTGGCGCGGTCGATTGCGATGTCGCGGTATGTGCCGTTCGACGAGAACAAAATGGCTTTCGACGAAGACCCATCGGGGCTATTTTTTCCGATCAATATAGCAGCGCTGCCGGGGACGTTGGTGGAATCGGAATTATTTGGCCACAAGAGAGGATCGTTCACGGGAGCTGTGCAAGACAAGCGCGGGTGGTTAGAGGCGTGTCCGCCGTTGGGCGCGGTGTTTTTGGATGAGATTGGCGATCTGGATTTGGCGATTCAAGTGAAGTTGCTGCGGGTGATTGAGACGCGGAGTTTTCAGGCGGTGGGTGAGGGGTCGGCGCACTTGCATAGGTTTGAGGGGAAACTGATTGCGGCGACGAATCAGAATTTGGAGAAGGCGATTCGGAAACGGAGGTTTCGAGAGGATTTGTATTACCGGTTATGTTCAGACCAGATTGCAACGCCATCGTTACGGCAGCAGATTGATGAATCGCCGGAGGTGTTGAGCGATTTGATTTTGTTTATGGCGAGGCGGGTGGCTGGGAGTGAGGGGAATTTGCTGGCGGAGGAGGCGAGTGAGTGGATAAAGGCGAATTTGGGAGCGGATTACGCCTGGCCGGGGAATTATCGGGAGTTGGAGCAGTGTGTACGGAATATTTTGATCAGGAAGGATTATCAGCCGCAGCGAACGCCGGTCGCGCGTGGGAAGAAAAATGACTTTTTCGGCGCGGCGAAGGAGGGGGAGATGACGGCGAATGAGTTGTTGAGTAGATATTGCACGTTGGTTTATGCGCAGACTGGGAGTTATGAGGAGACGGCGCGGCGGTTGGAAGTGGATAGAAGGACGGTGAAGGCTAAGGTGGATGAGGAGCTGCTGCCCAGCCTCCGGCCGGGCAAGAAGCAAGGGGGAAGTAAGAACGTTGGTTCCCGATAAAGGGCGAAGAGAAGGTGCATTTGCGGAACGAAGCCAAAAACTGCCTACGAAAGCTGGCGCAAGAGGCGAAGAAAAAGCGTTTTTTGCGAAACGAAACCCAGGGGAGGGCCGTTTTGCGCAACGAAGCCAATTACCGTAATCCTCGGCGGCATGCAAAAAACGAAGCCAGTGGGTCGAGGGACGCACGCCGACCGTGGGGCCATTGGGCGGACTTAATGGTGTCTGACCCCTTTAAGAGGTCCCTTTAAGCGGTCGGCGTTTTGCGGAACGAAGCCAATTCCGGTGGTCGTGGCGGCGTGGTAAAAACGAAGCCAACAGGTTCGGGGGCTCGCCCGACCGTAGGGCGATTGGGCGAGAGTGAAAATACGAACCCAATGGTTGGCGGGAAGCGGAATATTCGATTGTCGAAGATCTAGCCGGGTTGTCGCACCGGCTGTGGCGGAAGGGCGCGATCCGTTAGGAGAGGAAGACGCCGGTAGATGCAACCGCCGAAAAGCTGGTTTGAACATAGCGTGCGGCGGGTTGGACGAGACGCCGGCTGTGGGAGGACAGACGGCTAAGAGTCAGCGTTTCAGTCAGATGGCAGAATAATCTAATTTGGGAACGTTTGTGACTGACCGTCACGCGATCGTGGACTTGGCTGCGCGATGTCGTTCCCGCAAAACATTCTTTTGTACTTTGCCAGTGCCGCCTTTGGGCGACGCGTCCACGAAATCGACGGAATGCGGGCATTTGAAGTGCGTCAGCCGCGCGCGGCAAAACTCGATGAGGGCGGGTTCCGTCAGCGCGCGTGCAGGGCGACGGACTACCACCGCCTTGATCGCTTCGCCCCACTTTTCATCGGGAACGCCGATGACCACTGCTTCCAGCACATCAGGATGCGCGCAAATGGCGGATTCCACTTCGGGTGAATAAACGTTCTCGCCGCCCGGTTTGATCATGTCCTTCTTGCGGTCGAGGATATAGAGATAGCCGGCTTCGTCGAAGACACCCATGTCGCCAGTGTGCAGCCAGCCGCCGCGGAGCGCGTCGGCAGTGATCTCGGGGCGGTTCCAATAGCCTTTCATAATGTTCGGACCGCGCGCTACGATTTCGCCGACTTCTCCCGTCGGAACCTCGCGATCATGCAGGTCAAACACGCGAACTTCGCAGCCGAGAATTGGTCGGCCAGCCGATTTCACGGGAATGTACTGCCGGTCGTCGTCCGCAAAAGAGTGATCTTCGGGCGCCAAGTAAGTGAGTATGGGACTGGCTTCCGAGAGCCCGTAGCCTTGGGCCAAGTCGCAGCCGAATTTTGTCTTCGCCCGGCGCAGCAGGTCGAGTGGCATAGGCGATCCACCGTAAACCAGCCGCTTCAAGCTCGATATCTCATAGCGCCCCGCCGCTGGATGGTTCGTGATCATGTTGATCATGGTGGGAACCAGAAAGCTATCGGTGACCCGGTATTGTTCCACTAGCTTCAGAAAAGCTTCCGGCTCGAAAGTCGGAAGGAAGCAGTGCGCCGCACCCATCATGACCAAGCCATACACACCCCCGGCGTCTGCCACATGAAACATTGGCGCTGCATGCAGAAAAACCCATTCCGGACCGCCCCCGAAATTCATGCAATTGTGTATTGCGTTCGCAAACAAGTTACGGAGCGTGAGCATAGCACCCTTGGGTCCGCCTGTGCTGCCACTGGTATAAAAGAAACTCGCCACGTCATCTTCGTGCGGATCGGCCTCTTCCAGAGGATCACCCGGCGCTTCATCCGCCAATTTCCCATAGTCGGCGATATGAGGACATAAGCTCTGACAGGTCCACGATGTCTGCTAAACACAACCCCAACGAGAATGATCTTCCTGCGAACCTAAGATCGTTGGATGTGAATTTACCCTCGCCGGTCGATCAGATTGACGCTGAATTGTTAGATCATCTAATCATCTGCCGGAAGTGCTTGGTCGTCTTCACTGCTCAAGAGGATTCTATTAGTGAAGCGGGATGTGTCGAAGGGATACGGATCGTCTCTCAATCCGAAGTCAGGCCGGAGGAGCGGAGATCAACTCTTGCCCTTAGGCACCTAGCAGAAGAGACTCTGGACGATTATTTATTTGATCGTTTCACAGGCGACGAACGGCAGGCGATCGAACACCACATCGGTTGCTGTTCGCGCTGTGCTCAAGAAATCTACCAGCGAGCGACACTAATCAGTTTTATAAAAGCAGCTTTCTCGGAGCGACGGGATGGGATGAGTTCTTCAAGCGTCAATGCCATCGGGTAGGTTCAAGTTTCCCACTCGCACTTTTCAGCGTGCTCCAAAAATACGTTGGGGAGGGACAGTAATGAGCCACTTCTCGGTTTCGCCAGGGTCTGGCGAGTTGAAAACTCGACGGCTATCGGGCAATTGGGTTCAGGAATCGTGGTATACCGCACCTCCGATCATCCAACAACGAAGACTCACGACTCGCCATGCGACGCCGGCAGCGACGTGAGATCACTGCCGTTAATCGAGCACCCAAAACTGCGCGATGGATGGAGAGATCTTGTTCGCCGCTCGGCAAAGCCAGCAGCAGTGTGATGCAAGAAAAACATAGGAACGCCAAGGTACTCGTTCCAATTCGTTTGTGAACTGAAGCTTCAGCTTACTGCCGTACTTTAAAGTGTTCACGCGTCTATATATTGTTCGGCCTTCCAGGCGTGGTGGCATGAAGGCTACCCGTGAAGGCCGGCTGGAGATCCGCCACGCCCCGCAGGAGCCGATTCATTCACTTGCTGGTTAAACGAAAAGCCGCTCGGGCCGGAAGAGCCACCAGAGCGTCGCCGCGACAAAACAAGCTCTAATTAGCTTCATAATTCTCAGCGTTCTGTATCTGCAGCGAGCGCCTTGTCTCTTGCTCGCCTTGCAGAAACGAGGCGAGAAATTTCGGTTTGGTCCGAATATTCTTTGCCACAAGTTGGGCACTTTGCAAAGTGATCGTATGCGAGCGGACCTCCGAAATACACACCGAGTTCGACAGCGACCGTACCGCCGCACTGCGTGCAATCAAACTGTCTGCCTCTCAAATCCATCAACTATTTATCCGAACCAGCAGATGACTCCTTCCAACAAAGTCTCTAGAGTTGAAATTCGTTTCTTAAACATTATTTCGCTACTGGAAGTAGCGTTGACCATAGGAATGTCGGAAATGTAGATATCCAGGCGACCAATCTTGCCTCGCGAAGCGTGCAAACTGTAGTCAGGTATTCTCAGCACGACGTGCATGACTTCGAGGGGTCACTCCACGCTCGACGATAGCCTTCGCACGTTTGAGGATGCCGTCGACACCATGGGCGACGCCCGAGACTGCACTCGATCCTGGTAATGTCCAGACAACATCGTCGTGGATGATCTTCTTGAACGCATTTTCGTTTTGAGATCGTAAGGCCGCTATAAATGCTGTAGCTAGCGCCTTGCGGCCTTCGTCGCTTAGCGGCGCACTGTTCGCCGATTGGGCGGAAGTTCTCTTCTGAACGATATCCGCAACACCGCCAGGAAACATTCCATCGGCGGCCGCAAGTACATTGAGCGCTTCCCGAAGCAAGACAATCTTGCCGTCGGCAGCTTGGCAATGACCGAAAAACCTTTGGTGCACGTCTCTCCCGGAGATGCCGGACTTTTGGTGAATCGTGTATTCCCCGAAGGCCTGATCCGGCGTATCGATATGGATCTTCACATCCATGAATTTGAAGCCAGGATACATCTCTTCATGCAAGAAGGTAAGGAAAGCGCCGACCGCTTCGCGACCTTCATACCGCGGGTCCACGCCGAGATCGGCAAGATATGGGAGTTCTAACGCTCCCTTCGGGCTATTGCGAGTAATTCAATTCCGGCTCAACGGCCGCCGCCCGATGCTTTTTACGCCGATCGGGATGCGCGGTTAGGCGTCCGTGGAGCATGCCGAATCCTTTCGGTACGTCAAGTTTATTACAGCCAACGACTTGATAAGCATTTACGCGAATCCCATGCCACCTTCGGTTGACAAGCTTGCGCTTGCACGGCACTTTAAGCAGAGCAAGGTATGGGTTGGTTCGAAGAGTTTGTCGCTGGGGGATTTTGCGGCGATGGTTTCGGCACATCTGCTCAAGCCGGAAGCGGTTCAGGTAGAAAAAGGAAAATCGGATTTGAGCAATANNAATACGTTGCCATAGACGCCAAAGGCGCTTTTAGTTGGCCGATACCCCCCGCAGGATTTGAACTCCGTGAGTTATTGGATCTGGCTCGTCTACGGGCATGGACGCTGAAACCGGCACGGTCGCGTTGAAGTAACGTGGGGGCTCAAAATATCATTGTATTGCGGAACCAACCATTTGGAAATCGCTTGTCACCTGTTACGTGGAGCGGGCTTGTGGTCCGACAAGTTCCTAAAATTGCGTAACAATGACTGGCAACAAAGCACGGAAATTCCTCATTTAGGGCGTTGAAGGAACTCTGACCACGGACACCTTAAATGCGCTGTGATCTGGCTACCTGGTTAGATTAATCATCTTCAGTCAATAAATCGTTGATGACTGCGTCAGGATCATCGGGATTCCGGCGTGTGGTCCAGACATAGCGTTGTAATATATAACTCCTGTGTGGTCGGCAAGGGTTTAATGATCTTCGGGCTGCCACTTCATTGAGACGTTGTCCACTAGTCGGATTCTGGGAGATCAGCCCGCCGTCGCACATGTCACCCAACGCCGTTTGCGGCCAGCTTCCGTGGCCAACATCTGGCTGGTGGGTGACAGCGCACTCGTTTGACCGCCCTTCGCTATCATCAACCTATCATCGATGACGCGCCCAATCCGAATCGTGCGGGTCAACTCAATATCGGAAGGAAACAGAACATGGATTTCCAGAGATCGACAAACAACCGGCCCGCTCGACGTGGCTTTATTAAGCGGGCAGGCGCGGGTTTGGCTGCAGGATTCCTAGCTGCCCAGGCGTCTTCTTCCCAGTCACCTACTACGTCCGACCCCATTTCCCACGCAGGTGTTAAACGGCCGCTAACCGAAAAGGAGAAGCTGGCCCGCATCGCTTCCAATAGTTGGCCCATCCGCTATATCTTCAAGGCTCGAGGCGTGATTCTTGCCCCCCAAGAAGAAGTAGTGCAGATGAAGAACAAATACGGCGAGATCACCATGTTGGACTTCCCGGAGTTTACCAAGAAAACTTTCCCCGGCGTTCGGGATATGGACCTGTTCTCCGGCCTCTTCGGAGACGTGGACAAAGACAGCCAGTATGTCAAATCGACAATCGCCGGCAATAACGGGGCCATTCATGAAGTGACTGAGTTCGACCCTTCGGGCACCGCCGGTAAACAGTGGCTGGAAAAGATGGCGAACAAACAAGTCATCACGGGAACGAGATGTCACCATATCTCGAATAACGCGCCTCGCAACATCTGCGACATGGATGTGACAAAACGAAAAGAAGGTGTCGAGGTGGCCAAAGAGTGGCTGGACGCGGCAGCGATGCTGGGCGCAAAGTCAATGCGTGTCAATAGCGGCGGTCCGCGCATAGCACCATCGCCGGCCGCAGACCCCAGCTCTCATCCGAAGAACCCCGAACTCGCACAATATTTGAGCAACTGCATCGAATCTTTCAAAGAGATGGCCGAGCATGGTGGCAAGGTTGGCGTCAAGGTCACTCTCGAAAACCACTGGGGCCTCACCGCGAACCCCATTAACATTAGAATCATTATTGAGGAAGTCAACAACCCCTTCTGCGAAGCCTCGCCCGACTTTTGTAACTGGGAACACGAGTATCTTCTCTTCCACGGGCTGCAAGACTTGGCTCCTTACGCTCACACCAACGTCCACGCTAAGTACTGGAATCGTTGGAAAGATTCCGACGTTCAACGAAACGTCAGAATCATGCTCAATTCCGGCTACACGGGCCTCTTCGCCCTCGAATACGAAGACGGACCCTGGGACGGCGTCGAAGGCGCCAAATATCTGTATGACCAAGTCCTAACTGCCCTATAGTTGACTTACGCCCAGATCCTCAGCTTTCCGTCCACGATCCACCGAGCCGCGTAGAGTAGCCAGCCGCATAAGGCCGCTGGCTCTCGAGATACGGCCAAGCGGGCAAACGGATCTCTTCGCGCCCACAGAATGCGTTGGGGTGGAGATCGCGCCTGATGATTGGATTTTCGCAGGCACCGTTCGGGGAAATGTTAGCGCACAATGGGGCTGGTGAACGCGCCATCACCGGCTACATCCCAGATCGCCAGGCGGGCCCATTTCCACGCTGGGGTTGAGGCGTGCCAGTGGAATTCGCGGTCACCAAAATCGCGCGTATCTTCCAGCGGAAATATTTCGTGGTGAGTCGCGACGCCGTCTCCCCAGACGATTTCCGCCATGCGAAGCGGGAAAGTGTAGTTCACCTTGACTCGGGCGTCGACTGTTTCGCCGGTGGCCCTTAATTCAGCGTCGGGTATCAGGATTTCACCAGTAGTGATGAAGGAATCGCCGCGGGCCAGGGCGTCGAGCAAATCGCCGTAATGATCATAGGACGGGAGGGCCGGGAGGCGAATGTAATTGACGTTCATGTGGCCGTAGAGTTCGTGGGTGGAGTCAAGTTGGAAGACGTCGACTTCGCCGATCAGGCGTTTGTGGAGGCCAAGATTATTCATATCATCAACGGTCTTGAAGGCCCGCTCGCCGAGGCGTGGCGAAGACAGGTCAGACGGCATGGCCTTCCAGCCTGAGCCTAAGTAACGACTGTCTCGAAAGTAGCTGGTGTCCTTGATAGCGTCTGGATATCCGGTTGAGCCTTTGGTACGCGGATGGGTTTGATAGACGTAGCCATGCTCGCGGGTTACGACATCCCACATTTCTTTGGCGTCGCCGATATTGTAGACGGTGCCGAAAGCCGGCTCCCGGGTAATAAATGGTTGATCGGGCTGACGGCTCATGTGCCAATAGACCGGTTTCGGGAACACGAGGGCCCAGTGTCCGCCGAGATGAACATTAGCTTCCTCGGCGGGAATAAGAAGGAAATTTTTGTCGGACTGAGCGGAGCAGGCGCGAAAGTAGTCGCGTAATTCTCCTAGCCGGGTGGCGCCTTTGTCAGCCGGATGACCGTCACCGTGGAAGTCCATGATCATGGCGGAGTCGAGGCCTATCGCCTGCATGGCTGGTTTGAAGGGAGGGGTCCAATCGAAACCATGGGCGCGCGCTTGCATCGTGTAGGCGAGGTGCCAGTGCGGTGCGAAGGTGACGTGGCCGGGGAGTTTAGGAAAGTGATCGCGATGGGTGTAGCGTAGAACGGAATCAAGGGTTGGGCGTGTGTCTTCATCGCCGAGAAACAGGAACAGGCGCATTTCCTGGACTGTGTCGGGAGGAGCGTTCATCCAGGGATAGTAAGGCGAATCGTCGTCGTGGAGCTGGCGAATGCCAAGCGAGATGCTGCCGCGCCAGGAGGTGTACGAAACGTAGCCCAGGTTGGTGGTGTAATCGCGGGCGAAAAAGTATTGGTGGGGAGCAGGAAATATGGCGATCGACCCGGCGGCGAGTTTCGCGGCTATGGTCCGATAGCGGACGGCGAGCGGCTTGCGCTCAGGGCCGTAGTGCGGAGAGAAGGTTTGAAAGTCTCCCGCGGTATCGAAGTAGCTGATGTGGGAGTTCATGTTACCGCCGGGAGTTTCGTCGGCAGGTGAGGCGACGCGGAGGCCGGCATCGTAGAAATAGGCCGTGTCCGCTTCTTGCGTCGACACGGCGGCTTGCTGTTCGATGAGGCGGCTGCCGGGATAGAAGATGTAGCGCAGAGAGCCGTTGAAGATGCCCATGTGAAGGCCCTCGAAGGAGAGTTCCACGCGGTCGCCGATGGAACGGGCGTGGACCTGGCTGGGACGGAATTCGGCGATAAAGACACGCGTACCCTCAGGCGCGCTCGCGGGGAAATCGAAAAACGCGTCCCAACCACCACGTCGCTTTCCGGTTGCGCACTGATAGAAAGGCTGGGCACGTTCGATGATGGCGCGGTTCCCTAAGGAGATGGACGAGATGAGGAACTGTTTGGGATCGAGCGAAAAGATTGCTTGCCAGGGGCGGGAGCTTTCGTCGTTCCATTGAATGATGAGGGATGTGGGCGAAGTGGAGACGCTGATGGGGCCGCGATGGAGAGCGGACAGATCGACGGGTACGGACTGAGCGAAGGCTCTGGTTAGGATCAGTGTGGCTAAGAGCGAGACTTTGCCGAAGAGCATGCGGGGTCCGGTTGCGATTGTATCCTTTTGATTTTAGGAGCGGCGAAGGAAGAGGGAGAAATCGAGGTCCTCCGCAGCGCTGGTCCCGCTCGTGGCGTAAACTGCTATGAGTGCAATGAAACCAGATCATCATCACCCTCATCCCTCACGTCGTTCCTTCCTCGGCCAAGCTCTTGCTGCACCCTTGAGCGCCGCTCTTCTCGACCAGGCTTTCATCCGTGCCGCTAAAGCTCGCGCTGCCACGCAAGTCGCGTCTCAGCCCACTCTCTTCACTCTCACCAAAGTCGCCCCCGGCGCCTATTCCGCCATCGCCAAACCCAAAACCATCATCAACTGCAACGCCGTCATCTTTGAAAACGCCAAATATCTCCTCATCGTCGACGCCCACTCCAAGCCCTCCGCTGCCGCTGCCCTCGTCGCCCAAGTCCGCCGCGAAATCACCCCTAAACCCATCCGCTATATCGTCAACACACACTTCCATTGGGACCACAGCGAAGGCGACCCTGCCTATCGGCGCCTCGCTCCCGGGGCCGAGATCATCACGAGCGACACCACTCGCGAACTGCTCTCTCAATTCGGCGCCGCTCGCGCTCGCATCGAAGTCGAAGGTGCCGAAGCCTCCATCCCCGACCTCCTGCACCGCCTCGAATCCGCCAAGACTCCTGAAGAGAAACAGCGCATCCGCCGCAGCATCGCCGAAATCCACGCCTTCGCCGCTGAAATGCACAACTATCAGCCCGAACTTCCCGACCTCACCTTCGATTCCTCGCTCACCCTCCACGACAAAGAGCACGAACTCCAACTCACCTTCCGCGGCCGCGGCCACACGGGCGGCGACGTCGTCGTCTTCTGCCCCCAAAACAAAATCCTCGCCACCGGCGATCTCCTCCACGGATGGTTCCCCTTCATCGGTGACGGTTACCCTCGCGATTGGCCCAAAACTCTGGCCACCCTCAAAGAGCTTCCGTTCGCAACGATTGTCGGCGGCCACGGCCAAGCCCAACAGGGCGATAAGCGTCTCACCAACTTCTCGAACTACATCGCCGAACTCACCGAAGCCGTCGCCTCTCAAAAATCCGTCGGCCGTTCCGTCACTGAAATTCAATCCGCCGTCACCGCGCCCTCACTCCACTCGCTCGATGACGAATATCAATCGTTTCTCGTCTCCCAGCTTTCCGACGGCCAGCAAACTCCCGCCGAACTTATCGCGAGTAACGTAAAATCGAACATCGCCGACATCTTCCGCCGCCTCGATCAAAGCTGATACCCTCTATGGCGCGCGGTCATCATCATCCGATGCCAATACGGATTGAACGATAGTGCCCGCACGTCTGGAGTGTACTTGCGTGATTTTTGTCCTGCTGCTGCTCCGTGTGCTCTTGTGATCGGAAAGAAAGAAAAAGAATTAGATTCGAGCTGGCAACCAATCACTTTACTTAAACGAAAATGTCACCATCGGTATTAACGCTCCCTCCTAATAGTCGCGGGGGAACTTTCGGCAAGCGCAGTCTGCCCTGAGTTCCGTCTTCCTAGCGAGATCATGCCGAACCTTGTTTCTCGCGCAACCGACCCCGCGATCGATTTCCAGACTTCGACCTCGGTACTGTCGTTGACCGCAAGCCAAACGTTGCACCGTCTTCGTAACGAATTCTTGGCGATGCGGTTCACTGTCGATAGACCTGTTCTTCGCATTTTGCCGATCGCGCTCGCGGCATCGGCGGTCTGCCGTGCCCTTGGACTCTACCGGCCAGCGAAGGAGTCGGCGACGTCGCTCCCGGCGCGAGCCACAACGCGCAATCTTCAGCTAAAGCAGGCCGCTATCAAAATGAAGCGGCGACCCTCACCGAGTATGCCAGTCGAACGAGAGGACAAGGGGGCAATCTCTTTTCAAGGACCTGCCTGCCGAAAGCCGATACTTTGCCAAGAGGCCTGCCGCCACTTGCAGGTCGCTGGTCTGCAGACTTCTGCGAATTTCTGACAGTTGCCTTGTTCGTCTAGTCCGACGCCATAAAGGAGGAACGGGCGTTTCTTTTTTGAGGCAGACGAGCATTCGTCAGCCGTGCCGAACTTCTTGCAGGTGCGAAGATGCCGTCTCTGCATGTCTAGGGTCACAATTTGGTTCGTTTCGAGGAGGGCGCAGTGCCCTCATTCTAAGACAATTAGGACACACTCCGAGTGTCCTTGAAGAGAATCGTAGAATCCGCATTGATTCTAAATGGCTTATTGTCATAAGAATGGTGAGCCGGGCGGGACTCGAACCCGCGACCACCGCATTAAAAGACCAGTGCATAGTAGGTGCGCAGCTAGTTAAATGGAGTAAACAAAGGTTCTTTCGGTCACCTCCATTCGACCATTTTCGACCAGTTTTCCCACCTTTTGTACCAGCGCTTGTACCAGCCGCACTGATTCTCTCTTCTGTTGTAAATCTTAACCACGTCCAGCGGAAGAGTAGCGGACTCACTTGTCGCGCATCAGTTCCTGTGCGCCTCCTAATAACAACAGCGGGCCAGTTCGGTGTTAGTAGCACCTCGCCGGCCCTTAGACTTCCGACCTGTGGAGAGGCCGAATGCCCTGCTCAAATTATCGTCTAGCTTCCTGGATTCCACCAACTCCGATGCGCCCGCGGGGTGCGCGCCTCAAGCCTTTCTTTGACCGCCCGACACCGAGCGGCCAAGCTTTCTCCATTCCATTCAAAAGGACAAACCAATGAAGAAAATTAACTCTCTCCGATATTCACGGGCCGCTCAGACGTTGTTTCTGTTCGGTCTCACCTCCTGGCAAGCGCGTCTTTTCGGCGCGCTGCTACTCACTGCGGTCGTATGCTGCGCCCAAGATCCATTTACGGCGTTGGGCAACAGCGCGGCAACGATCTCCACCGGCGCGTTCGTGACGGGTCTGGTGGAGTTGGCAATCGTCGTCGGTGGCATTCTGCTCGCGTTCAGCGGCCGGGTGCTCGGCGGCGTCCTGGTTGCCATCATTGGCGGCGGGATGCTTGCGCTATCGGCGGCCAAATGGATGGGCTGGCTGCAATCACTCTGAGCCATGTCCACACCGACTTATCGCTCGATCAATGTCACGGCGACACTGCTGGGAATCGACAGAAGGCTCTGCATCGTCATTTTGCTGATTGCCTTTCTGGTCTTTCGCCACGCTACGTTCTTGTCGGCTCTGCTCACATTCGGCGCGCTTTGGTGGGCGTCGTATTGGATCACAAAGCACGACGTCCAATTGATCGTGATTGTGCCGAAGGCCTTACGGCAACGGCGTGTTTACGACCCCGGCCGCTTCACTTCTTAATCCCACCAAAAAGAAAGGAGACACAACAGACAAATGCTCGGGTCGCTTGATCATCCACTAAGACACGCCGGCGCATGTGCCGCCGAAATCGCCTTGTCGCGTTTCATCAGCACAACCGTGTTTGAGACGAAATTGGGCGACCTGGGTATGATTCTTTCCCTCGTTGGTATCGATCCCGATTGCCGCACAGATGAGGCATTGAACGCCTACACCCGTCGTTTTGAGTCGGCGATCCGTTTGTTCGATGACCGCTTTCGGGTTTATTCCTACATCGTCAAACGTTCTGGCGCGCTGGCGCCATCGAAACAGAGCTATCCAACACCGGAGGCTGATGAAGCGGTTCGCCGGCGTGTGGATGCGTTGCATGCCCGAGCGTCTTCGCTGTATGAGATCCGGCTGTATATGGCGGTGCTCTATGAGGGGTTTCGCCCGCAAAACAAGTTCTTCTCTTCAGTCCAAAGTGCCGCGCTGGACGTAGCGCTGGAAGCGGAGCGAGCGGTCGAAACACTAACCGGTGCGGCTCGTTCGTTCCGCGAATTGGTTGGCGATGCTTTGCTAGCGCAAGTGCTGGAAGAGCGCGAGGCGCGTTTGTTTTTGCGCAGCCTGGTCAACTATGACCCGGACCAAGCAGCGGCGTTCCCATGTGGATCGGACCTGAGCTACACAACACTTGATTCCCAAGTTGATATTCATCGCGATTATCTGCAGGTGAATGACTATGCGGTGAAGGCAGTTGGACTGAAGAACCTGCCGGCATCGACGCAACCGAATTTGCTGCAGGAGTTGTTGGCTATTCCATGTGACCTGATCGTTTGTGCGGAGTGGAAAGCCCAAAGTAACCTCCGCATGCGTCGAGTGATTCGCGCAAAACAGACCAGCTTCGACGCTCTGCTGGTGAATCTTGTCGCGCTTGCGGTGCACGGCCGCGGGGTTCCCAAATCGGAGCTGCCCCGCAAGCATGAGGTCGAGGCTCACTACGATTCGCTGGGCGAGTGTATGAAAGAGATCGAGAATCGTGGCAACTACTTCGGCTCGTTCTGCTGCACCATCATTCTGCTGGGCAAGTCAATTGATCGGGTGCGCGAGAGCTTCTCTTCCGTGGTGAAGGTCTTTGGCCGCTATGACGCTTCGCTCATCGACGAGCGGCTTAATTTGTGGCACGCCTGGCTATCGATCCTGCCCGGCAACTATCAGCACTCGCATCGCTACCACTACACCATGAATGTGAACTATGCCGACATGGCGCTGATCTGGGCGAGTTACACGGGCGACAAGCGCAACCCGCATCTAAAGGATGAGTATCTGGCAACGTTCGAGACATCGGATCACCAACTCTTCTATTTCAATGCCCACGTCGGAGGCGTGATGGGCGTGGAGATTACCGGCGCGCCGGAAGCTGGCAAATCGTTCGTCACGAACTACCTAGTAGGCCAGGCGCAAAAATACAAGCCGGCAACGCTAATTCTCGACATCGGAGGCAGTTACCAGGACCTCACCCTTGAGTTCAAGGGTTCCTATTTCGAGATCTCCCTGACATCGCAGGGCGCTCTGATCAACCCGTTCTCATTGGAAGCTACGGTCGATAACCTGCAATTTCTTTTTTACTTCGTGCGCATGCTGCTGGGCAAAGATGCGAAGACATCGCTTGAAGAGCAAGCCGCGGAAGATATTCACATTCACGAAGCTGTAGACGCCGTTTACGGGCTCAACCGGAAGGATCGGCGGCTACAAAACTTGAGCCTGCCCACGAAGCTGTACGCGCGCCTGGCGCGCTGGTGTGAGGGCGGCCAGTATGGCCACCTGTTCGATCACACGCTAGACACGGTCGAGTTTTCGCATTTCACCACCTTTGAATTTCAGGGCATGGAAAAGCACTTGGAGGCGCTGGCGCCGCTGCTGTTCTATATCACGCAACGCTTCGATTCGATCGTCTTCGATCCCGCGCAGATGTCGCGCCTAAAGCTGCTGGTCATGGATGAATGCTGGCGCTGGATGCTCATGAGTGACATGAGCGCATACATGATCGCCAAGATCAAAACGGGCCGAAAGCACAATCTTGGCAACCTGTTTGTGACGCAGTCCGGATTAGACGCCGAGCGCGCCGGCTTTGGCGAAGTGCTGGCGGAGGCCTGCCCCATGAAGATCTTTCTGGCTAATCCGGAGATCAAACCGGAGACTTATCAAAAACTCTTCGGCCTTAACGAAAAACAGGCCGAGCGCATCGTGTCACAACGGCCGCGCCGTGACCTCACCATCTCAACCGCGCAGTACTTCAAGACGGTGGAGCTGCGTATTGACAATGATCAGGATCGTTTGACGTTCTCGAACGACCCAAACAGCAACCTCGAAAAACAACTGCGCCGCGAACGCTATTCCGCGGTCTCGGCATGAGGGAAGAAGGAAAACATGACAACAAAAATACGGAGCATGCTTTGGGTGGCACTGATGGCTGGGTTGCTGACGCAAGCCGCCGTCACGCCGCAAGGCAGTGCGGCTACGGAAGTGGCACAAACCATCGTGATTCACAGTGAGGACATTGTGCCGTTGCACACTGGCCGGAATGAAACGACGTTGATCGTTTTACCGGAAAAAGAGAAAGCCATGGGGGTTTTTGTTGGGGACAAGACGTATTGGAACGTGGATGTCATCCCCGGCGCGGAGCGTTACATAGCCGTCAAGCCATCGAAGGCCGGTGCGGCGACGGACATCCACATCGTGACCGACCACAACAATTCGTACACCTTTCAAGCGACTGAAGGCGGTAGCGGGCCCGTAGCGTTGAAGATCTTTGTAAAGCCCGTAGATGCGTCCTCGCTGGAGAAGCCTCCGGTGTTTGTTTCCGCTTCCGTAGCGGAAGAACTGAAACAGGAACTCGCAGCGAGTGAAGCCGCCGTGAAGAAATTGCAAGCAAGCGTCCCGACAGAGATCAAAGCGAACAGCGATCTAGCCCGCGCAGAATACCCGGAAAAGATGCGGTTTGATTATACATTCAGCGAAAAGGAGCGAAACAAACCGCCGTTTAATATCGAAGCGGCCTGGCACGACGACAGGTTCACGTACATTCGGGCGCATCCCACAGAAGCGCCAGCTCTGTACGAACTGAAGGACGGCAAGCCCAATCTCGTGCAGTTCGAACTGCACCCTGACGGAACGTACTTCATCCCCAAAATTCTCGGTAATAGCTATTTGCAGGTCGGAAAAAAGAAGCTCGAAATCTGGCAGCCACGGGGGTAGTATTATGACACCGAACCCACAACCATCGGACCCCAGCGTTACGCAACGCTATCAGCCACCGCAAGGGGCCATTCCGGTCGAGAAAATCAAACGGGTTCTCATCGGCGGCGGTGTACTCCTTCTCATCTGCCTAACCCTATTCGGCGTGTTCCACAAGCCGGATCAACCCGTAGTGAAGCAGCCCGTCTCACAAATCCTGCCCACTACGCCCGGCGAGGTAGACGCGCAGCAAGCCGAGCTGCAACGCGAGATGGCCGAAGCAACCCGGGCCGCGCAAGAAGCAGAACTGGCTAAACAGAGAGCGATGCACGCAACGGGAGATGGCGGCATGTCTGGCCCACAGAACGTGTCGGCGCCAGTAGACCCGGTCAAGGAGCTTGCGACCCAGTTACGGCTGGAAGATCTGAAACGGCAACACCAGGCCGCTTACGCGTCGACAGTTGCCTTCGCGCCGCAGGGTAACCACAGTGACAGTACATCGTCGTCGGCAATCCCTGCGTCGCTTGTCAGTCAGCCGGCAGCAGAGAGTGAGACGACGCCGGCAGCACCTTCCACGTCGGCTTCGGCGGAAGTAGATCCCGCAGCCCTGCCTCCTGGTGTTTATCGACTCGACGAAGGAACCGTGATTGAGACGGTACTGCTTAATCGTCTCGATGGCGAATTTGCTGGGCCAGTCATTACGCAGGTTTCGACCGACGTTTATAGCAAAGCCGGAATTGAGTTGCTCATTCCGAAAGGTTCGAGGCTGCTAGGTGAAGCGAAAGAGGTGAACAGCACCGATCAACTGCGGCTGGCGATTATCTTTCACCGATTGATTTTGCCGAATGGCAAATACATTTCACTCGACAAGTTCCGAGGGCTGGATCAGATCGGCGAGACAGGACTGGTTAGCAAGGTCGATCACCACTATCTCGAAATCTTCGGTACTTCGCTGGCGCTGGGCGCGATCGGGGGATTAGCGCAGATCGGTAATTACGCTGGGGCTGGCTACGACGCGGCCACTGGGTTTCGCGTTGGGTTCACCGAGCGAATGGGGTCAAGTTCGGAGCAGGTGTTGTCGAGGTTCCTCAACAAACTGCCAACGATTAAGGTGCTCGAAGGGGCACGCGTGAAAGTGATTCTGACAAACGATTTGAATGTGGAGGCTTACAACTTATGACCCCTGAACTAATGGCCCGTCGAAACTTCACGGAAGACGAACGGCGTTACGCGCGTAATTCGTATTATGCGACACGGCCCGGCAAGGCGTTGGCCGGCGGAT